>JAZDDY010000037.1:0-8314 GCA_043809265.1 Candidatus Iainarchaeum sp.
TGCTTGTTTTTTTTCGCAATGCTGGCCTTATATTCTTCGCATTACGCCGGAGTTTTCCCCCAATCACGGGACTCCTACAGATTCAGCCTTGCCCTCTACATTCCCCTAGTCGGCCTTGCCGGTTACGGCGCAAGCCGTGCAATCGAATCCTTGCCAAAAAAGCACTGGGGGCTTGCTGCTTTGGCATTGGCGGCGGCCTTTATGCTGAGCCTTGCGCCGTCAGCGCAATTCATTGTGCACACCCATCACAACCAGCCGATGCATGAAATGATAGTTTCGGTGAAGGAAAAAATTCCGGAAGGCTCGCCGGTGATAACAATGTCCCCGCATTCGATTATTGCCACTATAAAAAAACCCGCGGTCACCCCCCAGCTTTTCCTGCAAAATCCGGCAGGCTGGCCTGATAAAGCGGTTTTGTTCAAGGATTACTGGTGGTATTTGCAGCCTGAAGCAAGCGAAGGTTATGAACTGGAACTGAAAAAATACTATTCTTTCGAACTGCTTGCAAAAACCGCCGTGCTTTCAGATGAATATTCCTTCTTCCTGCTGACTAGAAAAAAGAATAGCGCCGCCCAAGATGATTAGCCAAATTTGGCCAGATTTCAGCCTTGGCTGCTGACCAGAAAAAAGGAATAGCTTCAGGTTAAGAGCCTTGGAATGCTGCCGGCCAGGCTCGGGTATGCCTGGCAGGGAGACCAGCACTGCGGGCAGTTGCCTTCCCTGATTTTTTTCAAGGCAACACCGTACTTGGCGCGCCCGAAAAGCCTTTCCGTGGAAAAGCCGTGGTCTCTGATGTTGCCAAGACATTCGCCGAAAATAGTGCAGGGAAAAACGCTTCCGTCAGGCGCCATGAAAAAAAAGCTTGAAAGTGCGGTGCAAGGAACAGGGGTAATGCCGCTTGCGAGATAGGGGCCTGCCAATGAAAGATATTTTTGGCCGAAAAGACGCGTAACTCCGAGGCTGCCAGGGCTCTTGCGCAAAAATGCGATGTCTCTCGATATTTTTCCTGCGTCAAGTTTCTCTTCAAGCCCTGAATTCCCGTAATAGTGCTTGGAAAAATGGGCAAGGTTGAAGTGCATGTCTTCAGGCCGCAATTCCGGCACTTCTTCCCTAAGCGCCAGGAATGTTTCGGCAAGCATTCCGGCATTATGGTTGGAAGCAGTATAGGCAAACTTTACCTCAAAGCCTTTTTGCTTTATCGAGGAAAGCAACTTGTATGTGGAGACAGCGTGCTGCCATGAATTTTTCCTTCCGTGCAGCCGGTCGTGCAGCGTTTCCGGGCCGTCAAGGGAAATCGTGACCGCAAATTTCTCCGGCCGGAATTTGAGGGATTCAAGCGCCATTTGGTAAATTCTGTCGGTGAGAAAGCCGTTGGTTGGAAAATGGAACATTGAGAGTTTTTTTGAGTTTTCAAAAATTGCGGGAATGATTTCAAAAATGTCTTTTCTGAGCGCCGGCTCGCCTCCGGTCAAATCCACCCAGCACAAGCCCTGCGAATTCCGGAAAAAAGACTCGATTTCGCCGAGGGAAAGTTCGTTCCGCGGTTTTTTTTTCCAGATAAGGCATTGCTTGCATTTCATGTTGCACTTGTAGGTCACCGCATAAATGAGCTTGTACGGCTTTCCCGAAATTCCAAGGTTTGGCCTGGCAAGCGCCCCAGCCAGCGCCGCCTTTTTTGCTAGCCCCATGAAAACGCGGTCAGGCAAGCAATTCCCCCATAATGGTTTTGAATATTTTGAAGCCGTCCTGCGCGGTCCTCAATTTTCCCTTCCCGCATTCCCTTGGCTTCTCATAGCTTGGAATTTCAATTACCTTCAGCCCCTTTTTGGCGCACTGGATTGAAATCTCGGTTTCAATTCCAAAACCGTCGCAGTTGAGTTTAAGCCGTTGCAGGGCGTTCCTTGAAAAGCCCCTATAGCCATAGCACAGGTCTGAATAAGAGGATCCCCAGAAAAGGTTTACCAAGAAAACAAAAAACTTGTTTCCTGCTTTCCTGAACATGGTCATGTCGCCTGTGCCGCCGCCCTGCATGAAACGCGAGCCGAAGCAGGCGTCAAAGCCTGAACGGATTGAAGAGATCATGCCTGACAATTCTTCCAGGCGGTGTGAGCCGTCTGCGTCCATCATGATAATAATTTTGCCCTTTGACAGCGCCATTCCTTTCCTGAGCGCCGAACCCTTTCCTTTTGAGTCAAAAAAAACTTTTGCGCCGGCAGCCCTGGCTATTTCTGCAGTTCTGTCGCTGGAATGGCCGTCTACAACAATGGTCTCGCCGACAGCAGGCAGGACAGCGTCCAGCACACGGCGAATGCTGCCTTCCTCGTTGAGGGTTGGAATGATGACTGAAACATCGCGGTCCATGCCTTTAACCATTAATTTGGAAAAACTATTAAATGGTTCCATGCCAATAAGTTCTGATGAAACGCCTGCAAATTGCCCTGCTTGCCGCCTTTGCTGTCCTTGCAGCGGCAGGGCTGATCCTTTCCTTGCCTTTCCAGGAAAAGACCGGGGAAGAAAGCATCCATGCAAGGCTGGCCATGGAAGGATTTTCCGTCAAAGGAACCGAAGGCTTTGATATCAAAAACGATTTGGAAATTGCAGGGATTCGGACAATCACAGGCTCAGGGCAGGAAATGGAATTTCGGGCAAGGGTTTTCAAAGGCCTCTCAAAAGAAGGCGCCGCCAAACTTGTGGAAGACAAAAAGGCTCTCCTGCTCTCGATGTTCGGGAAATGGACTGTGTCCTACCCAGGCAGGATAACCAGGGAAATAGAATGCCCGTCTGAATTTATCCCGGAAGTAAAACAAATCACCGGCGATGGCTGGAACGTTCTCCTGATAAAAGCCCTGGCAAGCGCCCGCCTTGCGTACGGCGTATGTTCGGCGGATTCTGCGGTTTACAATTCTGCGAGGGCATTCCGTTATTGTAAAGAAAAAGGGAACCTATTCGAGCTCGAAGCATTTTCCAAGATTGGTTTAGGAAAAGGCTCCGAAGCCGAACAAATAGTGTTATCCGGGGAATGTTTGGGGTGAAAGCCTTGAAATACTGGAAAATTGCTGCGATTGTTTTGTCTGCGGTCCTCCTGGCGGCATGGCTTGCTTCAACCGCAATTCCTGCAGAACAAGCGATGGAAGCGCCGCTGCCAGGCTCGTTCCGGGGAAAAAACCTGATAATTTTGTCCTTTGAATCCACGAGAGCAGACCATATCGGCTTTCTCGGTTACTACCGCAACACCACGCCCAACCTTGACAGGTTTGTTGAAAACGCCTATGTTTTCGAAAACGCCAGGTCTCAGGGCTGCTGGACCCCGATGAGCTTTGCCGCTTTTTTCACCGGGCGGTTCCCTGAAAAAATTGGCATCCGCGGATTCCCTGTTCCAGACTATCTCAAAATGCTTCCGGAAATAATGGCTGAAAACGGCTATAAGACCGCTGCTTTCACTGAAAACAACACCTTTTACAAGTCTTACGGCCTGCAGCAGGGCTTTGAAAAATATGAGCTGGAGGGAGCCAAAATAGGCTATGAAAACGAACTAATGGGCTGGGTCAGGAAAAACAAGGGCGAAAAATTATTCCTTCTAGTCCAGCTCAGGTCAGCGCACGAAGCATACCTTCCAAAGAAACCGTATGACACGATGTTCGACCCGGATTACAGCGGCAATATGCCGAAAACAAAGGATGAATTCTATGCGCTTTGGCAGCAAGAGAACGCCAAAAGAATCCAGCAGGGAAAAGAAAAGGTCGATGCCAGCACGCTTTTCTGGGTGCTTGCCGAAGGACAGAAACTCGAGGATGTCAACGACTCGCTCCTTGAAAACTACCTGATGCAATCCGTTAAAGTGCGCGGTGAAAAAATGCCGAGCCACGACCACCTTGTCGCATTGTACGACGGATATATCAGGGAAGGCGACGAATTCTTCGGCAGGTTTATTGCTGACCTCAAAAAAGAAGGGCTTCTCGACAGCTCAATAATTGTCATCCATTCGGACCACGGCGAAGGATTCTACGAGCACAACCAATACGACCACGCTTACGGCATGTATGAAGAGTTGTTGCACGTTCCTTTGGCGATAAGGTTTCCAGGGCAGGAAGAGGGCGTGAGGGTCAAGGAAAGGGTGAGGCTTGTGGACTTCACTCCGACTGTCATCGACCTGCTCGGCCTGGAGGCTGACAGCAATGTAAAACAAGAAATGGACGGGACAAATTTCTTTGAAGCGCTGAAAGAAAACCCGGATTACGCTTTCCCGGTCTTCAACTATTTCGATGCCTTCAATCCGGACTATGAGTTCCCTGACGCCTACAATTACCGCCAGCGCATGACAGAAAAAATACTTTCAATTGAAACAGCCGACGGCTGGAGGCTTGATTACACCCTTGGAACAGACGAAGTCGCGCTCTACAACCTGAACAATGACAAGTTCGGGCAGAAAAACATTGCCGCTGAACATCCTGAAAAAGCAGGCGAACTCAAAAACCAGTTGTTTGCGCACTACGGTTACCTGCTCGGCGGCGGAGAGTAAAGCTTGCATGAAGCTGGTTTTTGAATTAACGCGATTTTTTTCCTGGGCCTGCCCTTGCAACCTTTTTGCCTTTCACCGGCACAAACTCGCTCCAGCCGAATTTTTCAGGGTATTCTTTCCACGGCCCCTCGCACACCTTGAAAAAACTGCACTTCGGGCAATTCGGCCCTTTTGCTTTTCCTGATTCCACCCTCACTTTCCCAAAGTCTTCAACTACACCTTCTGCATCCCTTATCTCTGCGGACGGCATATAAAGTTCGGAGCAGTATTTTTCGTAGCCTTCCATGAAACAATAGGGATAGGCTTCGACCATTGCCCTGATGCCGGCTCCGATTGCAATATCCAGCGCTTTGTGGACATAAGGCTTCACTTCGGATTTGCGCGGCAAAAGCAAATCAATATTTTTCAGGGCGTTGCCAGCGCAGTGGATGAATGCAAGCTGGAATTGCTGCACTCCCAAATCTACAGCCAGTTCCGCCCTCTTTGGCAGCCTTTCGAAATCCAGCTTGTGGATTACTGAATTGATTGTGACCTGCTGGCCCAATCCGACAAGATTTCTTATGCCTGCGATTGTTTGACTGAAGGAACCGGGCGATTGGGTGAGGAATTCCTGTATTTCGGCTGTGTCGGAATGCAGTCCCACACAGAATTCGGTTATTCCGGCATCAACCAGCTTGGCAGCCAATGACTTGTAGGAAAGCATTCTTGCATTTGTCTGGACCTGGACCTTTTCATAGCCATTTTCCCTTGCGAACCTCACCAATTCAATCAGGTCTTGTCTCACAGTGGGTTCGCCGCCTGTAAGGACAAGGTCTGTCGCACCGTCCTTTCGGCCTGCAAGAATCTGTTCTTTTGCCTGTTCTGTGCCCATGTCGCCAAGATGCCTGCGATGCGCCTGCGGGCAGCTCAGGCAGTTGTTGTTGCAGGCAAAGCCGAGCTTCAAGTCGAGGCAGTCAACCATAAATAGGAGAGGGTTTGAAAAAGGATAAATAGATATCTGACAAACAATAAATCGGTCTTGGGAAAATGGAAATAAAAAGCAAATACCTGATGCCGGCGCTTTTCCTCGCTTTTGTGGCAACATACGGGATTTTCTTATACATAACGGGGGCCTTTGGCGGCCCTGCCCTTCCGCTTGAAGAAGCCATAAAGGACGGCTGTGTGCTCGAATACGGCAAAAACGAGTGCGTTGAAGGAAAACTCAGCATTCCATTCTATAACGACGGCACAAAAACAATAATTTCCGCGGAAATCACGATTCCGACGCGCAACGGCCAGGACATTGCAGGCATAAGCGAACAGTTATTGCCGCAGCAGACAGCGGGGGCGAAAACGACCGACTGCGCCAGTGTTGACGGCTCAAGGCCCTTAAAATTGAAGTGGTGCTGTGAGAGATGCTATGAAACGGAAATGACCAACCCCTCTGATTCAGTGACACTGAAAAAGCAGTGAATGCCGAGGGCAACCGCTAAAATGTGATTTTCCTTTTCTGCGGATTTGCAAGAAAGAATTCGAATTCCTTTTCCTTTGGCACTTCCCTGATTTTGCCGGAATTTTTAAATATTTCAAGAACAAGCCTTGAATCCTTCAAGCTGTCCCCTTTTTTCAAAAAACCGTAAATCTTTTTCGCCCTGAGGGCAGCCCTGTAATCCGGTGCCAGGCTGAAAACTTGAGGAGATTCCGCTGAGAGTTCCAGCGCGGAATAATGCAGTCTGCCTTTTTTTTCCACGCCATCGAGCAGGATAAAATCGCAGTAATTCCAAAAAAGGCTCGGCAGTTTCAGGTAAAGCAGGAGGTCCTTGGCGAGCGTGCGGTCATGGCTCCTTATCAGGGCAAGCATTTTTTTCGCGTATTTTTTGCTTTCAGGGCAGTCCAGATGGCAGGGGACGTGCGGAATCAACGAAAATCCTGAAAAGGTGTTGAGAAGCCGTGAAAATTTTTTTGAATTCCTGTAAGAGCGGTTCCTTGCCCTTGACCACACAAAATCATTCCGCTCTTTTTCCTCGTTGCCCACATTGTTGCTCAGGCTTGCACCGAAATCAAGGCAGCATTCGGGATAGCCCATTGCCCTGCCGAAAACCACGACATCCCTGGCAAAAGATTTCGCCGCTTCCAACGTTCTTTCCTTTTCCCTTGAAATGCACACGTAAATTTCGCCTTTTTTTTCGCTTCCGAGTGGCAAAATTTTTGTGTAATCCGTATTGCTGTTTATGACAAATTTGGCCGCGGTGTGCCTGATGAAAAAATCGTTCCTGTCGCAGAATTCCTTTATCTCCAAAAACCGCGCACGATCATAAGGAATCCTGAAAGCGATTGCAGGTTTCAGGCCGGACATGAAGGCAACGGATTCGAGTGCATTGCGGAAAGGGGGCTTGCCAAAGCCAAGCTCTTCGCCAATGCTTTCATTTAATTCCTTGAGTCCATCCCGGATTTTTTGCTCAAGGCACTCGATTGTCTGCCCTTTCAATATTTTAGCCATTGCAAAAAATAGGCATTAAAGGGTTTAAATGCCTTTTTGGGTTCAGGTCAAGGGAACCAATTGCTTGCCTGTGCATCGCTTGCGGCTGCATTCCCGTAATACATGTAAATGTAGGTCGAATTCGAATCCGCCAGCAGGGTTGGAATCTTCACCCAGATTGTCGCAATCTTTGCGGTGCTGTCGTACCTGTCGAAGAAATAATCGAGCAGGGTGTTATTGTCTGATTTCACAAAGCGCAGGTCTGCGCCGTTGCTTTTTGCAAGGCTGAAATTGAAATTATTAATATCGAGCCTTATGAGCGCGGAATAGTTGGCTTGTGCGGCTTTGCCTGAATTGTTGAAGGAGATGAGATTCCTGTAAAGCCAGCTTGAATTCCACCACAGCGAGGCAATGCTGCCGCTTTTTTTCTGCCAGAAGTCCTGGTCGATGCGCCAGGTTGTTTCAAGGCAGCCTGAGCCAGGGGAATCCGTGCATTTCAGGTTCACGTTCACATCGGTTGTCTGCCAGCCGGAAGGCGCGTTGTTTGAAGTGAAGGGTGGGTTGTTGTCAATAAAGAATGAAACATCGCTTGAGTCTTGCGCGTCAGAGCCGCCTGAAGTCCAGACATTGACGTCCACATAATAGTTGCCGTCCGTGATGGCTGTAGTGTTCCAGGAATAAGTGCAGGAAGTCCAGTCGTGGAAATCTGTGTCGGCACAGCTGAGGCCTGGGGTGGCGGAATAATTTTCCAAGTGCATGTCGGCAACAATAGTGTTCTGGAAGCCGAGCCTGTTCGCCGAATACGCGAGCTTTGCGTGGGTTTCGTTGCTTTGGCCGTTTATGGCGCTGAATTGTATTGAATAGGTTCCGGTTATATAGCCGGCTGCGTTCGGCGCGGTAACTGATGCGGAAGCGCAAAGGCCGCAATCTGCGCCGCCGCAGTCTGTCTTTGTTTCGTCGCAGTTTTGCACGCCGTCATTGCAGTGGCTCGCAGAATACACTCCGTTAACACATGAAGCGCCGCCTGCAACGCACACGTTGTCGCTTGCGCCGTCGTCGCCGCAGCATTTTGAAGTGCCACCTGTCCACGCGCTGATAAATGTGCCGCCCTTGCACGCGCACCAGTTCGCATCCGTGTCCCAGTTCACTGTGTAAAAGCCTGTCACCCAATCACTTCCCTCGGAAAAATAGGTGCTGCCCTGCGAATTCGATTTCACCCTTATGTCGTAGATTCCTTCCTGCGGGCAGAAAGTGTAACCGTAACTCTTTGTGTAAGTCTTATTGAAATCCGTAACCCCGCATATCCCGGCAGAAGAAGAATAACTCATTGTCTGCCA
>JAZDDY010000038.1:0-4416 GCA_043809265.1 Candidatus Iainarchaeum sp.
AAAGGCTTGTAAAGGAAACAAAATCGACCCCGCTTCTCACAAAATGCGACAAGGCAATTCTTGTGCTTTACCAGAAAAATTACCTGACCTATTACCAGAGCGACATTATGAGCGCAGCGGCGGCAATCCAGAACCTGCTGCTTGCCGCGCACGAGAAAGGCGTTGCGGCGCTCTGGGTCGGCACGGGCCTGACAGATGAAAAAAAGATAAGGGAAATCCTGCACATTCCGGAAAACTACTGGATTGCCTCTTATGTCCTGCTTGGCTATGCCGATGAGGCTCCGAACGCGCCGAAGAGAAGGCCGTTGGATGAGATAAGGTGCGAGGATGCTTTTTCTTTCGGCTCTGAAAAATGCCTTCCCGGTAATTATTCGCCTAAAAACTGGTCTTTTGCGCAGCTCAAATATTATTGGAATGCTTCCATACTCCACACTTCCCCGAAAATTCCCGGAGTTTACCCGGCAGGCAACCCGAAGGATTTCAAAAAGGAAATAGATGAAATTGCAGGAATGTTCGACGTGAATGAAGGCATCGAGATTCTGCCTTATGCAGGCACCCATACTGTCGCCTTCCTGGGAAAAAAATCCTTCAGGACATTTTCCTTCTTTGACATTTCGACGCAGGTCGAAAAGTTTTTGGGGCGCAGGCTTGAATTCTTCAAAATCAGGCAAAAAACAGAATTCCTTGTCTCCGACAGCCTCAAAATTCCTGCAAAGGACAATTCATTTGAAGGTGCCGTCTGCTTCCAGAAGCTTGAGGGCCTTCCAGAGCAGGCGGGTGTACTGAAGGAAACAGGCCGCATTCTCAAAAAAGGCGGCCTTTTTGTGGTAAGCTTCAGGAATTACTTCGGCTGGTACGGTCTTTGGTATATTTACAAATACAAAATCAGGAAAGCCATGGACTGGCAGATTTTCGAGCCGATAGGCTATTTCAGGATGAAAAAAATGCTCGAAGAAAGCGGCTTTGAAATAACAGGGGCAACAGGCATCGCCCCGACCCCGCTCAGCAGGGGGGTTTCGTCAGGATTTTTTGCGCCGCTCTGCAAGGTCGTGGTTTTCAGGTGCGTGAAAAAATGAAAAAAACAAAAGTCACTATAATCGGCCTCGGCTATGTCGGCCTGCCGCTCGCCTGCCTTTGCGCCGAAAAAGGCCTTGAAGTAAGGGGCCTTGAGGTGGACAAAGGCAAGGCTGAAAAAATCAACAAAGGGTTGAGCCCGCTCAAGGACAGCGATCTGGAAAAAAAAGTCAAAAAACTTAAAGGCAGAATCTTCGCCACCACAAGCCCGGGAGAGGCGCTGGAAGGCGCCGATGTGGCGATAATCGCTGTGCCGACTCCGTCCAAAGACCACAGGCCTGACCTGAAATTTGTGGAAAGCGCATGCAAAACCCTTTCGGGGTTCCTTGAAAAGGGAATGCTCGTGATAATCGAATCGACTATTTTTCCAGGGACAACCGAGGAGTTTGTGAAGCCATTGCTTGAAAAAAACGGGCTGAAGGCAGGGGAGGATTTTTTCCTTGCGCACTGCCCTGAAAGAATTGACCCCGGCAACAGGAAATGGACCCTGGAGAAAATCCCGAGGGTGCTTGGCGGCATCACAGGGAAAGACGCTGCAAGGGCAACAGGCTTTTACAGGAAAATCCTTGAATCCGAAATAAAAATGCTTGATTCGCCGAGGGAAGCCGAAGCAGTGAAAGTTTATGAAAACTCCTTCCGCGACATAAACATTGCGTTTGTGAACGAATTGGCCAAATCCTTCGACAAGATGGGCATCAATATCACCAGCGTTATAGAGGGCGCAAAAACAAAGCCTTTCGGCTTCATGCCGTTCTATCCAGGCCCGGGAGTCGGAGGCCATTGCATCCCAAAGGACCCATATTACCTCATAGAGAGTGCAAGGCGCGCAGGCTTCGAGCACGAATTCCTGCTCCTCGCAAGGAAAATAAACGATTCGATGCCGGCATACTGCGTAAGCCTGCTGGAAAAAGCGCTGGAAAAAAAGGGCAGTGGGTTGAAAGGCTCGAAAATCGCCCTGCTTGGCCTTGCATACAAGCCGGAAATCGATGATTTGAGGGAAAGCCCTTCGCTCAGCATCCTCGCCCTATTGAAGAAACGCGGGGCGAAGGTGAATGCTTTCGACCCGTTCATTAAAATCAGCGGCTGCGCGAATTCGATCGAAGATGCGGTCGTGGGCTGCGACGCAGTGATTGTCGGTACAAACCATAAAGGCATAGTGAAAACCCTGAGCCCGGCATTTGCAAAAAAGCACGGCCTGAAAATCCTAATAGACACAAGGAACTGCCTTAAAAGGAAGGCTTTCGAAAAAGCCGGCATACTCTACAAGGGAGTAGGCAGATGAAAAGCAAAAAAATAGCCCTGGTTTTTCCTTATGCGGAGCCTGAGACCGGAGCGCCAATAGCAAGGATAGATTTTTTCCGCAGGGTGCTTGAAGGCAATGGCTTTGAGATAAAGGTTCTTGCGCCGCAAAAGCCCGACGTAAAGGAAACCGGGGAAGTTTTGCGCTTCAAAGGCAAAATCGGGCTTTTTAATGCATTGAGGAAGGAAAAACCGGCGCTTGCGATCGCATCAGGGCCGCCTGCACAGGCAATTTTTGACACTGCGCTTTTTTCAAAAATCCTGGGCTTTCCGGCGATAGCGGATGCAAGGGACCCGTGGGTCAAGGCAAAGGTGACGCTCGGCATCCTGGATGAAGGGTCGCTGAAATGGAGACTCCAGAAAAAATTCGAAAAAACCGCTTATTCTCTTTCTAAAAAAATATTCGCGATTTCGCCTGCAGTTGCCTGGGAAATCGAGGCGCTCGGCGTCAGCAAGGGAAAAATAAGAATAATCGAGCACAGCGCCGACACAAACGCATTCAGGAAGGACCTGAAGGCAGGCAAAGAAGTCCGAAAAGAGCTTGGCATAGGAAAAAGGCCGATGCTTGTTTATGTGGGCGGGGCATGGGTCGGCATCGAAACAATGGTTGAAAAAATTTCCTGGATGCTAAAGGAAAAAAATGCGTTCCTTCTCCTGGCCCTTTCGAAAAGCGCTTTCGACCCAGAGCAAATGTTCGAAAAAATAAGGGAAGCAGTGGAAAAAGGCGGAGCCGGAAAAAACGTGAAAATAATGTTCAATGTCCAGCACGGAGAGCTTTTCAGATATCTTTCGGCCGCGGATATCGGCCTTAATATAATCCCTGAAAAACTCAATTATGTGGTCTCAAACAAGGTGAAGGAGTATATGGCCTGCGGCCTGCCTGTCAGCTGCAAATGCGACCCGGAATGCTATTCAAAAGAATTTATCGAGGGGCAAGGCATCGGCATAGTTTCCGGTTCATGGAAAGAATTTGCGAAAAAAACCTCGGCGCTTATCGGGTCTGAAAAACTCGGCAAACTCGGAAAGAAAGCCCTTGAAGCCTCAAAATCTTTTTCCCATGAAAAAATCGGCAAAAAGGTGCTGGAAGAAATCGAAGGCATTCTCTGAATCATTTAAAGGAATTGCATATTTTCAGCATTGTGCTTGCGCTTTTTTCTGCGGAAAACAGGCCTGCTTGTTTAAGCGCGTTCCCTGAAAGCCTTTTCCTGGCTGCGGCATTCATTATTTTGGAAAGCGCATTTTCGATTCCTTCCGAATCCCTTTTTTCCGCAAGAAAACCATTCACACCTTCCCCGATGACTTCCTCGGCGCCAGTTCCTCTCGAGCCGATGCATGGAATCCCGAAGCACTGCGCTTCCGCATACATTAAGCCGAAGGCCTCGTACACCGAAGGAACGCACAGCACATCTGCGGCGGAATAATATTTTGAAAGTTCCTTGTGGGGCACATATCCGGCAAAAGAAACCCTTTTCCCAAGAGCTTCCCTTATCCATCCTGTTTCATTCAGCCCTACAATAGAAAGCTTCGAATCAGGAATCCCCTTTACCGCGTCCACAAGATAGCGCAATCCTTTCACCCATTCGGCGTTCCCTACAAAAAGCACAATAAAATCCTTTTCATCGAAACTCAGTTCCTTCCTTGCTTTTTTCCTGTCAAATTTTTTGAATTCCTTACAGTCAACTGAATTCGGCACAACTTCCGCTTTCACGCCGTAAAATTTCCCCGCCTGCCTTTGCACCTCGTGCGAAACGCAGGTGAACGCATCCGCCATCCTCATCGCAAACCACGCCTTGAAAATGGAAGCGCGCAGGTAAAGGTCAGTTCCTATGCTGTATTTTGCCCCTCCTGCCTTGATTTCCTTTTTCCATTCCTCCCTGACCGCCTTGTCAAGGCCGTGCATGTGCACAACCACCTTGTATTTTTTGAGGCAGAAAAAGCGCGCAATCACAGAATCGAAGGCCGCTTCAGGCGTGTTGGAAATCACTGCATCGAAATCTTTTCCCCTTACCTTCCAGGCAAAAAAAAAGCGCTGTCAGGGGGGAG
>JAZDDY010000039.1:0-7672 GCA_043809265.1 Candidatus Iainarchaeum sp.
TTGCAAGCCCCGGCTTTGCAACCCTGAGGGTGATTTTCGTGACAAGCGGGGTTTTCTGGATTTTCATTTCCGTGAATCCGGCCCTGTCCAATTCCTTTTTGAAATAATCCTCAAGCCTTATTTTTTTCAGTCCCTGTTCGATGAAATAACGCTCGATCATATCGATGCGACCTCTTGCAATATTATTTCCAAGTGTGCTGATTTTGCCTTTCTCCTTTTGCCCGCGATTTTTCCCTTGGGCTGCATCTTGAATCTCCTGAACCCCTTGCAGGCAAAGCAATGCCTTACCAGGAGCTTGTCTGCGTCCAATCCCTTGTTTTCCGCGTTCGCCTTCGCATAGCTTATTAGTTCAAGGAATGCCTTGCAAGTGTTTTCGGGATAGCGGCCTGCCTTCATGCCTGCAACGCTCTGCCCTTTCCTGTGCGGCACCTTTTTGTGGTATCTCACAAGCGGCAGGAATTCCTTATGCAAAATAATGTTGCCCAAAAACCTTTCGGCTTTCCTTACCGGGATGCCTTTTATCCGGTTGCAGATTTCCGTTGAATATTTCAGGCTTACAGGCCTGTTCTTGAGCATTGCTTTCGCTGTAATATCGTCCCTTGTCGCCTCTGCCTGGTATTTTTCCTTAACCATTTTACCCTCTCGCCGTGATTGCTGTGCTCGACTTTGTCGCACCGACGCCTGCCTTTCCGTGCCTCAATCTCTTCCTTGTAAGCGCAAGCTCTCCGAGTTTATGGCCGAGCATGTCAAGCGTGATTTCAACCTGCTGGAACTGGTTGCCTGAATGCACGCCCAATTTCACCCCTATCATTTTCGGGGTCACAATCGCGTCCCTGTCGTGTGTCCTGATAATTTTGTTTGCCTGCTTGAGCCTTACGGCCTCGTCTATTTTCTTGTCCAACGGCTTGTTTACGCCGTGCAGCAAGGTCCTTCTGGCCCTTGAAGTTAAGAGCTTGGCGAACTCCTCGTTGCCCATTTTTTTCAGCTCTTCTACTGTTTTTCCCCTGTAAGTGGTACTTGTTTTAGCCATTCACATCCCTTTTCCTATTCACTTCTTCCTTCTTCCTGTGCGGCTTGAAGCAATCGCACCGACCTTTCTTCCCGGAGGGGCATTCCTTGAAACGCTTTTGCTCTTTCCGGCGTGGTGCTGTGCCCCACCGAAAGGATGGTCGACAGCGTTCTTTGCGACTCCCCTGACGACAGGCCAAGGCCTGCTTTTTGCCCTCATGTAATGGTATTTTGCGCCTGCCTTGATAAACGGCTTTTCCGAGCGCTCGCCGCAGGCAACATTGCCTATGGTCGCCCTGCAATCCGCAAGCACTTCCTTTGTTTGGCCTGAAGGCAATCTTATGCCGGCAAACTTCCCTGTCTTTGAAACAAGCAAAGAATAATTTCCTGTCGACTTTACGAGCTTGCCGCCGTCGCCTGGCCTCAGCTCGATATTGAATATAGGGCATCCTTCGGGAATGGCCGAAAGCGGCAATACATTGCCTATTTTCAGGTCTGCCTTGCTTCCCATCTCTATTTCCTGCCCCAAAAACACGCCTTCAGCGGCAACAACATAAAATTCCCTGTCTGCGTCCATCAAAATCCTTGCCAGCAATGCATTCCTTGCGATTTCTTTCGAGAATTCTATTATCTGGCCTTTTTCACGGTCTTTTCCCTTTTCTATGCCCGGATAGCTTGAAGGCCTTCCCTTCTGCCTGGCAGTCCAGACCGGGCCGCCTTTTCCCCTGCGCTGAACCTCAATACGCTTTCCCATTCAAGTCACCGTTATATTACTCCGAGTTTCATGGCGATGTCGTTTGCCTTGAATTCCTTTGCGATTTTGACAATCGCCCTTTTCCTTCCTTTCATGTCGTTCAAAACATTCACGCTTTCCACTTTCACATTAAATTCCTTCTCTATCTGGTTTTTTATTTCCGGCTTTGTGGCCTTTTTGCCCACAATGAACGCAATCTTGTTGTCCTTCTCGATGGAGTCGACTGCTTTTTCCGTTATAAGCGGATACAGAATTATGTCCTTGTATTTTTCAGCCCTTTCGGCCTTCGCCCTTTTCCCTGTCGGTTTTCCCATTTTTACCACTTCTTCATTCCTGCAAGCGCGCTTTCAGTGAACACAGTGAGCCTTCCAGGCATTCCGCCCGGCGCCAGGAGCGCCGCACTCAATTTATCGAAAGGCGAAATATCGACGCCCTCCAGGTTCCTTGCCGCCTTGTATATTGCGGCATTCTTTCCTGTGACGATCAAAATGCTTTTCTTTTCCTTTTTTGTGCGCCCGCGCCTTCTCGCTTTCCCGGAGCGCATTCTCGTCTTTTTCTTCGCGTTTTCAAGGTCCGAGGAAATCCCTATCGCTTTAAGGGTTTTCACTACGTCCTTTGTTTTTGTCAGTTCCTCAAACTTGTCCTCGATTACAACCGGCAACGGAATTTCCTTTTCAAAGAAATGCCTTTTCGAAACAAGCGAAAATTCCCTTGATGCCGCGACAGCACTGTTCAATGCGGCCCTTTTTTCCTTTTTGTTTATTTTTTCCTCAATGTTTTTTTCAACCCTCGGCGGGTGCGCTTTCGGGCCGCCTACAGACCTCGGCACGCCTGCAACCCTTCCCGCATTCTTTGCCCTGTGGTTCTTTGTCCTCGGCAGCCTTGACCTTTCAATGTTCATGCCCCTGACATTCGCAGGCAGTTTCCTGCTTGCGCGGTATTCGGCAGTAGTGTTCATTCCTGCGTGCGGCATTACGCCCTGCGGCTGCTTGCTAGCGGAATTGATTGCAAGCACAGCCCTTTCGATGAGCTCTGGTTCTATTATGCCTGAGAAAACAGCCGGCAGGCTTTCTTCCCTGAGCTTTTTCCCGTCAAGGGCGAAAACCGGCACTGAAAACTTATGCTCTTGAGGCAATGAAATCCACCTCTGTAATCACATACTTTTCAAGCGGCTTCGGCCTTATGCCTTTCCTCATCTCAATGCATCTCTTCACAGGCCCAGCCACGGAGCCCTCGACAATCATATAATTGTTCTTTATAAGGCCGTAATGCTTGAACCCGTTTTTCGGGTTGATTGAAAAATCGGAATCGATTTTGAGCAGTTTTTTGTTGAACTCGGTCCTTTTCTGGTAACCGAGCTGGCCTGCCCTTGCAACAGTGAACATCACTGTCGGGGGGTGCCACGGGCTGATGCTTCCCACAATCCTCTCTTTTTTTGCCTTGCGGCCGTCGGTTTTCACTCCGGCCCTTTTCACAACGCCGCAAAAGCCCTTGCCTATTGTTATGGCGCAAATGTCCAAAAATTCGTTGGAACTGAAAACATCCTTTGCAAGGATTTCTTTTCCCAAAACCTGCTGTGCAAATTCGAATTGCTTTTCAGGCTTCCCGTCCAAAAATATTTCCGCAATCTCCGGCTTTTTCTTGCCGATCCCTGTAAGCCCTGGCTGCAGGCAACCGATAAGCCTGATTTCTTTCACTTCGTTCGATGCAAAGCTTTCCTTTATTTTTTCAAGCCCTGTTTTTCCCTTCTCATCTCCGCCTTCTTTCTTTTCCCCTTTCTGCTTTTTGCTTTTTCCCACAATCGTCCTCGAAATTTCCTTCGGCAATTCCTTCGCCCATTCCTCGCTTATCGCAAAATCCCCGTACGGCTCTGTGCCGTAAGCCCTGAATCCCACAACCTTGATCGGCGGGCATTCGATGAGGGTGACAGGCGCCATAACCTTTTGCCCGAAGCTCGGGCTTTTCTGGTGCTGGTTTGTGCCCATTATATGGGTCATTCCGGCCTTGTAGCCGTAAAAATTGAGCGCTTTAACTGTTTCCCCCTCGTGCTTGAACGCCCTCATTGTCGGTTTTTCCGCTTTCACTCTTTTTTTCGGGTAAAACGCAATCGAACCGCTCCTAGGCTGATGTTTTCTTGTCATTCTATAAACCCCTGTCCGATACAACAGAGAAAGATGACATTGCAATTTGCAATTCTCAAATTGCATTCACCGAATGCAATAAAAGAAGAAATCCAATGCCAGCATTTATGCCCTTTTTTCCTGAGTGAAACCTGAACACTGTTATGAACACTGTTTAGGGCGCAGTGTACTATGCACCAATAATAATATCCGCAGGATTCCTTTAAAAGCCTTTTGCCGAAGAAAAGCGAACCTGCCTTTTCAGCGGTAACTCCTGTTGCGCGCTGCAGTGCCCTTAATTACTTCCTTTTATTGGCGACTGTTTTTATGCTGGTTTTTGTGCTTCTGTACTTTGAAACAGTGCCTGTTATTGCCTTTTTTGCGGTTGTAACGGGTTTTGGCGCGGCCCTGTTTTTGCTGACTACTTTCTTGACGGCAATGTAATTTGTTGTGTTTACAGCTTTAGGCTTGCTATTAAAAGCCGTGGTCCACAGCAAGTCAAATGTATTCTCGTCCGCCTTTACCAAAAGCCAGCCGCCGTCTATTTTGACTTTAACCGAATAAACGTCTTCGTAGACATCAACATTGCCTATTTTTACCGGGGCCATAAAAGCAGGGTAAGGGCCAGCATAAACCTGTTCAGCATAAATCTCATAACGGTAATGGAATTTATAGCCAGGTGTTGGATTTTTCCTATAAAAAGCAAGGTCTTTATTGATTTTATTTTCCAGCCCGGCAGCGTCCACAGCGTAACCTTTCGGAATCGCGAATTTGGCGATATCGCCTGCTTTCCATAAAGTCTGGGTGCTATAAGCGAAGGTGCTTGCAGTGATTCCCAGGAATGCTATTGCCAAAACCGAAGCCAAGAAAATTTTCTTCATGTTTCCTTCACCATCCCTTTTTCCCAAGCCTTTTATTTCTTCGCTTCTTTCTCCTCAAGCCATGGCTCGAAATACTGCCTTGAAGGGCTTGAGAAAAGCATTACTATAAGGATTACCGCCGCCAGCACAAGGCCGACAAGGAATGCGCCGGAACCAAGCACCGCGAACGCAGTCCCGCCGAAATCAAAGCTTTCGTTGCCGGACGCGAGCTCCACAGGCACGCTTTCCTCCACGCCATCATGCGAAAATGTTATTTCCCCGTTATAGGTGCCGCTGAAGCCTTCCACAGGCGCGATCCTTAGTGCGGCAACTTTTTCCGAAAGCGGGCCAACCGAAACTGTTTTCCGGCCTATTACAGTCCAGCCCTGCGGCACAACCGCGTCAAGCGTTCCTGTGACTGTTTCGTTATTCGGGTTATAGAGCGAAACTGTCACAAGGAACCCGTTTTCGTCTTTTGCGACCGAATGCCCTATTTCCATGCTTTCCAGTCCGCTTGGAACCGGAATCGGCTCGGCGCTTTCCGAATAAACAGTTGTCACCTGGCTTGGAATGCCGCAGTCGCTCACATCGACCTTGTATTCGAGTTCGGCGCTTTCATAATCGCTTTCAATGAATGCAGTGAATGTTTTTTCCTCGCCAGCAGGCAGGAAAAATACGCTGTCATCAATGCCCATGCTGTCGCTTTCAAGCGTGATGATTGCTGCGTAATTTGTCTTGTTTGAGGCAAAGAACTTGATTGTGCCTGAGCCGTTGATGTATTTTTCCCCGGGGGTGTTAAGGTAAAACCCGTCGCATCTCGGCTCGATTTTCTGCACAGGCTCTTTCAGCACATTGACCATGAATTCGCCGTGCACGTCCTTGTAATAGCATTTCTTTCCGCCCAAAAAGCGGCCGCTGAGCTCTATTTTTGCAGCCCTTTCCTTTTCCTCGATGCCGCTGTCGGCTTCAACTGAAACCATCACAAGCGCTTTTTCGCCAGGCATGATCACATCGTCCCAGGATTCTTCCTGCACGAGAATGCCTTCTTCGAAATCAAAGGCGTTCACTTTGTCGATGTAAAACCTTTCGTTGCCGTAATTGTTGACTGCAAAGGTAAAAGTGTCGGTTGAGCCTTCCCAGAGCTCCGCATTATAAAGCTCGAAGGAAACCATGTTGCAGTTCGGCAATGCGAAAGCAAAGCCTGAAAAAAATAGGCATGAAAGCACGGCAATACAATAAAGCACAGTCTTCAAATCCAACCACCCGATGAGTCAATATATAGATATGCCCCTTACAAGTATTTAAATATTTCCTTTTATGGAGTTAACAAGTTAAGGCTGAAAAATGCTATTTTTTGCGAAAAATGCGGTCAGCTGCACTCCTGGCCTCAAATCGAACTCTATTTTTTCGTATTCGGGTATTCTTTCCGAAACCTTTTCCCCGAAGCCCCTTTGAACAAAAAGCACTTCAAACCCGCGCAGGAATTCGGCTGATTCAAGGCCGTCTTCCCCGTAATATTCCACTTTCTTGTTCCGCAAAAGCCAAGGCATCGGCCATGTGCTTTCGTTTCCCATGGCGACCAGCATTTTTCCTTCGCCGGCAAGCGCTCGGTCCAGGACCTCGCCTGCCTTCATTGTTGTCTGCACATAAACAAGCCTGTTGTCCTCTGAGCGCTCTGCGGCAGGAGTAAGGGCATTCACGTAATAGGCGGAACAAAGCACGCAGGCAAACACTGCCGCCAGTGCAACCGCCAATATGATTTTTTGCTTTCCTTCCGCCGCATCAAAAACTTCCTTTGCAAAATAACCCGAAAGCAGCGCAAGCGGCGGCAGGAAATTTATCACGATCCAGGGCGTTTTGTATGGCACAGCGGAAACCCCAAAAAATAGCACAATGAAAAAAATCCCGATTGCGCCAAAACGCCTGTTTTTTTTCCAAAAGGCGAGGAGCGTTCCGGCAATGCCGCCTGCAAGGAGCGGGATTTCGCAGAACAAAAGAAGCTCGCCGTAATATTGGAACGGCTTGTCATGGCCTTTTTCGGTCACCACCCGCTCGCCCCAGAGCGTCACAGTTTTCACTGAATCATGAAGGCCCTCCCAGTTCTGGAAAAAAGAGGAAAAGAGGGAAACGTAAATTATGAGGAAAATTGCGGCTGCTGCCAACAGCTTCAGCCAGCTCTTCGCAATCGCTTCGCGCAAAGGGATTCCCTTCGCAAAAGCGAAGGAAACCGCGATGAGCGCTATGAAGGGGCCTATGAAGAAAGCGGCTTCCTTTGTGGCGAAGAGCATTGCAAGGCATGCGCTTCCTGAAAAAAGCATCCATGTTTTTTTTTCCTCGGCAAATTCGAGGAAGAGCACAAGCGATGCCGCCATGAAAAACGTGAAGAGGATTTCATGGATTGCGTCCATCGAATAATAAAGCAGCGAAGGCGAAAACGCAAGGAAAAAAGCGCTGACCGCCGCTCCCGCAAGCCCGAGCTGTTTCCTGAACAGGAATGGCACAAGCACAAGCAGGCAGCCGAACAGCACAGGCACAATCCTCAGCGCGAGGGCATTCTGCCCAAACAGCAAAAAAGACAGCGCTGTTATGTAGAAAAACGAGGGGCCGTGGTAGTTTTCCGCATCATAATTCCAGCCCCTTCCCTCCACAATATTGCTTATGAAATATCCGTTCACGCCCTCGTCATGGTGCAATGGCCGCAAATCCATCAGCGCAAGCCGCACGCCGAGCGCAAGAAAGAAAAAAATAAGAACAACGATGAGCACTTTTTGCCCTTCATCCATGCCTATCCCTTTACAGTAATCATCGGCTTCAGCCTTGCGATTTTTTTGCTTATCCCTGTGGCATTCATTATTTCAATCACTTCATCTATGTCCTTGTAGGCCTGCGGCGCTTCCTCTGAAACGCCTTTCATCGAATGCGTTTTGATG
>JAZDDY010000040.1:0-30114 GCA_043809265.1 Candidatus Iainarchaeum sp.
TCAGGCAAATGCAAAACCTGGCTTTTGTGCGAATGCCAATGCCTGCCTGAAAACGAAGGCTGCTATAATGAATGCCTGGACAAATGGCAGGAAAAATTGGGAGCAGGCTTTGACGTGAAAGTCGACCTTGACAACAGCGCCAGGGCTTTTGCCGAAGGCGATTGCAAAGAAGAAAGCGAAGGTGTCTGCAGCCAATGCGAATTTACTGAAATCGAGGGCTGCATTGACGAAGAGCAGTACACCGAAACCGGGCCCCAGCCAGACTGACAGGAAACAGCACCGGCAAACGTTAGCCTTAAATATGACTTGGGCACTTAATATTCTGGAAAAATGCAATTTTAGGCAGGGGTGAATTTATGAAATTTTTGGGAGAAAAAGGGCAATCCTTTTCGGTATTCCAGCTTCTTATCTCGGCGATTGTCGCATTGGTAATCCTTGTAATTCTGTTATATATCCTGCGCATAATCCCGCCGATAG
The DNA here is from genome assembly GCA_043809265.1 of Candidatus Iainarchaeum sp. Lineage (GTDB taxonomy): Archaea > Iainarchaeota > Iainarchaeia > Iainarchaeales > DTGL01 > JAPLVS01. The sequence continues at coordinate 478 of JAZDDY010000040.1, forward strand.
GCACTGATGACCCCATAACCAAAATCAGCCAGGCCGTAAACAGCGCCAATATGACACAATCGCTTATGATTACAACCGAGAATGTCAAACTTCCAGCGAAGTACACGCTTCCAAGGGAGCCTATCGCAAAATCTGCAACTGCCGGTTTGTCCGAAAACCAGATTTGCCTTTCCCAGGGTGATTTCAAGGGAACCGCACTGTTCAACGGAGGTGCCGGCGAAAACGAAACTAAAATTGATTACACCGGAAGCATGGAAAAAAGCGTAAGGTTTTCGGTCCTATGCTATGAAGGCGCGAAACTTCCGGAGAAATTCGGGGAAGGCGCAGTCTACGAGGACCTCAAGAAAGAATTGGCGGAAGAATGTGAATGCGTCAACGACCCGGAACTCGGCAAGCAGGTTTGCTGCCTTGTCGCATTGAGGATACCGTCCTGAATCTTGGCGCAAAAACATTAAATATAAGTTAAACATTCATTATTCTGAAAAAAAGAGGTGAAGAAAAGTGAATTTTTTGAAATTGGGACAGAAAGGCCAGGCCTTTTCCACATTCAAGCTTTTGATTGCCGCGATTGTCGCGGTCGTGATTTTAGTGATTCTTTTGTCTATTCTCGGGCTTATCGATTTCAACCCGCAAACCAAGCCGATAGAGGGCGCTGCCGAATTGCTCAAACAGGCAGACCAGACCACATATGCCCTGGTAACCAGCGACCAGAGCGTTACATTTACAAGGACAACCCAGATAAACACAAAGGCGATACTTGACAAGTCAGGCCTTGGCTTGACCGAAGACCTGCTTTGCCTGAGCCTCGGGGATTATTCGCAGAACAGCCAAAGCGACGGCGAAGGCCTTTCGAACTTTGTCGGCACTGAAAAAAACCTGGCCTACAATGCAAACGGAAGAATTGGCGTCAAGTTATCGGCTTTATGCGCCGAAGGAAGCGAACTTGAGGGCATACTGGACGATTCGCAGAACGACGTGAACCCGAAAATAGGCGGGAGCTGGGCCGCACACTGCACATGCGTGACAGAAGCAGACCTGCAGCCGCAGACCTGCTGTGTCATCATGCTCAGGTACGCGACCTGAAACTGAAAACCGGCATTGAGGAACATGTCAGAAAAAAAAAGGGGAACTGCCCTGCAGAAAGCCCTTTCCTTTTTCCGGCGCGGCCTTGAAGGAATCGCAGGCGAAGAGTTCAGGGGAAAAGCGAAGGAAGAGGCAAAGAAATCCGCATACTTTCTTTTCCTTGCATTTTTTTCTATTTTCGCCCTGTTCGTGCTTTCGAGCCTTGTGCCATTGGAATGGAGCGAAAGCTTCGTCGCAGGCACGGTGCTTTACGGCCTGAATGCCGCCGGCCTGCACGGCTACATCGCGCCTGTGGAAACAGGGGACGCGGTCGCAATAATCCTGGAAAACGGCCCGAGCATACAGATATCCTACCTATGCACAGGCCTGCTTGAAACAATACTGCTCGCAGGCGTGATTCTTGCATCGGCAGGAATCCCAATATATAAAAGAATAATAGGAGTAGCCGTGGGCGCAATCGCCTCGGCTGTGCTGAATTTCGCAAGGATTTTTGCCACAATATATTTCATCTACAATTCGGGAATAGAAACAGTGGAATTTATACATAATTTCTTTTTCCGCGCCTTCCTTTTCATTTCAGTTTTCTGCTTTTATGCGCTTTGGTTCAGGTGGGCGACAGGCAGCGTGAGGGAAAAAGAAGGCATCCAAAAAAATAAACAGCGCGGCAGCCGATGAAAAAGTATAATAATAACTATTGCCCATTAATTACTTGCTTTCAATTGCAGCGTGGTGTGGCAGATGGGCATGTTTGATGGGCTTGCGGGAGTCTATGTAAAGGCAGAGGACGCCTGGTACGGGCTTGTCGATTCGCTTTCAGATAAAGGCATCCCGTTGTATGCTTACACCGATTTCCTGGACAAGAAAGGGATACCGAGCTTTCCTTTCACGATTGCAATCCTGCTCCTGCTTATCATACTGGCATTCCTTTTCCTGTCAAGCAACAATACAGATGTGAACATCAGGCTCAAGTTTGCGGATGAACAGAGCCAGGCACTAAACGATGTGCGGGTCGACATAAGCTACAAGGACGGCAAGCTGATAGATACGAAAACCCTTGCAAACAACGCGGTATGGCCGCTGAAAAACATCCCCCTCAATTCCCAGCTTTTAATCACTGCCTCGAAGCCAGGCTTCGAAACGCCTGAAGCCAAGCCACTCACAGTCAGCGGGAAAAATGAGGACACCGTTTCGTTTGTTTTCAAGAAACCGCGCGTGCTCATAAACGGGATTCTGCAGGTAAAATCCGAGACAGGCACGATAATCAAGAACGCGGACTGCTCTGTCCTGACAAGCGACAAGCGCTCCATAAGCGGGGTCAGGAAAGACATCAACATTTCCTTTTCGAACGTGCCTGAAGGCGAGGCAGTGGTGCTTGCCTGCAGCGCAAACGGCTATGAAAGCATTGACGAAGAGCAAATCACCTTCAAAAAGAACACGATTGCCACCGCGGTGATGAAGCCCAAGGCAAGCCTTGCCGGGAACGAGCGCGTTGATGTCCTTTTCAGGGTGCTTGACAAGGATTCAAAAGTGCCTATTGCCGGTGCGCACATCCTGATACTCAATGACGAAACCGACGAGCCGCTGTTCGACGAGAACATGGAGGCAAACGGCGAATACCTTGCGGAAATACTCGAGGGCACGGTAATAAGGGCGACTATAGAAGCCGCAGGCTATATCACGCTGACCACGGACTCGACAACAATCGTGCTTGAAATGCAGCCGATTGAAGTGCTGATGGAAGTCGGCGGGAAAACAGTTTCAGTGACCGTTGTTTCGAAAAGCGGGCTGCCTGTGAACGATGTCCTGCTTTCATTGTACGACGCTGACATCAGGTTCATCGAATCGAAAAGGACTGTGTCAGGGCCTTACGGCGGAAATGCGGTCTTCACAAACCTTGACCCCAACAAGGAATATTATATCACCGCATACAAGGTCGGATTCCTGCCCAAACGCGTCAAATTCCTGCCTGCTGACGAACAGGACCTTAAAATAGAACTGGAGAATTCCAGCCCGAGCAACTCCGCAAGGCTTACCCTGACAATCCTTGACTCGGACGGCAACCCGGCAAAGAAGGCGCAAGTGCGCTTTTATGAAATGGTCGACGGAAAAAAACTCCCGCTCGGCATAGGCGCCAACGGCGTCCCATACCTTGAAACAGACATGCAGGGAAAGGTAAGCGTCGTGGTGCCCAAAGGGAAAATACTGGTCGAAGCGCAGACAGGCAACGAAATCCAGAGCAAGGAATTCGACGTAACTCAGGATACCGAGGACACAATCGCCCTTGAAAAAAAGGCAAACCTTGTCGAACTGCAGTTCCTTGACAACGACGGCAATCCAATAAAAGGGACCGTCACAATCCGCTCGAAAAGCGGCAAGGTATTGTTCACCGGAAGGCCGGACAGCGAAGGCTTTGTGGTCTTCGACGCCGAGGGCGAAGAAACATTCGATGTCGAGGTTTTGACTGACGACGGGAAAAAATTCACTGAAGAAGTGCGCATCGACAGCCAGAAGGAAGGCACTGTCACAATAAGCTCTGTCGAGGCAAAACTGGCGCCGGCAATAACATATGAGGGGGTTTTCGACGCGAAAGGCCAGAAGGTCGACGGGATAGCGAAAGGCGAATATTACTGGCTCAAATTTGTTGTTTCATGGCAGAGCAACGAGCAGGCAGGCATCCATGTAAGAGTGGGTGAAGACTCGAAGCAGTTCGCGGATTCGATGGAGTATGGCATTTACGGCTTTGACGGCGTCGCAAAAAAATTCTTTTACGGGAAAAGCTACCAGGCCCCGCTCGGCACAAGGGAAGACAAGGCGAATGCCGGAAAGGCAGGCGAAAAAAACAAGCTTTTGGAATTGTACTTTGACAAGCCTGCGGACCAGCAGGTTATAAAAGTAAAGGTGATGGCAAGCGAAACCGCCGCAGCAAAAACAATGCCTGTGCATTTCAGGGCATGGGTGAAGGCAGGCGACAAGTATTATCGGGACCCTGAAGACACAGAACTCGGCACTTCGCTGAGCACAAGCGGAAAGGCCTCATTGTATGCGGAAACAAAAAGCGAGGACGTGAAAATTTATTCTTCGCAGCCGAAGTGCAGCGAAGGCCTGTGCCTTGAATTGTCTTTCTTTGACGACGAAGGCAGGGAAACAAAAACACAGGATTTCAAGGCGGTCATAGGCAGGAGATACGCGCTTGAGGCAAGGGTGAATGCGGATGCGGTCAAGAAAGCAGCCCTTACTGCGGAAACATCGGCCCAGGAAAAAATAAGGTTTGCTGATTTCCTTGAAACGGATTTCCAGGCATGGCCCGAAGAAGGCTATGACAAAACAACGGTTTCGACAGGCGAAATAAGCGTTTCGGATTCGCTTGAGGGGAAGGCAAGGGCTTTCTTCGAGGCGAAAGCGCAGGGAAACGCATACATTAAAATCACGGCAACCGAAGGCGAAAACAAAATAGAGAAAAAAATCTATTTCAAAATCACAGGCATAACAGAAATGGAAATGGCTCTTGCAGGCAACGGCACCATAAAGCCTGGCGAAAAGCTCGCGGTTGAATTGAAGGGCAAGGAAACAGGCGAGGCAATCACAGACGCGCAGTTCACGGTTTATGCAGGCGAAAGGCCGGTCCTTTCGTTCAAGGGAAACGGCATCGAAGGCAACGGCCTTGGCGGAAAATATTCCCTCGGCACTGAAGCGCTGGAGCCTGGCACTTATCGGTTGGCCGCTTCAAGGCGCGATTACCAGGACGTCGAGGCGCAGATCGCGGTTTCGATTGAAAACATCCTGACGGCCGCCCCAGAAATCGAATTCTTCCTTGACAAGGAGAAACCGGAAGCAAAGGAAACAATAGAACTGCAGAACAGCGTCCCCACGGCAAAAATCGAAGGCCTTTCATATGAATTTTTCCCGCAGGCAGGCTGGACAAACAATTTCGAGCTCGAGGTCCTGCTTCCGTCTGCCGGAGTAAGCGGCGGCAGGAAAGCATACCCGACGCTGACAGTGAAATATGCCGGCGAAGACCAGGAAGCGAGCCTGCACGCCGAAGGCGAACTTGTCATTTCAGGAGTGCTCGGCAACGGCCTTGTTGTCGAGGCAAAAACGCAGGTGAAAGCCAACTACAACAAGCCGGTTCCGTCCGAATGCCTTGTGATAAAGCCTGCAAAGAACGAAGTAATGCTTTTGTCCGGCGCGAACTCGAGCGACAGCTCGGTCGTACTGACCGTGCAATACAAGGCTTCGGACAAATGCACCGACCCGCTTGTCCTCAAGACAAAGGCGCAGGCAAAGGGAGGCAAGGGCGACCCCAATATAGTGATAACCGCGCCTGACCTGCAGATTTCGCCTGGTCAGGAAAAAGAAATAACCGTCACTGCCACAAACACGCTTGAAAGGAAAACAGAGCCGGCGCAGGGCAAAGAGTACAGCCTTATCTTGGAATCGGAAAAGATTGCAAAGAGCGTTTTATTGAAGGTTTATTTCATCAACCCGCTGTTTTCGCTCCAGACAAACAACAACATTATGGTATTCGCCACAATGGACGACAAAGGCGTTGTCAGTGGCATTGCCCCGCTTTACATCAGGAACGTTGGCGGAAAAACAGTCGAAAACATCAAAGCAACCCCGAAAGCAGACACTACCTTCTCGGTAAAAATAAAAGAGGCCCTTGTGACGCTTGGGCCGACTGCAGAGGCAATGGCAACACTCAAGCCAGGCGAGGAACTGAATCCGCCTTGGGCGATAGAAATCACAGGGAAAGCAAAGGATTACCCTGAAAGCGAATATCCCATCTATCTTGATGTCAGCGGGAACATCGACGGCAAAAAATACGATTCGATGGGGCTTGTCAAAGTGCTTGTAAGGGTTTCAATCACCCAATGCCTGAGGGCCAATTGGGTTGCGGATAACGAATACATAAGCAATGACAGCTCGCAGGGCGTGATTTCCCATGATGTCACGCTCACAAACGAATGCGGGGAAGCGCTCCGCGAAATAACCATTTCGCCCGAAACATTCGGGGAAAACGGGCTGGCGCTTTACAGGCCGAACGCGCTCAACAGGCTTGAAATAGGCGAAACCGCGACCTTCCAGTTAAAGCTCACAAAGAGAAGCGATTATTTCAACAAAGACCGCCAGGACAAGGTTGTGGCAAAGGGCTTTTTGGAGAACAGCCAGCAGTTCATAGAATCGAACCCCATAACGATAATCCTTGCATTGGGGCAGACGCCTGAGACAGAGAGAGGGCCTTCGTTCGACGAAGTGAACGTGCCGGTCTGCGGCGCGGAAGACACGGCAATAAAGGCAATCAGGTTCCCGCAGACAGCGCACGAAGCCGAATGCGAGCAGGCTTACTGCGATGCAGTGCAATTCTCTGAATTCCTTGCCAAAAAATTATCAGCCGCAGTTAAGGCGGCGCAGGACAAAATGAAGTCCAATAATTTCAGCTCAAAGGGCTGCCCTGAATTGTTCTGCTCTTTCGGTGCGCTCGATGTTCCATCGCAGAGATATACTGTTTATTTGAGGAACGACGTTGTTTCGCCGGAAGTGGTAAAGAAAGGCCTTGGAGATTATGCGCCGAGCCTTGCAAGCTATGCTGTTTCAGTCAGGCCGGAGAAATTCGAGGACATAATGCTGAAGGCAACCTCTTTCAGCCCGTTCAACCTTTACCTGAGCCAGCCATTGCAGGGATGCGGAAAATACGAGTTCGCAATCCATGGGGCCGTGCAGAACGCTTCGGGCGCGCTCCAGAAAGAAAACATGATATTGTATGTTGAAGTGACCGAAGACCGCAAGGTAACGCCGGAATGCACAAACAAAATCCAGAACATGATGAATTTCCTGCCTGTGGACAGCGGGCTTTCCAGCAGCAGGGCGCTCGGCACATGGGCCGGCATGGTCCAGGCCGACAAAAAACTGCAGGAAGCAGGAAATGACTTTGCCAAAACACTGTTCGGGGCGAGCGAGGGCCGCGTTGTATTGAACACTTCCTCGAACAAATTGCTCCTGCTGCTCAAAAAGCTCGAGGGCGCAGGCATAATGAAATTATCCATCGGGCAGATAAGCGAAACAGGCGCAAAGCCGAACACTGTCACCCTCGAACTGAACGCATTGTTCGATTCAGATGACCAGACAATCAGGAACGAGGTTGCGGCAAAGGCGAAAGAAGGCCTGGATGCGATGGCGCAAGGCTCATTCGCGCTGGACGCATGCATCGGCGAAAACGAAGATTACATGATTGTAAGCAAATTCGAAAAACTGGGCGAGCTTGCAATCGAAGGCGCAACCGAAATGCAGCTGTATTACGACATGAAAAACTGCGTCGGCCTCAAGGCGAGAGGCACAATCAAGGGAGAAAAAGTCATGCTGAAAACAAATTTCAGCGAAATGAGCCCAAACGAACAGGCAGGGATTGCGGAAGCATGGCTTGAACTCGAAGGCGAAGGCGGCGCAAGAACAGTCATTGCGGAATACTCCGACACTGAAGCAGGAACACAGGTAGAACTCGAACCTGTCGAAGGCAAGGAAGGCCTTAACGAAAAGGCATTCTTCCTTTGCGCCAAAGGCGACGACGGCCAATTGTTCCAGGCAATAGGCAAAAAACTTAAGGTCAAGGCGAAAAGCGCCTCGATTTCTGAATCACTTGACAAGGAAGGGGAAGTGCAGGTAAGGGAAATGGTGAAATGGCGCGAAGTGGAGCTTACCGCATGCGGACTGCACCCGTACGAAATGCTCAAGAAAATATCGGAGCAAAGCCCGAAGAAAGGCGAGCCAATCGAAGCATACACTATATTAGTATGGAAAGGCGACCCTGAAGAGCTCACGCTCAAATCAATGATTGCGGCATGGCGCGCATTCAAATCAAAGCCCGGAACAGACAGCACGGACGAAGAAGGCAAAACCGTTGCAGACAAAGTCAGCAGCGCAAAGAAATGGTCTTTGCTGGCATACTTCGGGGCATGCACTGCGGTCTCATCAATCTGCAACGGTGTGATGCTGAAAGTTTGGCTCAGCTTCACCGACATCTTATTCAACTGCGGCATTCCCACAATCGCCGGGCTCTGGGGCCCGCAGATTTCAGGCGGCCTTGGAAAAGTTTGGGACGGAATAAAGGGCTTCTTCCATGTGGAAACAGTCCATGAAATGACGAATAGTGTTCAGGAATTGGTGCAGGGCAGCGGCGACAGCGGCGAAGCGGTTGAAGTCGTGGAAGAAAACCTTGTCACAGGGGCAATCCTCGGGGTAAGCGCGAGAGGCGCACTGAGGGCAATTGGCACTGCAAACTTTACAACCAATATGAGCGCCACAATAACCAGAAACAACATTAGCGGGACAATTGACGCCCTTTCAAAGGAAATCGCAGGAAACACCGTAAAGGGGCTTGGAACAGGGACACTGAAAGGCGCCCCCGGATTAAGCACCATTACCAAAAACATGGAAAGAGAGTATGCTGCAAGGCTTGCAACCCAGATGAAAAGCCAGGCAAGCGCCATTGTCGGCAAAGGCAGCCCAAAATTCGAAGCACTTCCATGGGATGATGTTGCAAAGGCTTCATGGGGCGATGCAGCCAATGTTGTCGGGCCGACAGTCGACATCGGCATGCTTGGAGAATCACCATTAGGCAAAACAGTCAAGTCAGCCCTCACCAAGAAAATGGGCGAAGTGCTGGATTCGACAAAAGTCGCGAAAGGCGCGGTCGAGGACCTGCCGAACACCCTCAGGGTCGGGGGAAGGACCGGATATGCCAGTACGGATGCACTTGCGGACGACCTTATGGAAAGGGCCTGGTCGCAGATTGACGGGGATGCGCTTGTGGCAAAGAACCCGGCACTTAGCGCCACCAACATGAAGGCAACGATAAAAGCCAAAATCAGAGGGCAAATTGGAACAGGCACCACGGTTTCAAAAGCCAGTGCAGAGCGGGGAATAAAAGGCGGAGTGAGCGAACTGACGACAAACGCGGCTTACAAGGACGACCTGCTCAAGGCGGTCGGAGGCAATGCCGACGACCTTACAAAAAAAGCGTTTACTGATTCTTATTCAGGGATAGGCGACCTTAAAGGCGGCCTCAGGATAAAGGAAAGAATCAAGAACCTCCTGAAAACGCTCAGGACACGCCAGTTCTGGGGAAAAATGCTGAAAAGCGTGGGCTGCGGCGCACTCGCAAACCTTGCCGGATTGCAGGCGCAGCAGGCTGTATTGAACTGGAGGCTCGGCGAACTGAAGGCAGAGGCAGCGGAAGGCCAGGGCTTTGATTTCACAGGGCCTTTGTCGAATTACGAGGGCGTGGAAGTCTTCAGGAAATTCAAGCCATACAAGATAACGATTGCAAGGGGAGACAATGACATCGTGAAGGTTTCGATTGCGGAACTCATGGAAGATGATGAAATTACTGACATGGGCAAGGCAATAACTGCCGACCCAACAAAATACTGGAAGGCCGAAGACTGCAAGGCGCAATTGAACCAGGGCATAGACGAACTCATCGGCTGCCTGACGCCGGATTCTGAAACCAAAGGCGTAACACAGGCGCAGGTGAAGGCATACTATGAAAACAATGCAAAAATAGCGGCTGTGTGCATCGGCGACGACCCAGCAAACAGGCTTGACGAAGCGCTCCTGATGTCGGTGCTTTTCACAAGCCCGGAAAACATCGAGGGATGCTGTGACGAGGACCAATGCATCCAGGAAGACTGGTACAATAAAAGCGAAAGCGAACAGGAGCACACAATAGACTGCGCCGCAGGCGAACTGAAAAAGGCGATGGGCGCAGGAAGCGACCGTGAAACAGTGAAAAAACTCGCAGCATTATCGCTTTCCGGGCAGGAACTTGAAGAATACGCTGACAACGTGCTTGCGACATATGCTGTCTGGCAGGAATTCAATTTCTGCGAGGAAGGCTCGTGAAGGAAACGCGGCAGGCCGCAGGATGCTGCGATTTTATTTTGGCGCTGGTGTTTTTTTGGGAATGGCGGTGTGAATTTTGAATGAGCGGGCTTTCAATCTGTTCACGGCACTGCTTGCCTTAATCCTGATTGTGCTGACCTCCATACTTGTTTCGAGCATGGTGCAAAGCGAAAGCAACACAAAAACAATCATTGCCGGCATTTTGAGCCAGAGCAGGCTTGAATCCATGTCAAGGCTTATAAGGGCTGATGCGTTCCAGGCATTCAATTATATGACAAGGGAGCAGATGGAAAGCTGGCTGAGCGCGCCTAGCAATGTTTTCGAAATAGATTACGGCAAGTGGGCGGATTGGCAGAGCGTGGTCGACGAATTCGCCAACGAAAAGTTCAGGAATGCAAACGCTTTTGCCGATTACTTTGCAAACAATCTCCCGAGCATGGTCGCACAGTCCAACGACCCGTATGCCGGCTATGAAATATCGGTCGAATTCGACAAGAAAACATTCAAAAAAATCCTTGTAAAAGTGCTCGAGCAAAGCGCCCAGGACCGCGATTTTTTCCAGATAATCGACTGCGACGGCATGCCGGAAAACTGCCCTAACGGCAGCTTTTACCTGAACCTTAAATTTTCAAAGCTTGACCAGAGCATGTACGAGCAGATGCCACTGGTCACAGTCAAAGACAAGCGCGGCAACACATCCAGCAGCGACCCGATTATTCCGAAAAACGATTTGAAGGTATACATGCCGACAAGGATTTTCAAGGCACTGGCGATCACAAGGAGCTTCATGCATTCAAAGCTCGACTCAGGAAGTTCAGGAATGAATACTGCAAGCGATTACGGCTATTATTCGCCAAGGATACAAAATGAAATAGACTCGATGGCATTGGGTTACTGCGATTACGGTTATTGCTCGCCGAGGCAAAGCCCTTATTTTCCGCCGGACACGATGTACGACGGCACAAAAAACTGCCCTGGCTTTATAACTGCCGGGTCTGCGCCGATACAGGTGGACGGCACTTTCAGGGGCGCGAATTTTTCATACAAGGCAGGGAACGACGACGATACCAAAGAAGAAATGAAAAAGCTTTTGAGGCAAAGGCTGTGCGAACTTTCAAGGGAACTGCTCGGCGCATACAACATTCCTGAAAATGCGAATAATTTCGGCGTGGAAGGGGAAGGCTTTTTCAACGGCGACCCAACGAAGCCATGCTATGTCACTGTGGCCGACGGCGACATTGGTGTCGAATCAGTGCCTTCAAAAGGCATCAAAACAGGCAACGACGAAATTGACAAGCCGAATACGTACCCATTCACAGACGAACCGAACAATCCAAGCGAATCCTGGGCGCCATGCCCTTACCCATATAACCTGCCAACCGAAAACCACCGCACTGGAATGTTCCTCGAAGGCGGCGAAATAAAAATAAAAGATTACGAAGCCGCCTCATGCTTTGATGCCGAAGATACAGGAAGATTGGGCGACATGAGCTGCACGCAAATCACAGCAGTGAAACTGATAATAACCTATGTTGAAAAAGACCAGAACTACAAGGTCATGAAGGACAGGCCTGTGAAAATAAAGATAAGCACTTCCGACCACGGCTACACGCCTTTCAATGCAAAAATCGACCTTGGCGAATCCTATCCGATGGATTCACGCTGTGCTTTCAGCGGTTCGGTGGCAGGAACAGGAACCTGCGGCAACAAGGAAGGATGGATGTGCTACACTCCAACTGTAGCCGAGGGCTGTTATCCCTCAAAGAATGCCTGATAGAAATTGCGGCCGAAAGCAGGCCGCCTTGGCAATTGGCGCCTGGAAAGGCATGAGAAAATATTATAAATAGGAATTCCTTATAATAAGAGAACAATAATAAAACAAGGCTCACCGCAATGCCTTTTTCAGGGCAAACAAAGGATAAAAAAACAAAAAAAAGCCCGTAAGAGTGAAAGGCTGAAAACACAGCCCTGGGGGGCAAGCAAAAGGAATAAATAATGAAAATAGGATAAATTAATTTGGGTTAATGAATAAAGTTAACGGAGTGGTCGGATGGCTTTGGATGCGCTGAAAGACAAATGGGTTGCTTTTTCGGATTGGCTTGAGGAAAAAGGCATTCCTGTGCCTTTGTTTTTCCTCCTTATACTTTTGCTTATTGTTGGCGGCATTTATTTTATTGCACCAGACCTGTTCGGCTTTATCATTCCGCCTGGCGACGGAAAGCTGACTGTCACGGTTACAGACAATGAAACCGTGAAAAGCCCAATTAACGGGGCGACAGTGCTGGTCGAAGAGAACGGCGTGAAAATCGACGAGAAAACCACTAATGCAAATGGCCAGGCCGAATTCACTGTAACAATCGGGAAGCAGGTGAAGGTGACCGCAACATACGGCGATGTTACCGGCAACCAAGACGTGAAAATCATTGAAACAACAACCGCAAGAATCGCACTCAAAATCGAGCCCGAAATAACCACTTTCTCAAAAGTAATAAGGTTCGTTGGCAGCGACAACAGCACAATCACAAAGAAAATCACGTTCAGCGCTTTCTGCCAGGGCAATTCAGAATTCAAGAGTGACAGCCTCCAGACAACAGAGGGCGAATATTCCCTTGAAGGCATTCCCAGCGACTGCGGCAAATTAAATGTCGCGGTGTCGGATGTCGAGGATGTCAGCGATTTCGAGGGCGGCTCTTTCAGCGCCGCGGTAAGCGATGGCCCTGAAAAAATTGAAGTGAAAGTCACGGAAAAAATCGAGTACGGCACGGCAGTAGTTTTTGTGGAAAAAACAGACGGCACAGAACTTGACCCTTCAAAAAGATGCGATGCCGAGCTTACCGCAGTCGAGGGCGGAGAAGACATCGGTCCCCAGCAGGTTGAAGCCAGCGGTTCCGCACAATTCGAAAACGTCCTCCCCGGAACATACACCGCGAGCGTGAACTGCCACGGCTATTACAAGGCGGTTCCCTCTGACGTGGAAAAAGAAGTCAAGGCCAAAGCAAAGGTGAATTTCAGCCTTGAGGTCGAGGACACAACGCCCTTCACAATCAAATTCCTTATTTTTGAAAAGGACAACAAGACCAAAAAACTTGAAGGAATAACGCTTGAACTGAAGGAAAAGGTTTCGCCGAACAAGAGCGTGGGCTCGCCTTGCACGACAGGCAAGGACGGAACATGCCAGATAACAGTGCCTGAAAACAAGCCATACAATCTTTATGCCAAAAAAGGCCTGAATGCGGCAAACCTTTCAGGGAGCTCGCCGCAGACAGTGAGCCCGAAGGAAACAGCCTATGAGTTTTCTTACGACCCGGCGCAGGAAATAAAGCCGAGCGCATTGATTGTCACAGTTAAAGAAGATGCGGCATCAAAGGCGCCGGTTGAAGGCGTGAAAATCGAATTGTTTTATGCTATAGGCGAATCGATCGACCAGACCGCGAACATCGAGGGATTCACAGGCGCAGACGGGGTGAAAGAATTCCAGTCAGTGCCGGCAGGCGAATACTATGTAAAGGCAAGCCTTGCAGGCCTGATCTCAAACAAAAGCACGAGCTTCAAGATTCTGGAAGAGCAGGCGGCGCCGGAAAAAAAAGAAATACTGCTTAAAATCGCGAAAGGAAATTTCGCTTTCACCGTAATTAACGCTTCAAGGCAGCCGATGCCGGGAGCAACAATCAAGGCAATAAACATTGCCGACACCGCAACCGTTGGCACTGCGGCTTCAGGCAGCGACGGCACCGCAAAAATCAGCATCATGACAATCCAAAGGCCTTTCTTTGTTGTCGAACTGCCCGGATACATGCCTTTTGTCACAGGGATTTTCAAGCCTGTCGACGGCGTGACAAAAAACATCGAAGCGGTAATGCTTGAGGAAACACAAAAACTGGAAGTGAAATTCGGCGGCTTATATAAAGAGGATGCGACAGTGCAGGATTCCGCGGAAAGCGGGCAGGTTTACACTGCAAAATTGCTGGTTGTTGTGCCGAACAAAGGATATTCAACCGCAGGCATCCATTTCAGGGCAGGGCAGGATGACGAGGGGCAGGAGAATTCTGTCGACGGCGATATTGTTGCAATCGGCAATATTGAAAGCGCAGCGCAAAGCACAGTAAGGGGCCTGGCTTATTCGCCTCCGGGCGGCGCAGGTTCGGACATGGTGCGCCTGGCAGGCGCAGGCGAGCCTGCGAAATGGGCGAATATCGAGTGGACGCTCGGGCAGAAAGGAATGCCTGCGTTCGGTGTTTTCAGCGCCACAGCTGAAGTGCTGATCGACGAGCTTGCGACAGAAGGCGACATGGCGAAAATAAGTTATAGGGGCTGGGGCGCAAAAGGCTCGGTTGACAGGGACCCGCTTGACAGCGTTCTCGGAAGCTCTGCGAGCGCCGCAGGAAAGCAGGGATTGTATGCAAAAACATACGATGTTGTTTATTCGGTGGGGGAAGTCAACCTTTGCCTTGAAGGGTATTGCAGGATTGTTTCGATTACAGACCTTTCAACCAAGTCAAAAACATCGGTTTTCGACAAGGCAAACGCGAACATGTCCTCTGCCTACAGGCTGAACTTTACAATAAACAGGCAGGCTGCAGGCGCAACCAAGAACGCGAAAATAATGATTTCGAACAAGGAAAAAGGATTGAAATTCAGGGATTACAGCATCAAGGACGCATTGGGCGGCACCACGCCCGGAACAGCGAACGGTTTCGAGTTCTCTGCGGACATCGGCACGTTCGACCAGTACAAGACTGTTTCAGGCTGGGTTGAATTCGACACAGTCAAAAGCGGGGTAAGCAACCTTGTCATTTCAATCGAATCTGACAAAGGAAGCGAAATGCAGCAGATAATTGCGGTCACTGTTGTTCCGGGAAAGCCGATGAAGGTCGAGTTTGTGCCGAAAGAAGTTGTTCCCATGATCGACAATTTGCTTGTGTTCAGGGTTTTCGAGGAAGGCACAACAGAAGAAACAGAAGACGAGGAAGCACCGCAGGCTGCCACAATCGGGGTGCCTGAGGCAAGCGTTTCAGTAACGCTTGACGGCACACAAATAGGTTCGGGCTTTACCGATTCGGAGGGCGCATTCCCTCTCGAGATAGAGGCGCCGAAGGCAGGCTCAAAGCTCAAGGTTTCGGCAAAGAAGCCAGGCTATAAGCCCATAGACAAGGAGATATTGATTGATGAAAAAATTGTCACGCTTATGCCTGCAAAAATCCAGCTTGACATGATGGCGGATTCAGGGCGGAGCGGAACAATAAAGTTTTCAATCGAGAACGGCACGGCAATCACGCTGAAGGTTTCGGCGCTTTCGCTTTCAAAGGAATTGAGCCCATACCTGAGGATACAATCGCCTGAAGAAGTTGTCGGAAAGGAATTGGCCCCGGGCGAATCGCTTGCAGCGGAACTGGAAGTGGAGCTGACCCAGCAGGGCATCAATACCACAAAGCAGGTAAGCCTTGACGGCGCACTTTCTGTCGAAGTGGAAAGCGCTGAATTCGCAAGGAAATGGTCTTCGGACCTTGGCATTGCGTTCAGGATATTGCTTGGCGGCGAAACAGACCAAAAGGACTGCATTTCGATAGAGCCGGCGGAATGGAAATTCAGCACTTACGGCGCGGACAAAAAAATTTCCATTGATATAAGGAACGACTGCACTGTGAACGGCAAGGATGTCGCGCTCAGGGCGCTCGAGGCTTCGGTTTCATGGCCTGAAGAAAGCCTGGCAGGGGAATTCAGGCTTTCAAGCGATTCTTTCGGCGAAGAGGAAAAAACCGACATTGCGCTTGGCGAGGCATTCACAAAAATCACTGACTCGATTCCGGCTGGCTTCGAGGGGACGATGACACTCACATTCAAGCCCTCGGCCGAAACAAAGAGCGCAGAATCAGAGCCTGAAATTTTGTTCAGGGCAAGCCATGTTTCAGAGAAAGGCACTGAAAAAATAAAGGCAAAAGTGAACGTTTCACTCCTTGTCAACAGGCTGGCGGAATGCCTGGCCATTGTGGTTGAAGGGGATGAAATAGAGCTGAGGACCGCGCCCTACAACCAGGGCTGGGGAATTGTCCAGGACTATTTCAGCACAGACCCGTATGCAGAAACAACCAGCACAACAGGCCAGAGCACTTACCCGAACAGCCAATACCAGCCATTCTGGGGAAGCTCTTATGGCTATTCCCCGTGGAGCACGCAAACCAGCCAGTGGCAGCCACAGGGCGAAGAGGCAGAGGGGGATACAGGCACTTTCACGCTTGAAAATTCGTGCAAGGAAACAGTGCTTGTTGATTTGTCTGTGAGGGCAGGCCTTGACATAGAAGAGCAAACCTTTGAAATAGAGCCAGGGGCATCCACCGAAGCGGTTTTGGCTCCGACCTCCAAAATAGGCAAATTCGATGTAAAGGTAAGGGCAAAACTGGAAAGCGAGACCTCAGCCTACAAGGAAATCGGCATAGTGAAAGTCAAGGTCATGAGGGCAGAGGAGATAGCGGAAAAATGCAAGCCCACTGTCGAGCCGACATATTTCAGGGCGACATTCCTCGGATGGCAGAAGAGCGCAGGCAGGATAATAAACAAGTGCGTTGATTTGGGCTACAGGCTGTCCACGCTTACAAAGGAAAGGTTCCACTGCTACAAGCCTGACAGCGGAGGCACAGACAATACAGGGACGTGCCCGCTTATATCCGGTGTCTGGAGCGGCACGCCGGTAGTGCAAAAGGTAAGCGACACTGAAAACATCGAAGTGCTGGAATTCGGCATACAATACAACCCGAACATATCGGAGCAGATGTCGATTCCGCTCGAAGGCCCGCTCGAGCAAAGGGTCGGCCAGTTGAGGGTGGTGTTTTCGAAACTCGTGAATTCGATTATTTCGCCTGGAATAATAAGCATTCCGATGACTGACCCGAACGGCCAGGCAAAATACATTCCAAGAGAGGTAACCTTTGAGGACCCGTTCGAATGGATCGGCGTTGTGGGAATGCTCATGAACAGCGGCGACCCGAACAAGCAGCCTGACGAATGCATTTTCAACAAGAACTATTTCGTGCTCCCGAGCTGGGGCGCAGAATGGGCCGAATTAAAGGACTCGCATTTCACAGAAAACCAGTTTTTGTGGAAGGAAAAAGTCCCGAAAAGGGAAATGGTGATGCCTTACGCCCTGACAAACGACGAGGCAGCCGAACAGCAATACTGCGGTTCCACAGACAAAATACAGTCAGTAAAGCCGACTGTGTTTGAAGACGGCGAAAGCGGGGTAAAGCTTTCGTTCAATATCACGAACGGCGGGCACCATGTTGTTATGACAGTCGACAGGGGCGAAATGGCGACAAAATGCGCGGTAATCGACACAATAATCACGCTTACGGTGAAAAGGGCGTTCTATAATACCGAAGCGACAGAAGTGACAATGCCTGTGCAACTCACTGTATTGAACCGCGGCGTGGCCGCATACAGTGCAGGCTGCGAAAACCAGATGCAGGAAGCAAGGCCCATACCGGACTGGGCTTCGAACACGCCGTGCACAAGCCAGGAAACAGGCACTGCCACATTCAAGGAACTCGGCTTTGACAGGCTGAAATTCAACTGGCGCGCTGGGGAAATTGCGGCGGACGCGTGCGACCCGCTGCTTTCAGGCACAACCACGGCAAACACGGATTATATTTTCTGCGATGCAACGCAGTTCTCTCTTGCATTGAGCAGTAAATTCAACGAGATACGGGGAATGGTTGACGCATTGTCCCTGCAATTGCAGGACGACCCGCAGTTAAGGGAGATTGCCGCAACAATAGCGCAGGATGGCGATTTGGTCAACGAAATAAACGGCACTTCAGGAAAATTGTACAGGCTCTACAAAAAACAGCTGAAAGTGCACGACAATGTTTCAGGCAAGGATTACCTGTTGTTCTTGGGCGAAAACGACGGCGGGGTTTACGTGCTTGCGCCGGAGCTAATGGCAAGCCCGGTGGGCTGCGACAAGGCAAAACTGCTAAGCGACCTCAAAGGCTGGATTGAAAACCTTTCGACCGCAACCGAAGAAAGCACCAGCAAATCGCTCTCCCTGATCCCCTCAAGCTTCAATAAAGCCCTCACAAAATGCTATGGCAAGGACACAGACACTGCAAGCGTTGTTGCAATAATACCGGCAAGCATTGACAGTTTAATGGAAAGCTCAGAGGCCGGCGCAAAAGACATATGGTCAGGCTTGAAAGGGGCAATATTCGAATTTGAGGAATCTTCAGGCAGCTCTTACCTTGACAGCGACTCGTATGTAATGTCTTTCGGGGAATACGGCAAGATGCACACTGACCTTATCACGGCATGGCGCGGAGCACAGGGCACAGGGGAAGAAAACCCAACGCTCCAGGTGCAGATCGGCAATGCCACAATCCCTGCGACGCAGGCGGCGTGGATTGAATTCCTTAACAACCTGAATGCCTCTGCGGAATTCAGCATCGGCATAAGGAACAAAAAGGGATTGAGCGAAAACCGGGAAAACTTTGTAAGGGAGAATTCAGCGAATGCGATAGACAAGGACCTTGAAAAACTGGCAGGCACCGAGATTTCGGCTGCAAGGCTCATCAAGGACAATTATTCGGAAACGTTCGTGAACGATTTCACTGCATTCTACAAGGACATGGCCTTCAGCGCCGAACAGATAAAGTTCGAATTGTACGATTCGTACAGCGAGGAGGAAGGCTTTGAGGGCGTCAACAAACTGATGCCGGCACTTCCGGACACAGGCGAATACTATTACAGGGCCGAACCGGTTGTCACTGTCGAATTTGCCGAAGACAGCTATTCGGTCGTGCTTGACAAAATAGATGCAAAACTGGCATTGAAGACGCCGCTCAGGAACCTGAGCGAAACCGAAGGGGTGTTTTATGATTTCAACCCGTTCTTTTCGCTGCCTTTCGACGGCGAGGTCGGGCAGGGGAATATTTCAGCGGATTACGGCGTCGGCTTCAATACTGATGTGACCGGCAAGATATTCTTCTCGAACGAATCGCAGGGCAAGTGGTTCGCGGCAGTCAACAGGATGCCAGGGATAATAACGCTCACCCCGGCCTACTCCGAAAAATACGACAAGACAAGATCTGGTGCAGTGCTCTCGATAAACCTCAAGAAAGGCACCTTCAATTACACGCCCTCGTATCCTGCGGCAATATCCGCGGAATGGGATGAAAGCAAGAACAACACAATATACTACAGGCTGGCCCCAGGCAATTATTCCGACATCGGCAAAATGAAGGAATTGTTTGTATGGTGGCCTGGCGAAGAAGGAAGCGAAGAGGGAAGGTCGGATTCGTTCCAGGAATTCGAGGGCGATTCTTTCTGCGAAGGCTGGTCTGAAAGCATTCGCGCAGGCAAGGTATTGTTCAGCAGTGTTTCGCCGTGGAAGTCGGTAGTGTTCATGCCTGCGAACGCAAGCAATTTCCAGTTCGAATTGTTGTGCGCAAAACAGCCCACAATCATAACAGCAAAGCCGTTCGAGGGCGACGCATCATCCACTTCAAAGACGACAACACAGAGCGGCGGCACGGTGGCACTCACAGACCCGAAGGGAAGGGTTGCGGCAATACAGGATTATATCGACAGGATTGAAAGCACCGAGGTGTGCGTCAACAAGGGCACAAAGGACGCCCGCGGGGCGCTCGCAGTCCTGGACTTGCACTGGAATGTTTCGATTCCTGACCTGACAGACACGTTCATTTCGCCTGCGGCCGAAGAAACAGGGTAAAACAGGCGGAAACCAAAAGAAAAAGGAATAAAAACCTAAAGCGATTAATTAATATTAGTGAATAAATAAATTTGGTGGCTGATATGGGCATAGGGAGTTCATTGAAAGACCTGTACTATCATCTCGAGGACAGGTACTATGAAGTAATAGACAAAATCAGCACAAAATTGCCGGTGAACAAGCTGACGGATGCAATAGACAAGCTAGTGCCGAGTTTTGCGCTTTTGCTTTTCATAATAGTCGCGCTCCTTGTATACCTGACATTCATTTTTTTCCTTCCGGTCATCGCCCCGAAGCCTGGCGTGATATCGCTCACAGTAAAGGACACTGACAAAAATCCGCTTGAAAAGGCCACAGTAACAATCCTTTACGGCGACAAGACATTCGATTTTGAAACAGACGAAAAGGGCACCATACCTGACTTCAATGTTTTTATCGGCGACAAGGTCGCAAAGGTAAGCGTTGAAAAGGACGAATACAAATTCAAGACTCCGGTCGACGGGGCTTATCCGGAAGTGAAAATAGAACAGGAAAAAACCCAGCTTACATTCATTCTTGAAGAAATAAACCCGATGAGGCCGATAACGATACAATTGATTGATTCGAAAACACAGGGGCTTTTGAGCGACAAGACTGCGACCGCAACCCTCACATGCACCGACCCGGACCTTAAATCGCCAGGCACCGTGACAATCATAGGCGGCATTTACCACGCCGAGATACCGAAGAACTGCATCCTGAAAGCGGACATTTTTATATCCGGATTCAAGCGCAAGAGCATTACAGTCGGGCCTGACGGGATAATAGAACTGCAGGCAGACGAACCAGTCAAGCCGCCTGAACCGGTCTTCGGCCAAATCACTGTCAGCCTGTACTATGAAAAGGCAAGGAGCACGCGCGTAACCGAAGAAATATCGGTCAGCCTTTACCTGGTAGATGGCGGCGCGGCAGACGGCATTGCCCTGGACAGCAAGGAAACGACTTCAGGGCAGGTCCAGTTCACAGAGCTCGAGCCTGGAAAATACATGGTCAAAAGCGCTGCAACCCCGGCACTCACAGGCGAAGACTCGGCCACAATCACAGTGAACGCAGGCGACGACAAAAAAACATCATTATACTTGAAGGACAGGATTGTCGGCCAGATAAAACTGAAAGTTATAGACGAGACCTCGAAGTCAGCAATAAATGACGCAAGAATCACGCTCTACAAAGACCAGTCGCAAATTGAGACAAAAGTGAAAGCCGACAACAACGCCGGCGCATACAATTTCAACCTCAGAGAGGACACAAAATACAATCTCGTGATTGACAAGGAAGGCTATTGCCTGTTTAAAAGGTCCGACCTCACAAAAGGCGACGATGTCAAGC
This sequence comes from Candidatus Iainarchaeum sp., assembly GCA_043809265.1. Lineage (GTDB taxonomy): Archaea > Iainarchaeota > Iainarchaeia > Iainarchaeales > DTGL01 > JAPLVS01. The sequence goes on from JAZDDY010000040.1 coordinate 21,545, forward strand.
AGATAAACCTCAAGAAATACACCGGCATGGCAAGCCAGTGCGGCGGTTCCCTGAATGTCAAAGTGCAGGACGAGGCAGGCAAAAACATCCAGGGTGCAACCGTAATGCTGTTCGACCAGGACGGCTATTATGTCGGCACAAAAAGGATAACGGACATAAACGGCTATGCAAAATTCACAGGAATAGCGAACGGCACCTATAAGGCGTTCGCTTTCAGGGGCTACAGCAACGGCTGGAGCGAAACCGCCGAATACAGCGTGAGGGAAGGCTCTGAAAAAGACCTCACGGTGACAATGACAGTCCAGAACGGCACAATCAACATAAGGATTGTTGACGAGGACAACAGGCCATTGCAGTATTCGTTTGCCACAGTCAAAAAGGCGCTTAGCGATGAAAAAATTGAGGGCCCGAAAATAGTTGAAAGCGAGGACGGCACGATTTCGTTCAATGTAATTGCAGGCGAGCCTGTTTTCTTTGTTGTGCAAAAGGAAGGCTATTCGACGCTTGTATCGCAGCCTGTGACAGTAGAGCCTGCCGCAACAAAAGACCTCAATTTTAGGCTTGAAATAATGCGCATAAGCGGCGAAGTGAAAGGCGAATTCCTCGGCCTTTACAAGAACGGCAAAATCGTTTCGATTGCTGGCGCAGGCGAGGAATATGTCGCAAGATTCAGGCTTTCAATGCCGGACAATTCCAATTACAGCAAGGTCGGCCTGCATGTTAGGACAGGCTATGAGAGCAAAATTGAACTGGACCACATTTACATCAAGGAAGAAAAAGTTCCGGGAAAGCCTGACACCCTGAAAGGCACTTCCTTTGACAAAAGCCAGGGAATAAACGCGGACTCGCAGTTCCTGAGCGCCGACGGCTCGAAATGGATGAACTTCGAGTGGTCGCATTACACCAAAGGCAAAATCTACGTCGACCTCATAATAAAAGTAAAAGACACTGCAAAGCCGGACACAGAACTGCCGATTTTCTGGCGCGCCTGGGCAAAAAAAGACAGCCAGATTGTCAGGGACCCAACCGATGCGGCGCTCGGCACATCCGAAGGCGCGCAGGACCTTTACGCGGAAACCTACAAGAAAACATTCCAGGTCGGCACTGAAACGCTTTGCTCGGACAAATGGTGCTATTCAGTGAAAATCCTCGACATAGAGGAAGACATAGCGCAGTCGGTCGACGATGTTTATTCCGCAAAAGTCGGCAAGCCGTACAGGCTTTCGTTCAGCATCCTGAACAACAGCAAGAGCGAAACAGACACATTCCAGGGCGTGACAGCAAAAATCTGGAATCCGGAGGAAGCGATAGATTTCAAGCAATACAATTTCACAGGCGAGCTTTCAATCGACGGGAACGCACAGGGAAGCGAAACGCCGGATGTAATGATAGGCAACCTGCCGCCAAGCAGGGAAGCCAAAGGCACCCTGCTTTTCACGCCGACGGCGAGCATTTCGTCCGAAATAATGCTCAGGCTGCACGACCCGAACAGGCATGAAAACATTTTCGAAAAAGCCATCACGATCCAGGTCCTTGCGGCAGAGCAGTTCAAGATATTGTTCGAAAAAGATTCTGAATACCAGGATTCGCCGCCCACGCTGCCGAGCGGCATAGAAAACGAACTGAAATTGAAGGTGCAGAGGCTGCGCGACGGGCTTGAAGTTTCCGGCGCAACAGTCAAGCTCCAGAACAAGTTCGGGGATATCCTCTCGCAGACCACAACAACAGGGCTTGGCATCGCGAACATAACCATACCGCTGCTGGTGCCAGGCGAAAAACTTTTCATTGTTGCCGAGAAACCTGATTACCAGGCGCTCAAAAAAGAAATAATAGTCGACACTTCGGTGCTCGAGATAAAGCCGGAGAAAACCGCATTCAACCTCAATGTCGTGGAACAATTGCCTGACACCAAAACAATCACGCTCACAAACCTCACACAAATGGAACTCACGCTTTCGGACATAAAATTCACAGGGGAATTTGACGGGCTTGTCGACGAGGAAAAAGCCAACGAATGGCTGTACTCCGAATACGCCGGCAAAAAAATCGCATCAAAGGGCAAACTTGAAATATCCTCGAAGGTCGAGCTAAGCGATTTGGGAAAGCTTGCGGACATAGGCCAGTCGCTCAACGGGAAAATCACGTTCACTGTTTCGGCAATGGGCTACTCGTGGATTTTCTCGAACGGCACGACAGTCACAATAGCGTTGGGCGGCGAAGTCGACGACCCGAACTGCTTCACCCTTGACAAGGCAGCATGGCAGGCTTCAATCCAGTCGCAGGAAGCGGTCACAGACATAAAGGTATCGAATTCGTGCACCGTAAACAAAAAGCCTGTCGAGCTGAAAAACATTTCCGCAAAAATAGAATGGAAAAGCAACAAATTGGGCGACACCTGGCTGAAAATCCAGGACCTTGCGGTCGAATTGAGGGGCAATTACCCGAAACTGTTGCGCGGCTCAATGGACAAGGAAAGCGACATAACAGGCATGATTTCGTTCATTCCTGATGCCGGCATCGTAGGCACAGCCGAAGCAAAAATAACCATCACCGCGGAGCACGCCACTTCCGGCGGCATCCAGGAGCTGAGCGATTCGATGGACATTTCGATAAAAATAATCAATATGGCGGGATGCCTGAAATTCGACAAGGACATCATAACGATAATGGAAGGCGAAGAAGGCTCGTTCTCGATAGAGGCGACTGAAAACTGCGGCGGCCAGGTCGGAATAGAGTTAAGGCAGGACGAACAGTCAAAACTGCCGGTATCACAGAAAGAATTCACAGTCAAGCAGGGCGAAACAAAAGAAATAACAGTCATGGCGCAGGAAAACTATCCCGGGCAATACCCGATATATGTTTTCGCGAAAGGCCCTGGCGAAAAAGCATACGCCTTCACAAAGCTCATCAGGGTAATAATAGACACTGACGGCTGCATAAGGCTCAGCAAATACGAATACGACATACAGGACTGCGCGAACAGCCAGTACGACGGCTTTGACACAGGCAAAATAATAAACGTCTGCCATTCGAAGGCGGTAACAGCGGAAGTGAAATTCAACGAAAAGGACTGGCTTAAGGCATTCCTCAATGCCTGGCCAGGGGCAATCATTGGCTTTGTGTACGGCGGCCTCAATGCAATGGGCGAAGGCAAAACGTTTTGGGGAACAGACAAGCCTGAGACAACCTGTTCTAACGCAGGCCTGTCATACTGCGCTGCCAATATGATGTGCAAGAACGACAAGGTAAAGCAGGTCAAGAATGTCCTTTGCTGCGCCTCGGAATGCATCACAGGCGAAAAAGGCGGCGACTTAAGATTGGGATTGTGCGAAAAGAAGGGATACACTTATTGCGCAGCAGGAAAATGCGTAGGCGAACAGATGCCTGTGAGCGGAATATACTGCTGTAAAGGCAAATGCCAGGACGAATTCGAAACAGAGGCGTTCGCGAAAATCTGCAAGGACAACGGCGGCGAATACTGCAACGAAAGCGACGAATGCTCCGAAGACTTCGAATGGTTCGAGGGAGTGAGATGCTGCACAGGCAAATGCAGCACGCCCGAACAAACCCCACAGCTTATGGCGTGCGCGGAAATGAGCGATGGCGCAAAGTTCTGCAACGCAAAGAACGGCTGGTTCTGCCCGAGCGGAAGCGAAATAATCAACGAGGCAAAAGGCGTGATGTGCTGTTCTGTTGACTGCGTGAAAAACCACGAGTGCGGCAAAGACTACACCTGCCCCGAAGGACAGGAAATAACAGTGGACGGAAAAACAGCATGCAAGGTAGCATGCACGCCGCCAGTGAAAGTAATGGGCAAAGAAGACCAAACCTGCAGAACAGCAGGCCAGAAATACGATTACTGCCAGAAAGGCGAGGACTGCCTTGGCGGAGAAACAGAAACAGTCGAGGGCATTGAATGCTGCCAGCACATCTGCACAAACGCGAAAGACTCGGACTTTTATGACAAGGCCTGCAGCGCTCTCGGATGGCACTTCTGCAACGGAGTAACAGCAAAATGCACTGCCAATATACAAAGCACAGCCGACACAGGCCTGCCATGCTGCACAGAGGAATGCGAAGACGCAGTCGGCAGCGAGGGCCCGGTTAAGCCGCCGGCTGAAGGCGGCACAGGCCAGCTGACAGGAGCGGACAGCATTTGCAAAAACACAGGGCTTGGCGGCAACGAAAACTACGACCACTGCGAGGCAGGGGAAGCATGCTTCCAAAACTCACCCACCCCTATAGGCGGAACAGACTGCTGCAACCACAAGTGCGTGAACAACGCCGCAAGTATCGAAGAATACCAGGCCCTCTGCCAGGCAGAAGGCTGGACTTACTGCACTTATATCGACCAGACCTGCGACGAACCAGACCAAGTGCTCCTGCAGTCCGACAGCGGCGGCGCGGCCGGGCTGCCTTGCTGCAAGGGCGAATGCATTCCGACAGAAAACCCGAGCAATTATTTCTTCAACTGCAAGAGAGACGAAATTGCGGAAGGCGCTGTGCCGAGATGCTCTGGCACGCCCGGAATCCTGCTAATCGACAAGTATTCTGGCGGCTGCCTGAAGGATGCGGACTGCTCAGCAGAAGCTGGATGCCTTACATACCCGGCCGAATACGATACATGCGGGCAGGGCGAGGAATGCGTTGAAAGCGAAACAGGCGCTTCATGCGTTGCAACCGGGGGAGGCTCGAGGGGAATAGGCGGAGGCACAACAACCGGAAGCCTTGAGGAAAAGAATGCGGCTTGCGCAAGCGGAGGCCACGGAAAATACTGCCCGATGAATTCGGAATATGTTTGTATGAGACCCGGTTGCACCAACTGCCCGAAAATCTCGCCTGCACCGGACACACTTGTAGGCCAGACATGCTGCACAGGCGAGTTCACTGAATGCGTTAAAAACGGCACATGGGAACCTTATGCAGGCGAACTGTCAGGCGGCACAGCCTCGCCGTTGACTGACACGCAAAAATTCACTGAATGCTCGAACAAAGGCCTTGGGCCTTATTGCCCCACTGAGGATTGCTCAACCTGCGGTGTGAAAACCGAACTGTGCTATGATCTGGCTGTGGCGCAGACAATTACAGTCAACGGGGAAAACATTTTATGCTGCAAAGGACAGGAAATGATGGACATTCAGGGGGACGACCCGGACCTTGGGGAGATCCTTGTAAAGCATGAGTGCGTTGCAGGCGCTTCGGCGCAGGGCGCACCAGCCAACGGCCTGCCTTTCGCGATGGTTTCCACAGGCGGAAGCATCCTTGATTTGGGCGGGACATTGCTTGGAACCCTGAACAGTTCGATCAATTCGCTTATCGGCATCGATAATCCGCTTACAGGCGCAGTGGTCGGCTTGCTTGCGAACGCCGTGTACAATTACACTGTCGTGCAAAAGGAAGGCGTGCTCCCTTACACGACCACGGCAAGGGACCTCAACATATTGTCGATGAGCCTGTTCACCCAGGTGGGATTAGAGGAACAGCCTGAGGACAAGATTATTGTTGAAAAAGGCCTCACAGGCAAGAAGCCTGACAAGGATTACCCGCTCGGAAGGGAAGAAACGGAAATTGTTTTCAAGAACAACGGCATCACACAGGAAGACCCGTACAAGCCTATTTTCAGGTCTTTCAAGGTCGAGGGAGAAAAATACGATTACAACACGCAGTTCGAAGTGAAAATGCAGAAGGACGCCGAAAAATTAAAGACAGGCGAATTCCTTGAAATAAAAACAAGGGAGGGATTCACGCAGAAATTCCATTTGCAATTCAACTCTTACTGCGAGGAAAATCCAGGGCCGAAGCCGACTGAAGAAGTAAGCTGCATGATCGGCGACATGACAGGCACCACTGGGCCTGATGCCCTGCCGAAGGTTTTGTTCAGGTGGGACTGGACCAATATCAAGGAAAACACCTGCGACGAGGCAAACCCTGACGGCGTCTACTGCGATGCAACCCAGTTCTCGATAGAACTGTTAAAGAAAATCCAGGCAGTCGACACGCTCCTGAGAGGCCAGACATTCGCCTGCCCTGCAATCGAAGGCGCAGTAAGCGACAAATCGCAGGACCTGAGCACCGACGACAAGGATGTCGGCGTTACAGGCATAAGGATTGTGAAGGACGGCAAGAACGCAAGGGTAATCGGCACAATAGAAAGCAACAACCAGACAGAAATGACAGTCAACGGAATAATTTCGCTCACAAAGCAGGGCACCACAACCCCGATTGCCTGCCCGGAAGCCCCGAACGGGGAAAAGGCGCTGCAATTGACCAGCAGGGAGGAAATGGATTGCACTTTCACAGGCATTGCGGACGGCATCTACACAGCGCGCATACAGTTGAATCCCCAGCTTTCGACCTGCAAGTCGGACTGTAAGAACACAGAGGCAGCCAATGATGCGATCGAAACAATTATCACTGTCGGGGAGGGAGTGCCTGAAAAATGCGAGCCTTACTCCACCGCAAGGCTCGCGGAATACGCGATAGCGAACCCGAACAATGCAAACCTCAAGAAAGCGCTTGAGCTCACAAACTTCAAGGCAAACCTGATAATGGACGGCTACACAAACGATTTCAGGAACGACTTCGACGAGTTCTCGCAGTCAAAGGACTTCTTCAGCACCCCAAGCTATTACAAGGGGGATGCAGGGCTGTGGAAGTATTTCAAGAACCCGGAACTGATGAAATTCGATTCATCGTTCCTCAGGCCCGAATCAGGCTATTTGAGGAGCGGAAAATACCAGGTGAGGATTGAAATAGAATACAAGGATTCCTCATGGTCTTTATTCAAGGAAACAGAGCCGAACGCAATAATCACAGTCAAGTTCAATATGTTGAGCCATCCGGACCCGGACTCGCCGTTCTATTACATGCCGTTCGACGGCTTGGTCGGAGCGGACAGCGGGAACGGCAGGCAGGGCTACGGCGTCAATTACAGGCAGGAATCGCTTGCCACAATCCAGATAAACAATGACTCAAAGCAGCTGCTGAGGACAAGCACTATTGCGCCGAGTTCGCCGCTCCCAGGCGGCTGGGTGTATACCGCAAAGAACGATAATTTCCGCACCATGAACAACGACCAACGCGGTGTTGTCCTTAACGTCGAGCACACGGCTTCGGACTCGAGCATAATCCTGAGCCCGAGCAATGCGACCCCGCTCATGCTGAAAGTTTCAGGCGGAAAGTCGGACCAGGCATGGGCTTTTTATTCGATGACAGTTGACGGCGAGCCGCAGATAACAGGCTCGTACCTTACAACCTGGACCGGGATTGTGAGGGGCTGCAGGGATTTCACAGACAATGAAATCATTGAAACTTACATGAACAGGAAAGACATGCACGGCGGAATTTCAAACGAGCAGTCGTGCTCGCCAAACCAGAGGAAAAGCGATTACGGCCTTGAATGGTGCGATGTCTCAAGGCAGGGCGCAGTGTTCCTGAAGACCATACTTTTCACGCCGCAGGGCACGGAATCGGCTATAGAATTGACAGACAGCCATGACGACGCGTCGTTCATTTCGCCTTCATCGGCAGGCAGCAAAAAGGTAATGCTCAACGGCATTTACGCCGGCAGCATAGACTCTGTTGAAAAGGTGTTCGAGCTTGTCAAGGCAGAGGACATCTGTGTCGCCGGTGCAGGGAATTCCGCAAAAACAGTCTTTTTCTGGAATCCGAAAGTGATAATGGAGAAATCGCTCCAAAAATACGTGGATAATGCAACCAACGAGTGCATTCTCCCGAAATGACGCGCTTCAGAAAGAATTATTAAGCTTGGGCGAGAAAATTATGGCAGGGCACAGCCATGCCTTGCTTGCCGCGCCGGGAGCGTGTGAAAATGCCGCTGAAAGAAAACCTTGAGGATTTGAGCTTTACAATAGGGGAATCCTATGCAGGCATTAAGGAAAAAATAGGGTTTCCGCCCATAATAATAATCGCGCTGGTTGTTGTCGCAATCGCGGCATTCTTCATTTTTACACAGCCCGGGCCTTCCTGCGGGGACGGCGAATGCCAGGCAGGCGAATCCGCGGCATCATGCCCGCAGGACTGCGCCGCTTCATCAAAAGACGTCAACGTGGCATTCATTTTCAGGGACGACCTTGACAGGCCGATTGCAAACCTTGCGGTTTCAATCGATGCCGGCAAAAATTCGGCCGAGAAAAAAACATCGCCCGAAGGTAAAATTTCGCTTTTGGTGCCGCAGAATTCAAGCATAAAGGTCGGAGTGAAAGATCCCGATTACCAGGAATTCGAGAAAACATATTCTATAGGAACAGCCAAGTTCACGGAAATCATCAGGCTCAAATTGCTGAAGCTTCCGCCTGAAAAAAGGCTTATCAGGTTTGAGGACGCGCAGGGCGGGCTGATAAAGGGCCTGCTGATTACCGCAACAATCGAATGCAAGGACGGCCGCAAATTTTCGGCATCAGATGACGACAAGGGCGGGCAGACAGCGAAGGACGGCATGATAGAAGTGGAATTGCCTGAAGACTGCAAGGAAATAAAGGTGACGGCCGATGTGCCCGGCTATGAAGTGGAAAACTCAGGAAGCTTCAGCGGCGATGGCACCCAGATAA
>JAZDDY010000041.1:0-12448 GCA_043809265.1 Candidatus Iainarchaeum sp.
CATTGCTGAAACTATTTTTGTCCTTGTGATGCGCTCGCCGAGCAATGGCCCTGCAAGGATGAAGACAAAAAAAGGGTAAACTGAATGCAGGAGCACAACGTTCTGGACCGGCGCGAACTGGAATGCCCAGACATAGGTTATCGCGCCGATTGTCCAAAGCGTTCCCACAAAAAAATAATCCCTCAAATCCTTTTTAGTGAGCGTGAACGCCTTTTTGTCCATGAAAGGCACTGTGGCGAGCAAAAATATGGCGCCGAAAAAAACCCTGTAAAACATTATTGTCATGAAATTCGCATTGCTTCCTATGAATTTCACAAGAATTCCTACAGTCGCGATTCCCATTGAGCCTATTCCGAGCGCCAGATAGCTTTTCATTGGCGAAAATTGCCTTGCAACCTTGCCAAGCAGGCCAGCCATAATCTAGGGTTGAAGCGATTGCCCTTTAAACGTTTGCGGCGGTTTTGGAATATGTGAATGCCTTGGAAAAAGAACAGCGCAGCATTTTGCTTTCAGGGAAAGAAATAAACTTTTCAGTGCTCCGCAGCAGGAAAGCGCGCAGGCTCAAACTCCAGTTGAGCATCGAGGACGGCCTTGAAGTGGTGGTTCCCGCAAGGGCAAGCGTTCCGTTTTCAATGGTTGAAAAATTCCTGGCCGAAAAGCAGGCCTGGATTTTGAAGCACCTTTCAAGGCTTGAAGCGGTCGCAAGGGAATCAGAGGCCAGCAGGAATTCCCTTTTGTTCCTTGGAAAGGAAGCGCCGATTGAAATAATCGAATCGGAAAGGCTAACCGCAAAAGCAGCCCCCAGAAAAGGAATTCTGCTCGTGAAAGTGCCCTTCGGGAAAAAATCCCTGGCAGGCAAAGCCATCACCGCATTCTATAAAAAGCAGGCGAAAATCATCATTTCAAAAATCGTTTCGGAAAAAGCCGCGCTCATGGGGGTTTCCTTCAGGCGCATTTCTGTCCGCGGGCAGAAAACCCGCTGGGGCTCGTGTTCAGGCAGGGGCACGCTTTCCTTCAACTGGCGCCTTGTCGCGGCGCCGCGCTCAGTGATAGAATACATTGCGGTGCACGAGCTCGCCCATGTGCGGCACAGAAACCATTCAAAGGCGTTCTGGGCTGAAGTCGCCAAATACTTGCCGGGATACAAGGAACAGGAGCGCTGGCTGCGCAAAAACAAGCATGCGCTCAAGGCAAGGACTTCGTTCGGGCAATAACTGATTTAAAACCAATGCCTTTAATCCTATTTCATGCCTTCATTCAAGCCTGAAAAAAAATTCATGCTTTTGGCGATTGCAAAGGCCAGTGAGGGCATCCGCAAAGGCCAGACGCCTTTCGGCGCCTGCATTGTGCGCAGGGGAAAGGCTGTCGCGTGCGAGCATAATCGGGTCTGGGCCGACACCGACATAACAGCGCATGCGGAAATCGTTGCGCTCCGCAGGGCCTGCAAAAAACTCGGAAAACTCGATTTGTCTGACTGCGTTATTTATTCGACGCTTGAGCCCTGCCCAATGTGCTTTTCAGCAATCCATTGGGCGCGCATTCCCTTCATTGTTTACGGCGCCTCGATTGCGGACGCCAAGCGCGTCGGCTTCAACGAGCTCGAAATCTCGAATGAAAAAATGAAAAAATCCGGCGGGCTTGGGGTGAAGCTTGCAAAGGGATTCATGAAAAAGGAATGCGTTTCCCTCTTCAGGGAATGGGACGCGCGCAAGGGAAAGCCCTACTGAGTCAATTCCATTTCTCGGCCGGATTTCTTGGCACAACAATCCATGCAATAATGTAAAGCACTATCCCTAGGCCGCCCATGAAAGCCAGCAGAATCCAGAGCAGCCTTACTATTACCGGGTCTATGCCGGCATATTCTGCGACCCCTCCGCAGACCCCGCCCAAAACCCTTTCTTTTCCGCTCCTGTAGAGCCTTTTGGCTTCAGGGTTTTCGGATTGCCCGCTAAGTTCCTCGATTTTTTTCTCGGCTGTCCTACCGAGCGCTTCGACTTCCTCGCCGAAATCCCCGGCCCTCCTTTCGAGGGAATCAGCGATTTTTGATTTATTTTTTGAGCGCGCCATTCCCTTTCCTCCTGTTGAAATCCAAAACAAATAATCAAGCAAAAGCCTTAAGTTCTTATTTCGCCTTCGGAAGCAGCCCTAGGTCTTCCTCCAAAAGCTCTTGCACGCGCTTCCTGTTCGGATTCAAATAGGGGTTTGTTTTCGGGCCGGGATGGAGATAGCGGTCCCTTATTTTCGAATAAACAGGCGAATCCTTCCTGTAAGGGTTTTTTGCGTCAACAGGCGAAACCGGGTAATAAGGCAGCCTTAATTGCAGGCCTCTTCTCAGCGCAGGCTTGTGCCCTGCAATCAGTTTTTCGCAGATTGCCTCATACCAGGGTATGCCCAGCAGTTTTTCTGCCCTGCGCATGCCTGCCCCGGGAATGCCCTGGATGAACTCAACGGCTATTTCGTTCGGTTCGCCTGCATCGAACCTGAAAAAGCCTATTTCGCCCACTCCTTTAGAGTAAAGCACAAAGACTTCTTTCACAGGGTAAAGCGGGGGGAACACATTCGGGTTTGCGACAATTATGGAGCGCTTGAACCTTAGCCTGTACATCTTGCCTGCCCTGCCTGTTTCAGGCTTCAGGATGCTAAAAAGCAGTTCAATTCTGCCCAACCCCCTAAAGGGGGTGTTTGGCTGAAGTTTGCTTCTTGAAATGCCGCGTGCGAATTCCGCAACCTGCCCCAAAAAATATGCTCGGCTGTCAAAAGGCAGGGGTTTGGATTCTTCAACCATCCTTTCAAGGCTTTCGCAGGCTTCAGTTCTTGCATTTTCAGGCACTCTTCGGCTTGCCTTCAGCTCTTCTATTGCGGCAAGCGCGTTTTTCAGCCTGTGCTCAGAATATTTCCTTGCGACAAAAGACCTGCGCCCAAGGACTTCCCTTATTGCGCCAGGGCGGATGGTTTTCGGCAAGGGAATTTTTTTCGCCTTCGGCGCCACGGCCTTCTTTGCAGGCTGTTTCATTATGTAATCCTGCAATGGCATTAATTTAACTTTTTCGGGCTATCCCGCTAGAAGCGGCTAAAGTGAAATGCGGTTTGAAAGGCACAATGTTTTTCATTCTTCTTTAAATAAACTGCCCTGCTAATTTCTATCATGCCTGAAAAAGCCGATAGAGTGCGGGGTTTTGCAGTGGCAAAGGCTTTGGGCAGGCTCGCAGGCGAAGCCGCTTTGTTTGCAGGCAGGCGCGCCGGAAACAGGTCAGGGCTCAGGGGCGCTTTGCGGAGAACAGGAAAAATTGCCGTAATCGACATGGATGAAACCCTGCTCACCGCGAACACAATCCTGGAAATTTTCAAATTGAAGTTTGGCGAAGCCGAAGGCACCAGGATCATAAAAGGCTACATGAATCTTGTGAAAAAAGGCCATTGTTCTTCGGACCAGGCACTGCTGATGGGCTATGAGCGCATTATCAGGGAAGGTGTTTTCGTGAAGGATGCGGAAGCGCTTGTTGAAAAAATGGAAAAAGAAGGAAAGGTAAGAGCTGACATTGTCGAAGTCGCCGGAGCCCTTAAAGCCGAAGGAAAAACTGTCGTGCTTGCCTCAAGGATGTCTGAAACGATTGCCGGCTTGCTGGCAAAGCGTTACGGCTTTGATTTCGGGATAGGGACAAGGGAGCGCATTGACAAAAATGGAAAGGTTTTGAAAGTCGAGGAGCTTGTCGGGGAAAAAACAGGTTTTGTGGGCTTAAAGAATGCCGGGAAAAAAGGCCAGGCAAGGCCTTACCGCACCATCACAAAACTTGAAAAAGTAAGCAAAGTCCTGGAAAGCGCAGGAATTCCGACCAGGCCGAAAGACATGGTGATTGTGAGCGACGGCTACGACGACATAAAGGCATTCAGGCAGGCAGGAGTAAGCATTTTATTGGTTCCCTCAAGCGAAAGGCGCGGTTTTGCCCAGCGCGTTTCAATGAGGCTAAGGCTAGCCGACGCCATTGTAAGGCCAGGTCCTGAAATGCAGGCAGAACTCAGATTGCGCCTTGGCAATCCAAGAACCGCAGGCATGACCAAAAGGCGCTTCAGGAAAGAGTTGTTCAAGAGTGCCGGTGCAAGAAAGCAGCAGAGAAGGATTTGACTGTTTTGCGCCGGCCTTTTGCGCAGATTTCGAACTCACTTAAGCCTTTTTTTCAGCCCACTGTTTTGCCCTGGTTGCGGCAGTTCCAAATCCAAGTCTTTTTAAAAAGATTATTTCTGCTACATAAAAAACCAGGGGGGCTTGAAATGAAGCGTTTTTTGATTGCAATAAGTTTGGTAATTTTGATAGTTTTCTGGAGCGGGTGCAGCCAGCCGCCTGCAGGGCCGGCAGGCCAGGGAGGCCAAGCAGGCCAGGACATGCAGGTCAAGGCAAGCGGCAAGGTTGATTGCACAATGCTTACAGGCGACGACGCCAAGGCAACGCTCGGCTTGGCTAAAGTGGATGAAACAATGGCATTGCAGACTGCATCCATGTGCACAAAGCAATTGACCGGATTCACTGGTTCTGTGCCGACCACCACAATGTCTTTCAGCGTCATAGAGTCAGGGGCAGACCCGGCCTATCAGGGAGCGGCCCCGCCTGTCATTTTGGGCCAGTTGTGCAAGGACAAGCCTTCGCTCGGCCTGGGCGACTATGCTTCATGCAATTTTTCCACCCAGATTTCCTTTGGCAGGGGCAATTACATTATTTTACTTACCTGCCCGCAGTGCTCTGAAGAAAATGCAGTGAAGCTTGCCAAACTCGTGCTCGGCAGGGTCTGAAAAACGGATTTGCCGGGACAGGGAGGCAGGCGCTTCCCTGCCTTTTCCATTTTTTCAGGTTTTTTTCATTTCCATAATCATTGAAAAATCCTTTTATGCAGAGTTTTAGGTTAAAGATTGGGTTTTAAGGCTTTGAAAACATGCTTTTGGGGGCGTCAGCTTGGCCGAATTAAACAGGGACGATTTATTTACAATCCTGAAAATCATTTCGAACATCCTGCGCTTCATGGGCCTATTCATCCTGGTTCCGCTGGCTGTCGCGGTCTTTTACAGCGAAGAGGTTTTCATACAGCTGTTCCTTGCGATGGTTGCGCTCCTTGTGGTGCCTTTTTCCGCAATTTATGCCAATATTCCTGATGGCGAAGTGTCGGCAAAGCACGCAATCATCTCGATTGCTGTCTGCTGGTTTTTGCTCGGCTTTATAGGCTCAATCCCCTACCTTGCCAGCGGCTTTTCTGCAGTCAACGCTTTTTTTGAAAGCGTTTCAGGCTTCAGCACCACCGGCCTTACAATGGTGCCGGACCCACAGGTTCTTTCGCCGACGCTCGGCTTCTGGCGCGCCTATACGCAGTGGCTCGGCGGCTTCGGGATAGTTGTGCTGGCATTGATGTTTTTTGAAAAGCCGAAAACAGCCAAAGAACTGTTCTTTGCTGAAGGCAGGTCGGAAGACTTTTACAGCAATGTCTTCAAAATCGCAAGGATGATAATGGCGATATACCTTCTTTACACGGCTTTAGGCATAATCCTGTACCTGTTCGCAGGGCTCTCCTTGTACGATGCAATACTCCATTGCTTTACTGCCCTTGCCACCGGCGGCTTTTCCACCAGGGCAAATGGGGTCGGGGAATTCGGCATGCCTGCAATGATTGCGACCCTTATAATAATGACCTTGGGCGGGATAGGCTTCATTTCCCACATGGACCTTTTGAAAGGCAAGCTCAGGGCATTTTTTGCCAATCCGGAAATAAAATTCTTTTTCATTATTATAGCCATTTCAACACTCCTTATTTTTGTGCAGGCATTCTTCTACCAGACATTCCATTACTTCGATTTCTTTTTCTATGTTGTTTCTGCGCTCACCACAACCGGCGCAGGCACGTTTTTTGCTGTAGCTCAGATGCCGACATTTGCAATAACAATCATCCTGGTTCTGATGATTTTCGGCGCCGGTTACGGCTCGACCGGCGGCGCAATGAAATTGTGGCGTGTCCTTATAGTCTTCAAGGCAATCCGCAGGGAAATCTACAAGGCATTGCTGCCCTCCAAAGCGGTTGTACCTGTAAGGCTTGGAGGCAGAATCGTGCCTGAAGAAACAGTCATGGCTGTGCTTTCCTTTGTTGCACTTTACATATTTGTTTTCATGGTGGGCACGCTCATCTTCATGTTTGTGCCGGCGCCTGCCGAACCCTACAATTACAGCCTGCAGGAGGCGTCCTTCACTGTCGCCTCGGCGCAGGGCACAGTGGGCCTCGGCGTGATCCCGGTCGGCGATGTAAGATGGCTTGGCATGAATGACATTTTAAAAATCCTCCTCAGCCTACATATGATATTGGGCAGGATGGAAATACTGCCTTTCTTTATCATGCTCAAAAGCTTCGGAATAATAAGGAAAATATAAGAATAGGGAAAATATAAGGATGAAAAGGAAAAGGTGAAAAAATGTACATTATAATCGCAGGGCATTCGCCTTTCGCAGAAGAGCTCGCAAGGCTTTCGCTTGCAAAAAGCACAGGCAACAGGGTTGTGCTGCTTGTGAGGGACAAGGACGAGGCGCTCAGGATAGGCAGCGAACTCGATTCCGCAATCGTGGTCAACGGCGATGCGACCGAACCCGAAACATTCGACGATTTGAACCTCAACAAGTGCGATATTTTTGTGGCAGCGACCGACAGCGACAAGGCAAACGTCCTTTCCGGAATTTACGCCAAAAACGAGGGCGCAAAAAAGATTTTTGTCAAAATAGCAGAGCACGAGGCGAACCCGATCCTCAAAAAACTCGGCTTTGTGCCGATAAGCCCGGACCTTTTCGCGGCAAGGTCGGTTGAATTGATGCTTACCAGGCCTGCAGTCAACGAGCTTGTCAGCATAGGCATAGGCCAGTTTGACATGGTCGAAGTGAAGGCAAAGGACACAAAGCTTGCCGGATTAAATCTTGGGGGCGCGGAAGGAAACCACTTCAACGCAATAGCAACCTACTGTGAAGGCAAGTACGATTTCGCCAACGACAGGAAAATCACGCCAGAAGACACGGTAATACTGCTGATAGAATCAGGCAAGGAAAAAGAAGCCGAAAAAGAATATCACTAAAGCAGGCGGAGTCAGGCTCAAACCAGGGTTATTTTTCCAGTGCTTCCGTCCACTTTTACTTTTACGCCTTCTTTCAGGCAGCCTGCGCCTTTCACCTGCACAACGCACGGCAGGCCCATTTCCCTTGCCACAATCGCGCTGTGGGCAAGCATGCCGCCTGTCTCGCTTACCACCGCAAGGCATTTGCCGTAAAAGATTACAAGCTCAGGCGAAAAGCTTTTCGAAAAAATAATGTCGCCTTCCGAAACCTTCAGCCTGTCTGCCGTTGATTCCACAAACACAAGCCTGCCTTCGGCCTGGCTTTTTGAGCCGACGCTGAAGCCAAAAATGCCTTTTTCAGAATGCTCTTTCTCGAAAAAAGCCTTGCCGCCCTTCAACGCAATCCTTGCCGGAAGGAGGAACGCCTGGTTTTCCTTGAATTCCGCCTTCCTTTTCAGGCATATGCCTTTTGCGATATTCTTATCTGAAAGCGCGAGTGAAAGCTCAGAGGGCTTGAGGTAAAAGATTTCATTTCCAATTCCGCTCTGCCTCCCTGTTTCAATGAATGCCTTTCTCAGCACAGAGAGGTGCATTGCACAGCAGAGCTTGGCGTTTTCCCGCCAGACATAGTGCGGCTCAATTGGAACAGGAATGCCGGCAAGCAATTCAATCATTGCAGGGTCTTCCCAAAGAAAAGGCCTTGAACTGTCATAAGGGGCGAAAGAGAAAAAACCGAAATTTTCCAAGAGGCCTTCCCGCCTGCCGTTGCGCGCGCTTTCGATGATTTCCTTCATGAGGTTCTGCCCGGCCGCAAAAGAAGCCTTCAGCCTGATTTTGAGCGACATCGCCAGCGATGAAATTAGGGAATAGCGCATTGAAGCCAGTGCGCCCTCCATTGCAGGCTGAACAACAGTCAACGGGTCTTCGGCTGCAGAATTTTCTTTCCAGAACGAAAAAGACCTGTTGTAATGTTCTCCGAAAGAGCCGAGCTCGCCGTTGATTTTCAGTGCTGCAACCGAAACCCTTGCCGCATTCCTCGCCAGCTCGAACGGCTGTGCTGCAATAAAAGCGATATTGGCAATGTTTAAAGGCACGCGCTCCGAAATCCCCTCGTTCGAATAAGAAAATGCTTTTTCTGGGCCGATTCTCCTGAGGAACCTTTCCTCGGTGTTCCTGCAGAAAAACATTTCATCCGCAATAAACGCAAGGTACCTTGAATCGAAAGGCATTGACGCAAGCCCGAATTCATTGTATGCCTTCCAGAAAACAGAATTGAACAATTTTTCAAAGAACTCGCGGTTGCATGGCATCACTTTTCTGGCAAGGCCGGAATTCTCGTTTTTTTCAAGCAAAATCATTTCTTTGTCGAAAAGCGGATTTTCTTCATGGAATTTCAAGAGGGCGCTTTCGGCTGCACTGTTCATCCTTCCAAAACCTCGAAGCCTTTTTCGCCTGCAACGACATTCATCGAGCCTGAACAGCTGCCGCCTGCCTCCAGCGCCATTTTCCCGAAGCCTGTGTCCGAAGGCAGGATTTTTATAGGGCAATAAGCCCTTTCCATGCCTGACTCCTTTTTTTCAAGGCAGTTTTTTTCAGGGGCGAATGAAAGCTCTTTCCCTGCGGCCTTAAGCGTGCATTGCCCTGAATTTTCAGGCACAAGCCAGAGCGCTTCAACAACAGTTTTTCCGCCTGCTTCCGATTCCATGGCCGGCGCTCCAGCAATGTCCTCGCTCACAGAAGGCTTTTCTGCAGGCGCAGCAAAAGGCATGCCTGCCTGGCTTTGCATTTCATTGAATGCGGGTTCTGGCCTGCCGCCTATAACCGGCGTTGTTTCAATCGAAAGCATTATCGAGGCAAAGCCGAGGGCAAGCACGAAAACAGAAAAAACAGCGATTGAAACAATCAGCCCTGCCTTTTTTTCTGAATTCCTTATCTCCCTGAAACCCGCAAGGAAAAGGCACGCAAAAAAGATTGCTGCCGCGGCGGCAGAAGCCGCCAGTGCTTCGCCTGCCTCAAGCGGATGCAAAACAAAAGAGGCGCCTGCGACAAGCAGCAATGCGAAAAAGATTTTCCCGAAAGAAGGCAGGATAAAGCCGGCAATCGAATGGAGGGGCTTACCGAAAAACTTTTTTGTCGCAATGCCCTGCAGTGCAATCCAGCAGAACAGGCCAACAAACATGTTGAAAAGCACTGAAAGGATGGAAAGCGAGGCAATATACAAAATCGGGGGCACAATGACTATGGCGTTCACTGAACCTAAAAATAAAAGAAAAGAAATCAAGAAAAGTGCGCGCTTCATCCAGAAAGCCTCGCTTTTAGAGCGTCAAACGTCGTGCCTGCCGGGCTTTCGCCGCCGCACGAAAAGGCAGCGGCCTGCTTTCCGCCAATCACTGCTTCCACATACCCGTAAAAGTATCCATTTGCAGGGCAGTTGTCCTGCGAATCCGTTGAAAAGAATTCCTGTGGCACCAGGCCTTTTATTTCCGCAAATTCTTCAGCGGTTATAGTTTTGACGCTTGAATCAAGGAGTTCGCCGTCCCTAAGCCCGAATTTTTCAAAAACTATTTTGTTGTTTGAAAATACATGGAAGTCTGTGAATTCCTTTCCCTTGCCGTAAATAAAGTGCACCAGTTCAGCCTCCATGCTTTCGGCGCAAAGGCCTTTTGCCTTTTCATAAGCCTCTTTTTCGAATTCCTGTTCTTTCACAGGAACGCTCCTGCTTTTTGTTTCCTTGCCGTTGTTGTAAAAAATATGGAATGATTCGCAGCCCTGGCATTCGACGAACCGGCTTTCCTTCAGGCGGCTGTCAAGAAAGGAAAATGCATCGTTTAATTTTGCCATGTCTGCACTGCAAAAGGAAGCATCGTAACTCATCATGTCTGAGCTTTGCTTCATGAAAACAAAGCCGTCGTCCAAGGCGATTATTTCATCAAAGCAAAGGCGGCCGGTGCAGGCAGGGTCCTGGAATACCGCCTCAAAATACCCGGCCTGCTGTTTTTGGGGCTCGGTGCAGCCAGCCAAGGCAAGCGCTAAAGCCAAAAATGCGAAAACTGTTTTTTCCATGCAATACTTAAAGGGCAAAGTGAAATATTAAGGTTTGCTTTTGTTTCGGCTTTTCCCTTTTTTTAACTTTTTTCGGCAAATTTCCTTTCCGCCCTTGAATAGAAAATCCTCATCCATTGCTTGAATAGGGGGTTTGGGGCAGTAATGACTGCTGCCTTCAATTCACCGAGGGCTTTTCTTTTTACTTCTGGATTTCTGCTGTTAGCTACCCCGAAAAAATTCCCAGCAGACCGTTCCATAGCTTCTAAATATCGGCCGATCTCTTTTTCCGGGCCTAATAAAAGGAATCGCCTGACATCCTTGATTTGTTTATAAGACCCTTCACTCAAAACCAAGGAGACAAGGCTGTTTATTAGGGCAGCGCGCCCGGATGACCTTTGTTCGCGAACCAGCCCCCGTTTGAGCCTTTCGATCTCGATTGTGGCGGTCTGCCTTGGCTCCTTTTGGGGCTGGATGGAAACCGGTGCATTACGCACGAGTTCAGTCTTTGTTGGTTCCCGGCCTGCCTGAGCCAAAGGCTTTGCAGGCTCTGGCGCCAGCCCCTGAACCTGCAGTCTATTCACGATTGGACCATTGGTTTTTCCAGAAATTTCGTTAATAGGCGCTGCATGGTTTGCAACAGGCGCCTTTGTTTGCTTGTATCTTCCCCTCGGCATAATAAGGAAATGAACGGAAAAGGTTTAAGTCTTTAAGCATTGTACCAATTTTTCCGGCTAACTTTTATATCCTGTTCCGCATAATATCATGGCATGGTGGAACAATGCGCATTTTGGTTTTAAACCCCCCGTTCAAGCCGCGCTTTTCGCGCACTTCGCGCTCGCCGGCGGTAAGCAAGGGCGGCTGCGTGTATTACCCGATCTGGCTGGCGTATGCGACAGGCGTCCTCCATGAAGCAGGGCACAAGGTTAAACTGGTTGACGCTCCAGCGGAAAACCTTTCCCTTGAAGAAGTTCTGGGAATTGCAAAAGAGTTCAAGCCGAAAATGGTTGTTCTCGACACAAGCACAGCAAGCATTCACAGCGACATAATGGTCGCGGAAGCGCTGAAAAAACAATCCAAATGCTTCACTGTGCTTGTGGGGACGCATGTGAGCGCAATGCCTGAATGGGCTTTGAAGGAAGGAAAAAGCATCGATGCGGTCTGCATTAAAGAATACGATTATACGTTGAGGGATTTGGCAGGCGAGCTCTCCAAAAAAAACCCTGCCCTCGAAAAAGTGAAAGGCATCGCCTGGAGAAAAAAAACAAAAATAAAAATCAACGAATTACGCCCACTCATTGAAAACCTTGACGAACTGCCTTTTGTGAGCAAGGTCTACAAGGAATTCCTCGGGCAAAAGAATTATTTTTATCCGGCAAACCTTTTCCCTGAAATAACGATTGTCAGCGGGAGAGGCTGCCCTTACAGGTGCACGTTCTGCCTGCTGCCCCAAACGCTGTTTTCAAGGGCTTACAGGACAAGAAGCATTCCAAATGTGATTGAGGAAATAAAATATATTTTGAAAGAATTCCCTGAAACAAAGGAAATATTCTTCGAAGACGACACATTTACCGCAAACAGGCACAGGGTGAAAGAATTCTGCAATGCTGTGCAAAAGGAAGGCCTCAAATTCACATGGTCTGCGAACGCGCGTGCGGATGTCGACCTTGAAACCCTGATGGCAATGAAACAGGCAGGCTGCAGGCTGCTCTGCGTCGGCGTGGAATCAGGCGAGCAGAAAATATTGAACGACATCCACAAGGGCACCAGGGTTGAGGGAATTGCAATGTTCATGAAGGATGCGAAAAAGGCAGGCATTTTGGTCCACGGGTGCTTTATATTGGGCAACCAGGGCGAAACAAAAGAAACAATAAGGAAAACAATAGATTTCGCAAAGCGCCTTGACCCTGACACCGCACAGTTCTTCCCGATAATGGTTTACCCTGGAACAGAAGCATTCGATTACTTCAAAGAAAAAGGCTTTTTGACCACGACAGATTTCTCGCAATGGGTGAATGAGGAAGGCTCGCATAACACGATTGTTTCAAGGCCTGGTCTGAGCAACGAGGAACTGGTCGGCTTCTGCGACCTCGGCAGGCGCGAATTCTATATAAGGCCGAAATACATCGGCAAAAAACTCGTGCAGGGGCTCACAAGCCCGAAAGAAATACCGCGCCTTGCAAAAGCCTCAGGCACCTTATTCAAATACCTTGTGCGCGGCACCAAACAGCCGGAAAAAAAGCAGGCGAAAAAATGAAAGCCAGCGTTATAATCCCTGTGCGCAACGGCGCTTCCGCAATAGGAGCCTGCCTTAAAGCGCTTTTATCGCAAAATC
>JAZDDY010000042.1:0-13314 GCA_043809265.1 Candidatus Iainarchaeum sp.
ATCCCGAAGCCGTTGTGCGTGCCGTGACGGCCATGTACGGCAAGCCGGCGGAGGGGGCTACCGTTGTGGCCGATACCGTGGTGGACACGGGGCACCAGTGGGCCAACGGCGAGCCTGATGAGGTTTTCCTCGAAGTGAAAAAGGAAATAGCAAAGGTCCTCAAATAAGCGCTTTCAGCGGCCCACCCAATCCGATAAATATAATAATTCCTTTTTCCCTATTTGTTCTGGTGTTGTTTTATGGTCGATATCGGGAATGTGATAAGGTTTTCGTTTTCATGGTATAAGGACAGGGAGTTTTTGAAGTATGCCCTGATGTATTGGGGCGTGTTTTTGGTTTTCGGGACCGCGGTGCTTGCAATTGTATTTGCGCTGTTCGGCGGCTATTTGAGCGCTTTAATGGCAAATTCAGGCAACCTGCTTCCCTCAGTTATGGCTGATGCGACGAGCGGGGCCCTGCTTGGAAAAGTCCTGGGTTTTGCTGCTGCAATTTTCGTTCTTTGCATTGTGTGGCTGCTTTGCTATATTTACATTGATGCGCTCATGATGCTGTTTGCCTTGAGGGCAAAAGGCTTTTCACACCCAAAATTCCATTTTTCAAAGGTTTTCGGCCTTATCGGCCTCGGCATCCTGGCCGGACTGGCCGCAATGTTTTATTCTTTCGATGAAAAACTCAGGAAATGGCACTGGCTCAGCCTTGCAGGCGTGGTTGTGTCGTTTGTTGTGCTCCTGGCTGGTGTGCTGTTTTTGCCATCTGCCGCCGGCACCGCCATTATGCTCGTGCTTTTGGGGCTGCTCCTGCTTTTTGTCTGCTTTTTGGCTTACTTTTATTTTGTTTTTGTGAACAGCCTCAGGATGGCCGCAGGCATGGTGATTTTCCTGCAGGCAGAAAAAGGCATAGTCGAATCGCTCAAGGAATCCTTCGGCCTCACAAAAGGCCACTTGATTGAAATCTTTGTGTGCAATCTTGTGGTTCCATTAATCATGGGGATTGCGGCCATGATATTTGTCGGGATTTTTGCGGCAATCTTTGGCCTGGCGCTGTCGCCGTTCCTTCCGTCCATTTCATTGCCGGTGACACCAACAGCCGAAAGCAGTTTATTCCCCGGCTTCAGGCAGGCAAGCACTTCGTTATCCACCGCGTTTTTTGTCAGCAACCAGATAGCGTCGTTCCTTTTCGCGCCGTTCTCACTGCTGGTCGCAGCTTTCATGGCAGTGGGCATCTATTCGGAGCTCCTTAATGACAAAAGCGCCCCCGCGGCCGGCGCCGCAGCGCCTTCGCCGCCAAAATGAATTTGAGAAAAGCAGAGTGCGGCTGCCGAGATTCGAACTCGAGTCACTGCCTTGGCAAGGCAGAATTCTACCACTGAACTACAGCCGCTTCTTCCCATAAGAATTCTGCACGGTTACCTTTAAATTGGTTAGTGGCTGGCTTTATTTTTTGAAGCCTGAAAAAACACTCCACCCTAGTTTCTTGTCAATTGTTTTTTCCTTCAGGCCAGTAAAACCGGCTTTTTTCATCAATTCAAGCCATTTTTTGCCTGAAATGCAGAGCTCTCTTTCCTTCCTGTAAACCTTAAGCATGGCCTCGATTTCAAGCCCTGCCGCAAAAGGCCCGGCATATTTCAGTGCGTTTTCGCTTGCATAACTCCACCGCCCGAGAATGTGCTTCAGCCTTTTGGGATTGTCAACTCCGCCTTCAACATCCACAAGCACCTCGCCGATAATCACTTTGCCGCCTTTTTTCAATACCCTGTAAATTTCCTTTAGGGCGACCAGTTTTTCTTTGTCATCCAGGTGATGCAATGTGAGTGAGGAAACCGCAAAGTCGAAATAATTGCCTTCAAAACCGAGCTTTTTTGCATTCGCTTTTTTCAGCACAAAGTCGGCGCCAAGCCCTTTGGTGTTTTTCCTGCATTTTTTGAGCATTTCTTCGGATATGTCGACGCCGAAGATTTTTGGCTTGTGCTTTTTGTAAATGCTGGTTGCCGAAAAGCCGGTGCCTATGCCGACATCAAGCACCCTCGAGTTTTTGTCTGCCTTTATCCCTTTGACTACTTCATTGACAAGGCGCCGGTATTGCGGCAGCATCGGCACATAAGTGTCGTATTTTTTTGCCAGCTCATTGTAGTATTTTTTTGCTTCGCTCATTCGATTCCCGCCGGATTTGCAGTGGGCCTGGGCGGAATCGGACCGCCGGTTTCCACCTTGTAAGGGTGGCGTCATACCATTAGACCACAAGCCCGCTCACTAACTTTTCCAAAAAAATGTTTAAAAGGGCACTCATTTGCCTTGGTTTCTGCGGAAAGATTAAATATGCGGGCTGCGTATTTTGTGCAGGGTGATCTGATGTTTTTCAACGACTGGCTGGACATTTTGCTTTTCAGGAAAAAACCAGCGCAATTGGTTGCGGAAAAGCCGGCGCTTGGAAAGGCGCTAGCGCTCTTCATTGCGGTTTTCGTGAGTTCAGGGGCTGTTCAGCTTGCTGCAATTTACCTTTCCCCTGAATTTTCCAGCTTATTTGAAACATTCAAAAGCGGGTTCAATTTTGACATAAAAGCCCTGTTGCCGTTGTTCTTTGCCTTGGGCCTTGCTTTCGCGCTGGTTTATCCGTGCCTTTTGCATTTTTTTGCAAAAATAGTTGGCGGCAAAGGCGAGTTGCGCCGGACGCTTGCCGTGCTTTTTTCCGTAAATGTGGCTTTCCTTGGCACTGTGACAATGGCTTCCTCTGTTCTTTTCCTGCTTTGGGCGTTGGTTCCGAGCGCCGCCCCGGTTTATGACATTTGGAACATGGTTGCGCAGCTGGCCGGCTTCTATGAGCTTGCCTGGATTGTGCTGGTGCTAAAGGAACTGTATTCGTTCAGCCTTGGCCGGGCGATTGTGGTGGCAGTCGGAATTCCGATAATTTTGGTTCTAATATTGGTGGTTTTCAGCGTCTTTGCATGGCTTTGGCTGCTTTCCATTGACCCAAATGTTTCGGCCGGGATGTTTTCCCTTTTGCGGTGAAGGCAGACCCTTCACTTTTTCCTTTTTTTTATCCTGCCCTTTTCCCCTTCGGCAAGGCCACAGAAACCTTTAAATACTCCTTTTGCCTATTAGTAGTGTTAACTGTTCGACGGTGATCTGGTTGAAAATGGATATGTTGTCTGTTATAGGTGGGAAGAATTTCCAGTTGCCGAAGCTTATCGGCGCATTCCTTGTTTTCGGCGCGGTTTTGATGCTTTTGCAGGGCGTTGCCCAGATGTTCGACGCCTGGGATTCGTTGAAGGCATACCCCAAGTGTGTCGGGGTGGCGGATGACCTTGGCCTGGCCAATGATTCAGGGCAGGCAATGTACAAGGAATGCAGGGAAATTCTCTACAGGAAAACAGGCGTCCAGCTCCTCGCAGGCCAGATAGAGATAACCGGAAGGCAGTTCTGGATGGCATTGATTTCGCCGGTGGCAGGCCTTTTCCTTTGGTCTATAGTCTTCTTTTTGGGGATAATGCTCTACAACACAGGCAAAATATTCATTCCGGTGCAAAGCACAATCCGGGAACCGCAGAAAAAAAAGAAAATAGGGGCAAAATAAGCCCCCCTTATTTTATTTTTTTAACTGTTTCTTTATTGTATTATTATTGTTTTTGTTTTCGCCGACCCCTCTATTTTTCCCTCTTTTGCAGCGACAAGGGTTGAAAGACCGTTTTCTTCGGCCGCATCAAGGAGCCTTTTTGTGATGATGCCGTCAAGCACCACTGTTTTTGCGCCCTTGTGTTTTTTCATTGTTTTCAATAAGTCGCGGACGCTCACTTCCTCAAGTTCCTTCATGCTGTCGTCGAAGATTTTTGCCTTCAGGGTTCCCTTCAGCGAATCCATTGCAGGCTTGAACTGTTCGATTTCCTGCGCGCTTGGCCCGATTTTCGCAGGCTTTGCAACGAATTTCGGCTGCACTTCTTCGGCAAATGGTTCGACCGCCTCAAGCGGCGCTTCCATCGCCTTTGGCTGTGCTGCAAAAGGCCTTGGCGCAAATCTCGGGGCGTGCTGGAACGGCCTTGCCCCGAACCTTTGTTCGCGCTTGAATGGTTCGGCCCTGCGCTCGCCGAACGGCTGTGGCGCAAATGGCCTTGCCTGCCCTTCCACGGGCTGAATTGCCTGTGTCGGCTGCGGAGTGAAAGGCCTTGGGAAGTGCGAGCTTCTGTCGAAGCTGCCCTCCCTTTTCTCCATTTCCTCTGACAGCGGCACCTTGTGCCTTAATGCCATTATTATTTCTTTTCTTGCAAGCTCTTCCACTTCTTTTCCGTCAGGCGCCTTTGCGACAAAGTCGACATCAGTAAGCGATGCGAGTTTCCTCAAATTGAGTTCGCCGCCCCTATCGCCGTCAATGAACATTGTGAGGGATTTCTTTTTGCCCAATTCCACTATGGTCGGGCTGATTTTGGAGCCGTCCATGCCGATGACGTTTTTTATGCTGTTTTTCAGCAGGTTCAATACGTCGGCTCTTCCCTCGACAACTATGACAGAATCAGAGCTTTCCACTGCCGGCCCTGCCGGAAGCTTGTCCGGGCCGTAAGGGCAGATTTCGCTTACCCTCACGCGTTCCCTTACCATTTGGGCTATTTCTTCGCTTTCAGGCAATTGTTCCCTCATAAGTCTTTCAAGGAGGGATTGCGCCCTGTTGACGATTTCCTCCCTTTTCTGGGTTCTTGTGTCTGTTATTTCCTTTATCTGCAGGGATGCCTTGCATGGCCCGACCTTGTCGACTGTTTCGATTGCAGCCGCAAGGATGCTTGTTTCGACCATGTCCATCGAGCTTGGCACCACGATTTTTCCAGTGGTTGTGCCGTTGATTGCAGTGTGGGAAATGAGGATGCGGCCGATTTTGCCGTTTTTCTGCAGTTCCCTTAAGTCCAATTCTTCGCCGAGCAGTCCTTCGCTCTGGCCGAAGATTGCGCCTATTATGTCGTGCTTGTCCACGATTCCGTCTATCTTGAATGTCGCAGTTATTTCGTATTTCACCGCGTTAATGTATGTTTTTGCCATTTAATCACTCCTTTGTGTTTGGCTTAAAGAATCAGGCTGATTTTTCAAGAACCCGGAGCATTTCTTCTTTGGAGGCCTGCACTTCGACTGTTTTAGTCCTCGAATGCTGGCCTGAGATGATTTTTGTTTTTTTTCCGAAGATTTTTCCGAGTTCTTTTTCTATTTCCGCGTTCGCTTTTCCCTTTTCAGGGGGCTCGCTCACAGACACCGACAAAGAGCCGGTCCATGGGTCGAAACCTTTTAGTCCAAACTTTTTTGAGTTTGGGGAAACGCGGATTTTAAGTGTTACTCCGTTTCTGGTTTCCCTTAAAGTGATCATCAACCTAACGATCGCCCAATTCTTTGCTTATATAAATAATTCTTTTTCCCTAAGGGTTTTTATACTGTGTTTTTAGATGCGGTCAGGTTTTTAAGCAGTTTCCCTGACTTTTCTTCCTTATGGCCCATTACAGGAAAGGAGCGGATGCCGAGCGCGAACTCATTCACATGCTGTTCTGCAAGGGATTCAGCGTGGTCCGCGTGGCAGGTTCAGGAGTTACATCCCTGCCCTGCCCCGACTGCATTGCCTTGTCCAAGCGCAAAAAAATGGCTTTTGAGTGCAAGGCCTGGAGCGGCAATTATTTGAACCTGCCAAGGCAGCAGATGGAAGAGCAGGTTTCATGGGCCGACACCGCGGGAATCGAAATGTATGTGGCTTGGAAGATTCCAAGGCAGGGCTGGAGTTTCATTGACCCGAAGCATTTCAGGAAAAACCCCAAAAATTACGCTATTTCCCTCAAGGAAGCGCTTTCCAAAGGCGTTCCCTTTTCTGTCCTCATAGGCGAACAGGAGCAATTAAAGCCGAAAAAAGCCTGATTTTTTTTATATTATTGTCGAGCCGAACAGCATTGTTATGCCTGTGAGCGCCATCACCATTATCAGTATCAGTGAGTCAAGGGTGATGGATGCCGAGGTGAATTCCACGTAGACCATGTATAATGCGAATACGTTGAATATCACGCCGCCGGCCATGAGCATGAAGGAAATCCATTCGTTTTTGGTGCCAAGGCGCCGCATCTGCATTTCCTTCACTTCGCCCCGCACTGTTTCCACTTTTTCATCCATTTTGTCTATTTTGCCTTCAAAGCCTGAACTGACCTCGTTCACGAGCTTGAGGTCCTCGTTGACCTGCCGCCTGAACAGTTCAAGCTCTTCGTCCAGCTCGTCCTTGACTGTTTTTTTCAGTTCTTTTGCCGTGGTTTCAAGGTGGTTTTCCACTATTTTTTGCAGTGCCGGCATTTCGTTTTCTATCTGTGTTTTTGCAATCCTGCCAATGTCTTCCTGGAGTATCGAGAGCGTGTCGGCCTGCCCGACCATGACCAGCCTTTTTGCCTGGTCCGGCTTCACGCCCATCTGGACAAGCGTGTCGATTATTTTTTCTTCCGGTTCGCCGCTTTCCATCATTTTGCGGATGGCGCTTACGATGCTTGCCTCTTTTTTGGTTGCCATTATTCCACCTTTATTTCTTCGGTTATTGTTTTCGCAAAGTTTTCGGCTTCAAGCGAGAACTGGACCTTTGTGCTGCCTGCCTGCAGCGGGGTAAGTTGGAATTCCAATGTCCTGCACTTTCCCAAGCCAAGGTCTATTACCCTTTGTTTGCTTTCCTCCTTAAAAAATCTTTGTTCGTGGGATTCCGCTATCGAGATTTTCACATCTACATTTTGGGAGCACAATTCAAGGCTCAACGAAAATTCCCTGCCTTTAATGACTGGCTTTGCATAGGTTATTTTGGGCGACAATTCGATGTTTTCAGTCCCGGTCGGCAAAAGCGTTTTTTCCACGGTCGAATGGAATGGCGCGAAGGCGATTATTTTCGCAGGCCTTTTTGTATCAGGCACATACAGTTCTTTTGAGGAGCCAGGCCCGAGCTGGGCGATGCAGTCAATCGGCGTTTTGTCAGAAAGTTCCACCTTTATGTTTTTGACCACGTGCACTGAATTGTTTTTCAAAAAGACCCTGCCTTCTTCTTCCCTGAACTCAAAGCCCGGGGTAAATAAAAGCAATGCGACAAGCATTCCCACAAACGTCAGGTAAATGAGGAAGAATCCCACGAGTGCGCGCTGCCTGCGTTTGAGCATGACTAATAATAGCGCTTCCCTGTTAATAATTTTTTTGGAAGGCTAGTGGTGGCGGGGCGGCTGGCGAGGCGCCGCTTTTGATGGTTTCTTTTGCTCTTTTTTGGGTGGTCCCCTATGCAGGCGCGCTATCTTGCCTTCTTCGAATCTTTGCAGTGTTTGCGCAAGGCTTTCGTCTGTCAGCCTTAACAGCCGTTCGTTCTGCTCGGCAAGCTCTCTTTTTAGTGCCTCGATTTTCTCTTTTTTCAATCCCCGCCTTTCACTGTCCCTTAACTTGATCTGGGCATCAATCCCGGCAAGCACTGTCTGGATTTCCAGCAATTCCCTGCGGGATACTTGCGCCCCCCAGTTTTTGTGCATAAAAATTCCTTAATTCTTTAAGCGGTTCCATTTTTTCACAGCAGCTTCAATTTTCCTGTGAATTTGTTGATTTTGCTTTCTTCCGCGGGGCCCATGCCAAGGCAGGTTGTTGTGCCTGGTTCGACCTGCGTCCTTCCCGCGTCTTTTATGAGCGCGCACGGCACTTCTTTTTTTGCCTGCATGAACAAATCCAATAATTCTTTTTCCGAATTCACTTTGAGCACGATTTTCGGCATTCCGCTGTCCTTCCATTCCTCGACAATGCTTTCATCCTGCGCTTTGTCCAGCGCTGCGAGCGAGGCGTGCGCTGCCTGTGCTGCAATCTTTCCTGGCTTCATTTTGAGGTCTTTTCTCACAATTATTGCCTGTTTCAGTGAATTCATGCGTTTTCCCTACCCAAAACCCCTTCAGGTAATATTTTTATAGGACAAGCCCCTATTTTATTCTTAATCGATTGGTTGGATTGGTTGGTGTCCGAGATGGGTAAAGTTTGGGCTTTGGTTTTGCTTTTCATGCTTTTCTGCCCTATTGCTTTAGCCCAGGTTTTGGATTCCGATAATGACAATGTTTCCGACACCCAGGAAGCGCTCGACGGCACTGACCCCAATAATGCCGCGGACAACCTTCTTGAGATAAGGGTTGACGGCGCGCTTGCTGTCGGCAACACAATAAAGGTTTCATTGACGCACCCCTCCCTTGGCAATGTCAAGGATGTTGCTTTTGTTTTTTCTTTCGGGGAGAGCAGGATGCCGATGAATTCAGGGCCGAGCGGGGCTGTTTCCTTCCAGATTTCAAGCGCAGGCAGGCATCTTGTCGAAGCGCAGAAGGGGGCATTCAGCCGCTCCCACGAATTTTATCCCGGCTGTTCGGTGCAGGTCCCTGTGCTCGCAAGCCTTTCCTCGCCCATAGGCCTCCTTGCGCTTTTCGTTTCGCTTGTCATTGCGGTGCTTTCCTTTGCTGGCTTCAGGAGGCTGCTGCTTGCGACCGAAGCCGATTACCCGCTGAAAAAGCACGCTACAATTGTTCCGGCCTATGTCGGCGCCGCGGCTTTCCTTATCGCGTTTTCGCTTTACAATTCATTGGGCCAGCTTTTCGGCATGGCCGCATTGTTTTGCTTTCTTTGCATTTTGCTTTTTTCAATCTGGCTTTTGAAGGAAACAGGCATTATGAAGCCTGTTCGCGAAAAAACCCTCCCGAAAAAGGCAAAGCACGTGATTGAAGGCTTTGCCTTTCCGACCCTAATTGCCGCTGTTTTTTTCGAGAAATTCAGGGCAAAAAAGGCCAAGCCAGCGGTGCGGGAAGGGAACCTTGCGGAAATAATGGAGTTAAAGGAAGGCATTTCGGACAGCCTTGGAAGGTTTGATGAAGCAAAGAAAAAAACAGCCGAGGCGAAAGAGCCGGCGGCAAGGCAGGAGGCAATGGACGAGCTGAGGAACGAAATTTCGGCGCTCAACCACTACCTTAAAAGGCTGCTTGGGTTCAAGGAAAAAAGCCCGGAGCCTGTGAAAACAGAGCGCCAGAAATCCCTCACCGACCTGAGGGAGGAAAAAAGGGCGCAGATAATGGTCGAAGACCTCCTTGACCAGATGGCAAAAGAAATGAACCTTAAAGAATTGCCTGATTTTGCGCCGGTTGATGCCGGGAAAAAGAAAAAGGCGGCGGCGAAAGGCATTGCCGGATTGCTTGCCGCAATTTTTATCGGCGGCAAAAAGGAACCTTCGGAGGAAAATGCAAACATAGTTCTTTCCCTGTTTGATGAATTCGGCAACCCGCTGCAGGTGCTGAATGCCGAGTTTTTTATCGGCAGCAAAAAAACAGAGCCTTTGATCGCAAAGGAAAACACCGCGTTTTTTCGCCTGAAAGAAGGCGAACACCAGTTGTTGGTGCGGGTTTTGGGCTTTGTGGACGGCTTCTTGGAAATCGAGGCAGCCAAGGAAAAGCGCACCCTACAGGCCAATCTCCTTTCTGACCTTAAGCTCACAATACAGGACGAGAAAGGGGAAAGCCTGCGGGAAGCATTCATCAACATTGTCGATGAGAACGGCAAAAGGGTCGAAGACGTGCTCCAGAACATCATCTGGAGAACGCCAACGCCGAGCAATGCGCCAGACGGCGTTGTGTCAATTCCCTTGAACCCGAAAAAGCTCGCTTTTGAATCATTGAGAGTGAAAATAGTCAGGGCAAATTATTCCCTTAAGGAAATAATAATTCCCGCAAGCCGGATTTCAACCCAGAAAGCGCTGCAAAAAACAGTTTCGCTTGAAAAACTCCAGAATTAGAGTGAAGGGAAATGTTTTATATTCGGAACGCGTTATTTTATGGGGATTGGTGAATTGAATGGAGCCTGCTGATTGGGCCGTAAGTTCTGCTGTTTTCATTGTGGCTGTTGCCGCGACCATGGCCGTGGCGCCCTCGCTTTTGCCGCCCAAACCCCCGATTTTCTCTGAAAGCCAGATGCAAGGCATTCTCGAAAGCGTTTCTGACGAAATCCAGGTTAAATCAATGCTCTTGAAATCGGACTGCAATTCCACGCAGTACGATTGCAACCGCGAATTTCCAATCGAAATAGACCTGAACGAGTCAAAGCACAACATGTTCAGCCAGGCATACACCCAGGACGGCAACAAGGCATATTCCGTAATGCCAATGGGCTCAATATCCAAGCTTTACACATTCAAGCAGCAAAAAATCACGCCGAGCTACAACACTTCGGCATACACGCTAACATCAGGCACAATCTACAACGGCATAAACGTCCACAACCAGCACCTTGACGCCAACATCACCAATTCGGATGCATCCATAGACTTTGCTGATTCGAATGAAAAAGACATCACTATTTCCTATCCCTTTATGGCGATGTCAAAGCTGAAGGATACAAAGACCGCAGTGGTTGTGGGAAACGATGCAAACAAGTTTTACCTGCGCTTTTTCCCGAATTCCGCAGAATTCTGGATCGATGTACCGGAAGACATGAACATTTCAATCAGGCCGATGCACCAGAACTGGAAATCCGACCAGAACATCGGCGTTATGCAAAATGCCGCCTGGTGGGATGATGACCCTACGGACGCGTACATCTGGCATTACAGGCTTCCAATAACCGTAAATTCAATGGATTACCCGAGATACGACCTTAATGTGCGCACAATCATCGATTTTGCGCTTCAAAAGCAAAGGCTCGGCATTCTGGACCAAACGCTTTCGAGCGCAAGCTTCAGGCTCGTGGAATACAGGGACACGCAGGCATACGATGCCACAACCTCAACCTACAACAATTTCCTTGCGCTTTCAAACCTGCCTTTTGAAATAAGCTATGTGAGCGGCACAGAACTGGCTTCATTGGAGTGGACCCTGACAGGATTCACCGCCGCAAAAACCAGCCGGATTTACTATCTATACTTTGATTTTTCAGATTACCCGAAAACAACTTACACCTACACTCCAATCAATTACATGCAGCCCGCGTACCCGGTTTACATTGCCCCGGCATTCCCGCAAAAAGCAACAACCGAAAGCAAGGTTTTGGACACAAACAAGATGTTCCTCTATAACCCGAATACCTTGATGATTAACACAGTAAACCAGCTTTCAAGGATATGGCAGTACGACAGCGTCGGGTACAGGAAACCGCTGCTTTTCGATTCAGGCAAACTGGCCAGGAGCGCAATGTTTGTTTCCGCAGACATCAATTTCACCAGGGAATTTTCCGCCGTGGGCTGTTCGGCCTGCGATTTAAATCTCATATCCCTTGAACTCGTGCAGGTCAACAACTGGGACGAGGGAGCGGTCACAGAAACGCTGGCATTCAGCGACCAGAACGCAACCGGCTCATATACTTACACTTACAATTCGTCCACAAAAATGCTGAACATTGCCTGGAGCGTCCCCTCCACCGCAGCAGCAACCAAGCGCCATTACTTCCTATACTATGCCAATAGCAGTTAAACGGCTCGGCATTTTCAAAATCAGAGTATTTCCTGCTTCCACAATTCCCTGAACAAATCGCTTGCCGCAAACCCGGCATTGTCGCACACAATGTCGATTGCAGTGCGCTTCCTGTTAGTGGCCCTTAAGCCGTTGACATTTTCTTCTTCCAGCGGCAGGTCGGCAGAGTAAAGCCATACTGCGCAATTGTTTCCCTTGACTGATTCAAGTTCTTCCATCAACTGCCTTTTGTCCTTTTTTGCAACGTAAGCGCAGACCCTCCCTGAAGAAATATGGGGATAAAATTGTTCGAGTGCCGAGTCAAGGCAAAGCACGCCCCTGCTCCCGAGCAGTTTCAATGCCTCCTCTTTCTTCAGCGAGACGTTTATTTTTTCGGCCAGTGCATCCCCCATTTTCCTTGAAGCCGCAATGCATTCGATTAACCCAAGCGGGTTGTTCAAAAGGTAAGCGCCCTGGTCCTTGCCGATAAAGTTTTTTTCAGCCAGGTATTTTGCGACCTTGTTCACCTGGCCCAAAGAAACGCTTTTTTCTTTGCTCAATGAAAGCTGGGTGAAAGACTGTCTTTCAAGCATGGCATTCAGTATCGAAAAAGTAACAGGCTTCGAGAAATCGATTGATTTCATGTAATAATGAAAGCCCTGTAATGATTTTAAAGGAAACATTTTTGGAATGCCCTGGAAAAAGCAAGCCCGGCATTGCAGGCAAGCCATAAAAATGCCTTTTTTGGGGCCGAAAAGCCGAGTTCGTCAAGGTGTTCCAATACCCACGTGTCAAAAAAAGCGTTTATTTCAACCATCCTTGCTTTGGAGCATTTCGATGGGCTGAATTTCGGGGACCTTACCGGGGCCTGGCATACGGTGAGTTTCTGCTTAAACGCCTCAAGCACTATCTCGGTCTCAATTTCAAAATTTTTTGATTCCAGCTTCATTTTTTCGAATGCCTCTCTTTTTCCGAGAATGAACCCCGACTGCGCATCTTGAAGGCCGAATCCAGTTGCAAAATTTATCCATGCCGTCGAAAAAAGGTTCAATACCTTTCTCCGGATAGAGCGCATTTTTTCCCTGTCGCCTATGCAGATGCCAGCCTGATTTTCTTCCAGTGCCGCAAGCATTAAATTCAAATCCGCAGGCTCCCGTTCCCCGTCGCCGTCAACCAATGCAATAAAACCGCATTTTTTTCCCAATGCTTCCGTTATCCCGCGCCTGACCTGGTTTCCCTTTCCCGGTTTTTCCCTCAACAAAATCGCTTTCCGGAATTTTTTGATTTCTTTGGGGGTGCGGTCGGTGGAGCTGTCCACGACTATCACGCAATCAGAAAAAGCCAGCGCTTTTTCCAGTGCCACGCCGATTTCTGATTCGTTGTTGTGCGTGGGGATGACAATGCAGATTTTTTCTTTCATTTTATCCCTTTGTCCCATAACACGCCCTTTCTTTTCGCCCAAAAAGAAAGGTTCTGCCTTAAAACCCTGCCAAAGCCTGCCTTTTTCAGCCTTCCAGCCAGATAGCCCGGCCTGAAATAGAATGCCCTGTAAGCCTCCCTTATGCTGGCCTGCAATTCTTCAGTCGGGATGTTGCAGAAAGAGGTTGAAGTGAAATCGTAATCCTGCCAGTTTTTCCCAGAATGCCTGAATTCTTCGAAAATATCCGAACCTGGAAATGGGGTAAAAGCATTGAAGGAAGCGAAATCCGCATCCAGTTCTTTTGCAAAAGAAATGCTTTGCAGGATTGAACCGGCTGTTTCTCCCGGAAAGCCGAAAACAAAAAATGCAGCTGTTTCAATGCCGAGTTCGCTGCAGTCCTTGAATGTTTTTCTTATGTTGCCCAGGGAAGTTTTCTTGTTCATTTTGCCAAGCATTTCCTGCGAGCCGGATTCGA
>JAZDDY010000043.1:0-4215 GCA_043809265.1 Candidatus Iainarchaeum sp.
TTAAAAATCCTTTTTGGGGTGTTTTCTTAGTGCAAAAGCCGAATCAGGTTCAGGGGAAAGGCGCCAAGCAAAGCATTTAAAAAGTTTATTTCGGTTCTCTCTTATAGCAAGGGGGAAACCTGTTTTTAGCAGATTAATCCCGTTTCTGTTGAACTGTATCGCTGTATGTTCAAAGGGTTGAATGCTTTTATTTGGAGGTGTAGAGAATGGTTGAACAATCTTCCCAGAGGCCGGTAATATTCCTGACCGAGGGCTCGAAGAGAACGCGCGGAAAGGACGCGCAAAGCATAAACATCATGATTGCAAAAGCAGTAGCCGATGCGGTCAAGACAACGCTTGGCCCAAAGGGAATGGACAAAATGATAGTCGATGAGTTAGGCGACGTGACAATCAGCAACGACGGCGCAACGATTTTAAGCGAAATGGACATCGACCACCCGATAGGGAAAATGATGGTTGAAGTCGCAAAAACACAGGACGACGAGGTCGGAGACGGAACAACAACCGCTGTCGTTATCGCTGGCGGGCTTTTGGAGAACGCTGAAAAAATGCTCAATGACGGCATCCACCCGAGCGTAATCATAAAGGGCTACAGGATGGCCGCAAAGAAAGCGCAGGAAATAGTCACAAGCATCGCAGACCCGGTTTCCTTCGACCAAACCGATGTATTGAAGCAGATTGCAAAGACAAGTATGACAGGAAAAAGCGCGGAAGCCGAAGACGAGCTTTCGGATCTTGTGGTTGAAGCCGTAAAGCAGGTTTCGGAAGCGAACGGCAAGGACATGACAGTCGACAAGGACATGATTAAAATAGAGAAAAAGGAAGGCGCGTCATTGTCAAAGTCCTCCTTGATTAAAGGCATTGTCATCGACAAGGAAATAGTGCACTCAAGGATGCCGAAAAAAGTCAACAACGCAAAAATCGCATTGGTTGACTCGGCAATGGAAATAAAGGAAACAGAAACAGACGCAGAAATAAGCATTTCAGACCCGAACCAGCTCCAGGCATTCCTCGACAAGGAAGAGGGAATGCTGAAAGACATGGTTTCGGCAATAAAGAATGCAGGCGCAAACGTTGTCTTCTGCCAGAAAGGAATTGATGACTTAGCACAGCACTTCCTTTCAAAGGACGGCATTGTGGCAGTGCGCAGGGTAAAACAGTCGGACATGGAAAAACTCGCGAAAGCCACAGGCGCAAGGGTTGTCACAAGATTGAAAGACATAAGCAAGGAAGACATAGGCTTTGCGGGAACAGTTTACGAGAAGAAAATTTCGGGCGACGCAATGGTTTTCGTGGAAGACTGCAAGAACCCGAAGAGCGTAACACTCCTGCTCCGCGGAGGCTCAGAGCACGTCATTGATGAGGCCGAAAGGGCATTGAACGACGCGCTCGGGACAGTCACCGCGGCAATCAGGGACAAAAAGATTGTGGCAGGCGGCGGCAGCACTGAAATGGAAATGTCCATCCAGTTGAAAAACTACGCAGGCACAATCGGCGGAAGGGAACAATTGGCAATAGAGGCTTTCGCTGAAACCCTTGAAGTAATTCCAAGGGCGCTCGCAGAAACCGCAGGCATGGACCCGATTGACACAATCGTTGAGCTCAGGGCAAAGCACAAAACAAGGGAAGGCAGGTACATCGGGGTCGATGTGTATGCAGCCAAGCTCGGCGACATGAAAAAATTAAAGGTCACAGAACCGTTGTCAATCAAAACCCAAGCCCTCATTTCAGGCTCCGAAGTTGCGACAATGATTCTCCGCATCGACGACATAGTCGCAGGCGGCGGAAAAGGCAAAGGCGCAGGCGGAATGCCACCCGGCGGAATGGGCGGAATGGGCGGCATGGGCGGCGGAATGGACATGGACTGAAGGGTCCGTGCCCTTTTTTTATTTTTTCTTTTTTTAGCTTTTCCTGTTTCTTTTTCCTAGCGGAATGAATTGTTCAGGGTCATATTTTTGTCCGAAATAGTTTTCCCATTCCGCAATCCAGTCTTTCAATTGCCCCTGGGCTTTTTTCCAAATCCTTCCTCCATTAAAGTTCCTTAGATCTGTTTGTATTGACGGGTTCTGCATATACCAGTTAGAAATCTGCTTTATTGTCCCTTCAGCCTCTGCAAAAGCCCTTGCAGGAAACCCTGCCTTGGCCTTTCTCTTCAATTGCGTTAAAACCTCATATTTCAGGATACTTCTGGCAACAACCATGGGCGGTTTTTGTGTTCCAGGGACGAACTTTGCAATTTTTTCGTTATGTGCAATTTCGCTGACCTGTTTTGAGCTCACCCCAACCCTCTTCGAGATTTGTCTGTCATTTAATTCACCCTCTTCAATTGCCTGGATAACCTGCCTCTTTTTCAGGCTGATGTCCACTGGGTAACCGGCAAATCTCAAGTTATCCCTCAGCTCCTTGACTTTATGTTCCGGCAAACCGGACATTTCCCTGATTTGCCGGTCAGAGCCGGCTCCCATTCTTATAGCGCGTTTTGCAAAAGCTTCCCTGATTTCCTGTTCTGTAAAATCCTGCCTTGGGCCGTCCTTTGGCTTTAGAATCCGTTTGTTCAAAGCCGGCCTGCGAGGCGGCTGAACCCTTCCTTTTGGAGTGGTTCTTGCTTTGCTCCTGAGTTTGGCAGCAGGCATTGGCATGATAAATTATTGAAATCAATCATTTATTAACTTTCTTTTTAAGTCTTTTCTGCACGGCTTCGCCTTGGAGTTCGCGGAGCGCGTCCGCGGCAATCCATTTCGCTGCCTTTGAATCAATTTTCTGGATTTCTTTTGCTGCGGCGATTGCCTTTTTGTTGAGCGCAAGGTTTCTTTTTCCCACCTGCCTCAAAGCCCAGTTGACCGCTTTTTTCACATAATTCCTTTCATCTGTTGCCTCTCGCTTGATAATCGGAAGGAATTTTTCGAATTCCTTATCCGAGGCCTTTTTGTCGCCGACCGCGAGGGTTGCCATGAGCGAAAAAGAAGTGCGCTTTACGAATTCTTCCCTGCGCGAACTCCATTCCACTACTTTCCGGTACGCGAAAGGCGTTTCCCTGAACAATCGCATGCAGCACTGGTCGCATGTATCCCATGAATCGAAATCCTCGGCCCATTTGTCCAATTGCTTTTCTGAAGCCTTTTCAGGTTCATCTATTATGCAGGCAAGGATGCGCGCTTCATGGTATCCTGAAGCCCACAATTTAAGGGCCAGGGAATGATCTTTGCCTGCTTTTTTGGAAATGTCCCAAAGCTTGGGCGTGCACACGCCGAAAGTGTTTTTTGAGCTGATTCCGAAGCGCGCCATGCCCTTTACGTTTTCAGGGTTGGCGTTCTTTTTCAGCCTGGCAATAATCTCTTCAAAGCGCATTTTCTCTTAAGCAATAGGCAAAGAAAGGATTAAATATTTCCACTGCCTTACTCTTCCTGGTCTGAAATGATTGTGGTAGCGGTTGTCGGCCTTGCCAGGAGCGGCAAGGACACTGTTGCAGGCATTCTCGCCAAACAATACGGATTTGAGCACTTCGATTTCTTTGAGAATGTGATTTCGCCGCTGATGAAGGCCACTGGAAAAAGGCCTTCGAAAAAGGGCGCGGCACAGTTCGGCAATGAAATGAGGGCCAAGTTCGGCATGGCTGTTTTTGCTGAACGGCTTCTGCTTTCATTAAAGGGAAAGGAAAAGGTTGTCGTGACAGGGGCGCGCTCGCTTGAAGAGCTCCGCGCACTGGAAAAAGAATCCCAGCGGTTTTATATTGTGAAAGTGGAGGCGCCTGAAGCGATGCGGTTCCAAAGGCGTTCAAACCTCGACCCTAAAAAGGAAAAGGATTTTTTCGAAAGGGACCGCGATGACCTCGAACACAAGGGCCTGAACGAAGTGCTGCGCACAGCCCAGTTCACGATAGAAAATGCAGGCACCCTAACTGACTTGGAAGAAAAGGCGAAGGCGCTTGCTGAAAGGGTTGCGCAGGGAGAAGCGCTGCAGGCAAAGCCTTAAATATTCCGAGCGCCTTTTTTGTATTGAGGTGATTGAATTGGCTGATATTTCACAGGGCTTTGGGGACACGTTAAGCCTTGCTTTCCAGAAACTAGGCGAGTCCTTTGCACTTAATTTTGTCAACCTTATAGGCATTCTTATCCTTTTGGTAATCGGTTACATTATCGGCTTCTTGCTGAAAAAAATAGTGATCAAGGTTGTCGAGAGCCTTAGGTTCGACGAATGGCTTGAGGAGCAGAACCT
>JAZDDY010000044.1:0-12866 GCA_043809265.1 Candidatus Iainarchaeum sp.
GTTTCTTCCTTGAAGCCGAGAAGGCTCTTTATTTCCTGGGCTTCTTCGGCAGGAAGCATTTTTAGGATTCTTTTGGCTCGGCCGTTCCCGAGCGACTTCACAAGGTCTGTGGCGTCGTCCGATTTCATGAATGACGCCATCTGGACTATCTCGCCGTCGCCCAATTCTGCAAGGAGTTTTTTTTTCTGCTCTTCGTCCATTTCAAGGAGGATTTTGCCGAACCGCTTTTTGGAAACAGTCCTTGCGACAGTGAGCTTGAGTTTCGGCGTCAGGCCGGCAATGTATTTTGCCGCAAGGTCAGGGTGGATGTGGGGAATTTTCTCGAGAATTCCCTTCTTTTCCTGCATTCGTTCGCCTTCCAAAAAAAAATGTTCTAGGGCTTGTATGCCAAAAGGCAAAAAAGGCTTTGCTTTCAGAGAGCCTTCTCAATCAATTCCTTGAGCCCTGGCTTTGATTTTTCCTCGAGGTCATAGGTCACGCGCGTGAAAGGCTTTTTGATTTTAACAATCCTTGAAAGGTCTATCGGTGTGGCAACGACCACTGAATCGCAGTCACAGGCATTGATTGTCGCCTCTAAGTCTTTCACCTGCTGTTCGCCGTAGCCCATTGCCGGGAGCAGTGTGCCGATGTTAGGGTAATGGTCAAAAGTTTCCTTCAGTTTGCCGACCAAAAAAGGCCTCGGGTCGATAATTTCCTTCGCCCCGAATTTTTTTGCGGCAACAATGCCTGCACCGTACTTCATTTCACCGTGGGTCAGTGTCGGGCCGTCTTCAATCACAAGAACCCTTTTGCCTTTTATCAGCGCCGGGTTTTCAACGCTTACAGGCGAATTTGCATGGATTATCGCTGCTTTGGGGTTCATTTCCCTCAGGTTTTTTTCCTCTTCGATGATTTTTTCCTTTTCCGCGGTATCCTCCTTGTTTATCACGAACGCATCCGCAAGCATCACGTTTACCCCGCTCGGGTAATAGAGCTTTTCATGGCCTGCGCGGTGCGGGTCAACAACCGTTATGTACAAATCCGCCTTGTAGAAGGAGTAATCGTTGTTGCCTCCGTCCCATAATACCACGTCTGAAATTTTTTCCGCCTCCCTGAGTATCCTTTCATAGTCGACGCCTGCAAACACTATGTTGCCGTGGGCTATGTGCGGCTCGTATTCCTCCATTTCTTCGATTGTGCATTTGTGCTTCTTGAGGTCCTCGATTTTCTCGAATTTTTGGACCGCCTGTTCCGCGAGGTTCCCGTAAGGCATCGGGTGCCTTATGACCGAAACCTTTTTTCCCATCTGCTTGAGTATTTCGCAGACGCGCCTTGTGGTCTGGCTTTTTCCGCAGCCTGTCCTTATCGCGCATATTGCGATGAGCGGCTTTTTGGATTTTACCATTGTCGTTTCGGCGCCCATAAGCCAAAAGTCCGCGCCGGCGCCGTTGACTGCGGCGGATTTCTGCATCAATACTTCATATTTTGTGTCGGAATAGGCAAAGACAACGATTTCGGCTTTTTTTTCCTTTATGAGCTGGACGAGTTTTTCCTCGGATTCTATCGGGATGCCTTTCGGGTACAGTTTTCCTGCGAGTTCTCTGGGGTAAGTCCTTCCTTCAATGTCCGGAATCTGGGCTGCAGTGAAAGCAACCACTTCAAATTCCTTGTTGTCGCGGAAAAATACGTTGAAATTGTGGAAGTCCCTTCCTGCTGCGCCCATTATTATGGTTTTTTTCCTTGCCATTGGCCCACCCCTGTTTTTTGACATAAGAAGCCATAGAAAATATTAAAAATCCCCGTGGCGTCTTATTACCTGACCGTTATGCGAACTGTTTTCTTGTTTTTCCTTGCATTGGCTGCGGCTGCCTTTATTGGCACTTTTGTCCTGATTGAGGCGCTTGACCTTACAGTGCTGAACGGCGGCTATCTCAAGGGAAAAATCGCGGAGCAAAAGGCATACGAAAAAATTATAGGCTCGGCTGTGGACGGCAATGGGGTGATGGGCGCAAATACCTTTGTGGAAATTGTGGGCCCAGGCGCAGTGAAAGCGCTCGGAGACAGTTTTGTCGACGGCACGCTTGCATTCCTCAGGAATCCCGCAGTGAAGGAAATTGAAATCGGGATGCCTGATGCGCTTTTTTCGCCTGAAACGAATTTTTCCCTGAAACAGGCGCTCGGCCCCGAACTGCTTTCCTCGCTTGGAAATGCAAAGGTCTTGGTCCAGACATTGCTTGTTGCAAAAAGCCTGGCTTTGCTGCTTGCATTGGTGTTTTTGGTTGTGATAGCGCTGCTTGCAAAAGGCATTTCATCGAAATGCAGGTGGGCCGGGTTTTCGCTGATGTCGGCAGGCATTCTTGCCTGGCTTTTTTCGGCGCTGGCATCCGGCTTTTTCAGCTCTTTCCTTAAGAAAAGCATTCCCGGCAGCCAGAGCATTCCGGCCCTTGGCCGGCTGCTGGAATCAGTGCTGGCGGACTATGCGTCTCTTGCTGCA
This sequence comes from Candidatus Iainarchaeum sp., assembly GCA_043809265.1. Classification (GTDB taxonomy): domain Archaea; phylum Iainarchaeota; class Iainarchaeia; order Iainarchaeales; family DTGL01; genus JAPLVS01. The sequence goes on from JAZDDY010000044.1 coordinate 2,474, forward strand.
ATTTCCGGCCTTATCCTGCTTTTGGGCGGCACGCTTCTGAGTGTGCTTTCCTTTTCATTTTTTTCAGGCCGCTTCCTCGGCTGGGACGGCAATAGGGCATACGAAAAAAAAGAAATTGCCGAAAAAAGGGCTGAAATCGAAGAAAAAGAAAAAATAAAGAAGCTTTGAATTTTTTCAAGCGGCTTTTCCCTGAAGTGCATTGCTCCGGGATTTTTTTCCTTGGCTTTGCCGCCACTCCAGCCTATCTTTTTCTTCTGTTTTTTCCCGTGCATTGCGGGTCGGAATCAGCGCCTTTTCATTTTCTGGCCGAGCAATGGGAGAGTGCCGTTGCATTTCTCCATTGCGCAGAAGGACATGAAGTGGATGCAGTACTTTTTGTCGTTTGCTTCCTTGAAGTACTGGCATGTCTTCCAAGCCTCGGTTACCGGTTGGTTGGGCGATCCTGCTTGCTTTTGCGCTGTGAACTCGTCGGCATCAATGAACCTCGGAGCAGGCTTCTGGTAAACTATCTGCTTCGGGGCCAAAGGGTTTCTTTTGACGGCGGTCACTACGCTTTGTAAAGGCATGTTATGATATACGATAATCTAGTATTTAAATTTAATCCCGCAAAAAAAGGAAAAATTTTCTCATTCGGTTTTGCGGTTTTTCGGGTAATGCCTGTGAAGCAATGCCTTCGCTTTTCCCGAACCCGGTTTTTCCAAAAATTCGCAGTATAATTTTTTCACCGCGGTGTTCTGGTGGCTTTTCCTTTTCCCTTTTCCGCGGTCGACGGCATAAATGGCATCGGTTCTCGCGCTTATTTTGCCCTGGTCTGTTATTTTTGGCTGGCCGCCCCCGCCGATGCATCCGCCAGGGCAGGCCATCACTTCGACAAAGTGGAACTGTTCGCCTTTTTTTATCCTTTCCAGCAGCAGCCTTGCATTCGCAAGCCCGTGCGCGACAGCCGCCCTGAATTTTTTGCCTTTCAGCCCTATTTCAAATTCCCTTATCCCTTTTCCGCCGCGCGTCATCTTCAGTTCTACATCCCCAAGCTCTTTTCCCTCGATAAGGAAATATGCTGTCCTGAGTGCGGCCTCCATTACGCCGCCTGTTACGCCGAAAATCGCCCCGGCGCCAGTGCTTTCACCGAGCGGGTCGTCGAATTCCGTTTCCTTCATTTTTTCCAAGTCAATGCCTTTCTTTTTGAAAAGGAGCGCGAGTTCGCGCGTGGTGAGCACAAAGTCCACGTCCTGCGCGCCAGAAACGCGCATTTCCTTCAGCCTTGCCTCTTTTTTCTTTGCGGTGCACGGCATTATTGAAACGCTGAGAATTTTGGAAGGCTTTATGCCGCGCTTTTTTGCATAGGCCGTCTTTATCATTGCGCCCATCATCTGCTGCGGGCTTTTTGCAGTTGAAAGATTCGGCACAAATTCAGGATAGAACTGGCAGCAGAAATCAGTCCATGCAGGGCAGCAGCTTGTGAACAAAGGCGTTTTCCCTTCTGTCACCCTTTCAACGAATTCGCTTGACTCTTCCACAATGGTGAGGTCTGCGGAAAAGTTCGTGTCGAACACGACATCAAAGCCTGCTTTTTTCAGCGCGGCTGCAATTTTTCCAGTGACAATTTTTCCGGGTTCCATGCCGAGGCATTCCCCGAGCGAAACCCTTACAGAGGGGGCAATCTGCACCACCTTCAGTTTCCTTTTTTCCCTCAGCGCCTTTTCGACTTTTTCGACTTCGAATGCTTCGGTTATCGCGTTTGTCGGGCACACAAGCGAGCATTGCCCGCATGAAACGCATGTTGTTTTTGCGAGCGGCTCCCCTTCCACGCCTTCAACCTGCATTTTATTGCTTCTCCCGGAAAACGTTATCGCGTCCACCGACTGCACCGAAGAGCAGGACTGCACGCAGCGCCCGCAGTCTATGCACCTGCCGTTGTTGCGCCAGACAGCATTGCTTGAATTGTCCTTCCCGGTTTTTTTGTAGTTTTGGAAGGACGGCTTTTTGAGGCCGGTTTCTTCCATTGCCTTTGTGAGCTCGTTCTCTTCCTTTAGGGTTTCAGGGGAAACGCTTGAGGCAATCAAATCCACGGCGTCCCTTCTCAGCCTTTGCAGTTTTTCCGAGCTGGTGATTATGTGCATTCCTTCCTGCACTGCCGTGTCGCATGACGTGACAATTTTCCCGTTGGCTTCGACAAGGCAGACACGGCACCTTCCCTCAGGCTCAAGCATCGGGTGATGGCAGAGTGTCGGAATGCAGGCATGGTTTTTTTTTGCTGCCTGCAGGATTGTTTCGCCTTCAAGGCATTCGATGTATTTGCCGTCGATTACCGCCTGCATTTTTCATCGAACTCCTCTGGGAAATGCCTTAATGCCGTCGAGACATGAAGCGGCGCGGATTTGCCGAGCGCGCAGAAGCACGAAGAGGAAAGAAGGTCTGAGAGTTCGCGAAGTTTCTGCAAATCCTTTTTTGCCCCTTTTCCTTTAGATATTTTTTCAAGCAGTTCGAGCATGCGCAGGTTGCCTTCCCTGCACGGCGCGCAATAGCCGCACGATTCGTGCACGAAAAACGACTGGGTGCTCCTGCACAATTCCACTATCGAATGGTCGTGGTTTATGACTATTATGGACCAGGTGCCTGGAAAGGCGCCCCTCTGCCTGACGTTCGCTTCGGTGAGCTCCATGCACGGGTCGAAGGGAATTATGCCGCCTGAGGCGCCGAAGCAAAGCGCTTTCGGTATCCCGATCGGCTCGGCGATTTCAAGGAGCGTGCCTGCCTGCTTTCCCTCGGTTATTTCGAACACGCCCGCATGGTGCAAATCCCCGGAAAGCGAGCAAAGCCTTTTTTTCTGGTCGAATTTTCCAATGAACACCAGTGGAACCATTGCAAAGGTTTCAACATTGTTCACTACGGTGGGCATTCCGTACAGGCCCTTTTCCGCCGGATAGGGGGGCTTTTTTCTCGGTTCAGGCCTTTTGCCCTCTATAGAATTCAATATTGCTGTTTCGTCCCCGCAAATGTATGCGCCCTGGCCGAGCACTATTTCAAGCTCGATGCATTCTTCCTTCAAAAAAGAGCAGGCTTTTCCCATTGCCTTTTTAATCGGCGGCACGAGATAGGAGTATTCGCCGCGCAGGTAAATGAAGGCCTTTTTTGCGCCGACCGCGCGGCATGCAATCGCAATGCCTTCAATCACATTGAGCGGCGCTTTTGTGAGGATAAGCCTGTCCTTGAAAGTGCCTGGCTCGCCCTCGTCGGCATTGCAGAGCACAAACTTTTCGCCCTTTGCTTTTGAGGCGACCTCCCATTTGAGGCCTGCCGGAAAGCCGGCCCCGCCCCTGCCCTTGAGGCCGGATTCCTTCACGATTGCGATTATTTCTTCAGGGCTTTTCCCGGCCGCCTTCTTCAGGCCCTCAAGTTTGGATTCAAAAAGAAGGGTCTCTGCGGTCATTTCAGTTTCCCCAGCATTTTCTTCGCTTTTTCAACTGTGACCTGCGAGTGGGGCTTTCCGTCGACAAGCATTGCGGGCGCCTTGTCGCATAATCCGATGCACGAGGTTTCGCCCAAAAAAATCCTTTTGTCCTTCGTGGCATGCCCTCTTTTGACCTTTAGTTTTTTTTCGAGGGCTTTGAGCAGTTTTTCAGAGCCCTTCAACTGCTCAGAGGGGCAGTTGCATACAAGGATGGAATGCTTCGCCCGTTTCTCCAATGACAAAAAAGAGTAAAATGTTGCAGCGGAAAAAGCATCGCTTTCAGGCACGCAGGTTTTTGCCGCTATCTCCTTGATTTTTTTCCTTGAAACGCAGCCGTTCCTCTTCTGTTCCCTGCCGAATTCGTTGAGCGCAATTATCCGTTCAGCCATAAATGGAAAACGCAGCAAAGATATTTAAATTCTGGCTTTGCTTTTTCTCTTTTTCCGTTTAAAAAGGCAGGGTGTTTCGCCAAACCTAAAGAATTTTAAACTGTTTTCTTGCAATCATACTTTCTATTAGCCAGTCATTGTGTTGCATTGATTTGGGGTGGTGTGCATGTTCGCTTTGATTTTGGTATCTGCAATTGTTTCCATTATAGCTCTAATTTCCGTGTTCGGCTTTAACCGCTATGTTTCAAAGCAGGACCCCGGCACCGAAAAAATGCAGCAGCTCCAGAAATATATCCGCGAAGGCGCCTGGACCTTTATGGTTGAGGAAATGAAGGTCTTTGTGGTTGTGCTTGTTCTTATTGCGCTTATCCTTTGGGGCCTCTTCTACTGGGAGGTTGCAGCCGCATTTTTGATAGGCGGCACTGTTGCCATGAGCGCAGGCTTCATCGGAATGCACGGCGCGACAATGGCAAACGCGCGCGTTACAAGCGCAGCAAGAAAGGATTCCAAAAAAGCCCTGAACATCGCGCTTGCAGGCGGCTCGATTAACGGCATGGCCGCTGCAGGGCTTGCTGTTGCCGGCCTGACATTTGTCATTTTCTTGTTCGCCAAAGAGTTCGACCCGTCCACTCTCCACATTGAAACTAAAGCAGTGCCGATTGTCAGCGACATTCTCGGAAGGGGCCTGACCTTTATCAAGGCGGCCTTGATTGTCAGCGCTTATTCCATGGGCGCCTCGCTTGTCGCATTGTTCGACAGGGTCGGGGGCGGCATTTACACAAAAGCAGCGGACATGGGCGCAGACCTTGTCGGAAAAGCCGAAAAGCATTTGCCTGAAGACGACCCAAGGAATCCCGCGACAATTGCGGACAATGTCGGCGACAATGTCGGCGATGTCGGCGGCCTTGGAGCAGACCTTCTGGAATCATTTGTAGGGGCTATAATTTCTGTTATCGTAATCCTGCTGTATGTTTATGTCGGCAGAGGCAATGAAAGCATCCAGTTCATCCTCCAAAAAATCGGGCTCGGCGCAGAAATAAGCCTTGGGGCTTTCTGGACAACGCTCCTTATGCCGCTCCTGATCGTGTCCGGCGGGATCATTGCAAGCATTTTGGGCATTCTTTTTGTTTTATCAAGGAAATCCAAAGAGGAAAGCCTGCAGAGCGCCCTTACCAACGGCGCAAGAATCAGCGCTTTCCTCACAATAGTCTTTGCCGGCATAATCTTGCTGATATTGTCCCCCTCGAACTTTAATCTTTTTTGGACAATAGTGGTGGGGGTAATTGCAGGCGTGATAATCGGCTTTGTTTCCGAGTATTACACTTCTTCGGATTTCAAGCCGGTTAAAGAGCTCACAAAAAGCGTTGCAACAGGCCCGGCAATCGGGGTAACGCACGGCATGGCTGTCGGCATGACTTCGACATTTGTGCCAGGCATTGTTGTTGCGGTGTCAATCGTGCTTTGCTATTCGCTTGCAGGGCTTTTGGGGATAGCGTACGGCGCAATGGGAATGCTTTCCTTTGTGGGAATGAATGTGAGCATTGACAGTTATGGGCCGATAGCCGACAATGCCGGCGGAATAGCCCAGGGCTCGAACCTGCCGAAAGACGTGAGGAAAAGGACTGATAAGCTGGACGCAATCGGCAACACCACTGCAGCCATAGGAAAAGGCTTTGCAATCGGTTCGGCGGCATTTGCAGCGCTCGCTTTAATTGTGGCATTCCTCTGGAGCGCGATCAGTTCGGCAGTGGAGGTCACAGTGCCGCAAATAACTGTTTTGAGTGCAGACCCGAAATTCGGCGGCGCAGTGATGGCAGCCATGTTCTTGGGCGCAATGATTCCATACGTCTTTTCGGCCTTATTGATAAGGGCTGTCAGTGACACAGCTGACAAAATGATCCATGAAATAAGAAGGCAGTTCAAGGAAAAGCCAGGCATATTGAAGGGAACACAGGAAGCGGACTTCAACAAATGCATTTCGATTACCTCGAAAAGCGCCTTGAAAAAACTCGTTTTGCCGATAGCGTTTGCGCTTATCCTGCCTTTTGCAGTCGGCTTCATATTGGGGCGGTTCGCGCTAGCCGGATTTTTGCTTGCGACACTGCTTTCATGCATGCAGCTTGCAATTTACTGCGGAAACATGGGCGGCGCCCTGGATAACGCGAAAAAATACATTGAGGAAGGCCATTACGGCGGCAAAGGCTCTGAAGCCCATGTTTCAAGCGTTGTGGGCGACACGGTAGGCGACCCGCTCAAGGACACTGTCGGGCCGAGCTTGGACATACTGGTGAAGCTGATGGCTGTGATTTCAATATTGTTCGCTTCACTGTTCCCGGTGTTCCCTATCTTCGCATGAATATTTTGTGTGGACACCGGCTGCCGATAGGCCTTTTTGCCTGCCATAAAATATTTAAAGGCAGGCGCATTTCCTATATACATGCAGGCATTCGGCAATGCATTCGATGCGGAATGGTTAACCAGGTACGGGCAATGGGTTGAAGCGCTTCTTTTCTCTTCGTTTTGCTTCCTTTTGCCGTTCATTTTAAGCCATTCCTCACAGCAATTGTTGCTTGGAACGCTGGTCAATGCGGCAATAATCGTTGCCGCGGCAAGGCTTGAATGGAAGCATCTTTTTCCTGTAATCCTTTTCCCGGTTTTAGGGGTTCTGGGCGCAGGGGCATTGTTCGGTTCGCTCACGCCTTATCTTTTGCTGCTTGTGCCCTTCCTTTGGGCAGGCAATGCGCTTCTTGCATTCGCTTTCAGGCGCTTTGTAAAGGCGAATTTTGCGGTTAAAGCAGTGATTGGCTCAGGCCTCAAGGCAGGAATAATTGGAATTTCCGCGTTCGCTCTTTTTTCCCTGTCGCTTGTGCCGTCCGCCTTGCTTGTGCCGATGGGTGCACTGCAGTTTGTGACTGCGCTCTGCGGTTCAGCGATTGCTTTTTTGCTTCTTAAGGCGTTCAAGTAAGCCTGTTTTTTCCCTACCATCATCTTTTTATTCTGGAAAATTATTATGATATGGTATGGTTGCTGAAGTTCTGCCATTGACAATGGTCGGCATAATAATCATTGTTGCGCTTGCGATTAGCACGCTGGCAAGGAAAGTCAGGCAGAACGAGGTCATAGGCTTTATCCTTGCAGGCTTCCTGCTCGGGCCTTTTTTCCTCGGCTTCCTGCAGCCAGGCGAAGTCCTCACACAGGGGCTTTCCGAGCTCGGCCTGTTTTTCATGCTTTTTTACCTCGGCATAGAGCTTTCATGGAAGGAATTCTTGGATGCTGGCTCGACAGGCTTCGGCTTGGCGATAATTGACATGGTCCTTACAAGCGGAGGCAGCATAGCCATCCTCCTACTCTTGGGGCACAGCCTGTTTTTTTCAATGGCTGTAGGAATAATGCTTTTTTGCACAAGCACCGCAATAGTCGCAAAATTCATAATCGACAGGAAAATGATGGATAATCCGGCCTCAAGGCTCGCGATTGCAATAAACATTTTGCAGGATTTCCTCGGCATACTTTTGCTTGTGTTTATTTCAAGCATGGCAAGCATTTCAAACGGCGGCTTCGGGGTCATGCTCGGCACAGGCGTCACTGCCCTCGTGTTCGTCGTCAGCGCCTTTTTTGCAGTCAACCACCTTTCCAAGATTGTAGAGAAATGGATGAAAAAAAACAACTTCGGCTCGAACAAGATGACGCTTTACGCGATAGGCATAGGCCTTCTTGCGGCATCGCTTGCAGGCTTTCTCGGCCTGAACGCAAGCCTCGGCGCCTACTTTGCCGGATTCGCCCTGAGCGAAACCTCTTCAGGCAAAAAAATAAAGAAAAACATGGTTTTCCTGATAGATTTCTTCCTTGTTTTTTTCTTTGTCACTTTTGGGACGACGATTTTTTACGATTACGGGCTTGAAAAAGTCGTGTTGCCGCCTTTGGCGGAATTCCTGTCTGTATTTGCGCTGGCGCTCGGGCTTGCGCTTATCGCGATGACTGCGCACTCGCTGTCCTCCAGAATTTTCGGGGCGCTTTTCGGGCTTAATTCAGAGGATTCAAGCGGCCTGGCAATCCTTCTTTTCCCGCTCGGCGAATTTCTCATCATAATATCCGCATTTGTTGTGCCAATTCTCCCGGATGTTGTGGAGCGCAAAATGATAAATTTCCTTGCATTCCTGCTGATCATCATCACCCTGTTTTTGTTCCAGCCGGCATATGGCATGAAAGGCCTGCACCAAAAGCTCATGTCTTTCATTCCAAGGCTTCCTGAGCCGAAAAAGAATACAACGATAAAAGCGCACACGCCTTACACCCTAAAGCAGGCCAAGGACATGGCGTTCAGCCTGTTCATCGTGTTATGCCTTGCCTGGGTGACTCTTTTGTTCTATGAGGCGCTCCCGAACTTCGGTTTCCCTGTTCCTTACGGCAGGCCTGTGACCGCATTCCTTGTTTTCGCATTCTTCGCATTTTACCCTTTCATAAGGGCTTTGAGGGCATTCAAGCGCATTTTCAGGCAGACAGTTTACGGCGGGCTTTGAGCCTAAAAGGCATCACAGAAACCTTTATTAACTACAAAACACTTAGTACTCTACGTTTAGTTTTAGGGGTGTTTTGATGAAGGTTTTCTGCAAATCTTATTTTTTGGTTTTTTTAGTTTTCATTTTGGCGTTTTTGCCCTTGGCTTTGGCGGTTTCCCTGCCTGACCAGGCGCCGGATATCGTCAGCGCGACAGCGCAGAAGGACAAGGCAGCCATAGTCCTTATCCGTACTGTTATTTCAGGCCAGGCTGTTTACCCTTCCTTCGAACTGCAGTTTGGTGGCACAGGCGGAAGCATTGTCGGCACATGGCAGCACCCGAGCGAAACCTTCATATTCAATGCGGATAACACTTTCAGGAACTGGAGCACAGACGGCCAGTACAACCTGCAGGGAACCTATGCAATAACCGGAAACAGCCTCACCCTTGCCTATTCGGGCCAGGCCCCGGTTACAGGAACTTTTGCGATTGCAGGAAACACCCTCGCGCTTTCATTCCCGGCACTCGGGGTAAATGCCTCCTATACGCGTGCCGGGGCCGCGGCTTCAACCGATGTAGTGGCAAACGCGGAATCAATGCAATTGGTCAGGGTAGAGGGCACGGCTGCAAAAGCCGAATCCGATACTGTCACTGCCGGAGGCAGCGGTTCAGGCTTTATTGTTTCCTCTGACGGCTACATTGTAACGAACGCGCACGTGGTTTTCACAGGGCTCAGCAACGAAAATGAATTATTAAAATCGCTTTTCAGCGGAATCCAGGCAGGGTTCATCCAGGAATTCTCGCAGTACTATAATATCCCTGACGACCAAAAGGAAAAAATCGTTTCGATACTGTCGCAAAAATTCATCGAGTACTTCCTCCAGAACGGCTCTTTCTCAGGGGTCACGAAAAACATTTATGTCCTGAACGGCACGGCAAAGCCAGGCGAGAAAGTGGAAAGCGGCTGGATTGCAAGCGTCAAAAAGGAAGGCTCGATACAGGACAAAATCGGCGAGGAATGGTCCTGGGGCCGGGACGTTGCAGTAATAAAAATAAACGCCTCAAACCTGCCGACTGTCAGGTTAGGCGATTCTGACAAGGTCGAGTCAGGCGACAAGTTATTCATTATAGGATACCCTGGCACAGGCGCTGAAGACCTTTTCGAGCCGACATCTGAACTCGAGCCCACGATTTCACAGGGCGTTGTAAGCGCAAAAAAAACAATGAAAAACAACCTGGAAGTAATACAGACTGATGCCGCAATAAACCACGGCAATTCAGGCGGCCCGGTCTACAACAGCAAAGGCGAAGTCATAGGCCTTGCGACCTTCGGGGTGGGAGTTGAATCCGGCATAGAAGCCATAAAATTCTGCATGCCGATAAACCTTGCAAAGGAATATCTCGCGGAACTGAACGTCAAAAACGAAAAAAGCGAACTTGACCTTGAATACGAACAGGGCCTTGAAGCGTTCTGGGCAAAAGACTGCACCACCGCAATATCAAAATTCGAGGAAGCGCTCTCCCTTTACCCTGAGCACCCCTTCGCACAGGGATATATCGCCGAGTGCAAGCGCGCGGTAAAGGCAGGCGAAGTTTCGGCAGGCACTCCAACTCCGCCGGTCCAGCCCACTGCAACACAGCCGGCTGCAATAGTGCAATTGGACCTTACAACCTTGGCAGTAATACTCGTGGTGTTCCTGGGTGCAGGCATTGTGGCTTCCTATTTCCTTTACTGGAAAGGAAAGGGCGAACCGAAAACAGCCAAGCCGGAAGAGCCAAAAAAAGGAAAGTGGTCTGCAAAGCCGGAAAAAGGCAAAAACTTCTGCCCCAAATGCGGGAAAAAGCTCGAGGAAGGCGCAAAATTCTGCGAACACTGCGGGGCAAAAATTTAAGGTCCTGCGTTTCTTTTTTTTCCGGGATCAGCCCTTGACAAGCTCGATTGTAGTTGAAGCCTGCGCAAGCAGGCCGCTTTCATCGGAAATCTCTATCAGCAGTTGGTATGGGCCAGGGAAAACTCCGCCGCATCCCGCAGTGCAGTAAGGCGTTGTCTCCATG
>JAZDDY010000045.1:0-13992 GCA_043809265.1 Candidatus Iainarchaeum sp.
CGAGGCCGGCGAGGATGAGGGCCGTGTTTGCCTGGTGCGCTTCCTGCTCCCTGTTTTTGCTGTGCTGGGCCGAAAACCTGAAGGCTTTTTCCACCAAATCAAAATCGTTTTTGCCTATGTGTGCGCATGCTTCCTTCAGTTCGGCAAACGAGCAGTTTCTGTATTGCATACTATTTAGTTCTGCTGGAGGTTGAATAAATATATGCCTTGGCAATGCCAAAGGCTATGGCTTTAAATTGTTTTTCGGTGTTTATTTTTGAGGCTGTTTTTGGAGGTGCCCTTATGAAAACCCCTGTTCTTTTCATCAATTTCAAGTGTTATGGGGAGGCCACCGGCACAAGGGCGCTGGAGCTTGCAAAAAAGGCAGAGGCGGTTGCCGGAAAATCCCAAGGGCAGATTGCCCTGGTGGTGCAGGCGGTCGATATCAGGCTGGTTTCAGAGGCGGTTTCCCTCCCTGTGTTCGCCCAGCATGTCGACCCGGTTGAATACGGTTCGCGCACAGGGCATATCCTGCCGGAGGCAGTAAAGGCGGCAGGGGCAAAGGGCACTGTTTTGAACCATGCCGAAAACAAGAGGGATAACGCTTTCTTGGAAAAAGCGATTGTCCGCGCCCATGAAGCAGGCCTCAGCGTGATGGTTTGTGCGGAGAGCAGGGAAAGGGCAGAACAGGTCGCGGCTTTTTCTGAAAAGCCGGAGTTCATTGCGATCGAGCCTCCTGAGCTCATCGGCGGCGACATTTCCGTTTCGACTGCAAAGCCGGAGCTGATAACCGACACTGTAAAGGCGGTCAAGGCGGTTGCCGAAATCCCTGTTATAACCGGTGCAGGGATAAAGAATGCCGCCGATGTAAGGATTGCCCTCAAGCTTGGCACAAAAGGGGTTTTTGTTGCCTCAGGGATAATCAAGTCGCAGGACCAGGAAAAAGCAATAATTGAACTTGTTGAAGGTTTCAGGTAGTTTTTTTATGGTTTAATTTTTGGGCGGGTGTTTTGGATGGAGCGTACTAGCGTTGAAGAAATAATGGAAAAGAATTTTTTGAAAATAGGCGCCGACGAGAGGGTTTCAAAGCTTTTGGGCCTGTTGAATGCCGCAAAGAAATACCACGCGGTTGTGTTTGACTCTTCGGACACTTATTTGGGGATAACTTCCACCAGCGGGCTTTTGCGCAGGCAGGCTGACCTTTCCCAGATGAAGGTCAGAAGCGTTACCGATGAAAACCGCCCGATGCTTTCAAGGGAAATGTCTTTGATGAAAGCGGCGGAGCTCATGTATGTTTCGGACAGCAGGGTTCTCCCAGTCGTGGAAAACGGCAGTGTTTACGGGATTGTTTCAGCTGACGCCCTCATCAGGGAGGCAGCGGAGCGTTCCCCGATTGCTTCGGCCAGGGCCAAGGATATAGCGTCTTCTGCGCTTGTGGTCCTGAAGCAGGGCGAATCGCTGGGAAAGGCTGTTTCCCTCATGAAGGAACGCAACATCAAAAGAATTTTGGTTGTTGACAAAACAGGAAAAGTTTCAGGGACGCTTTCCCTGCGCAACCTCATGGAAAAATACCTGGCCCAGTCCACAGGCGGAAGGATTGCATCACTCGGAGATGCTCACGGCCATTCGACTGAAAGGGACAGCGCCCTGACAATCCCTGTTTCAAGCGAAATGTCCACTTTATTCAAGACAATAGAGCCAGACAAAAAAATCGGGCCTGTGCTTTCAGACATCGAGAACGGCTATTCGATTGTCCTTACCGAAAAGGGAAAGCCGACCGGCATTATTACCAGAAGGGATTTGCTTGAGGCGATCGTGAAAACAGGCGCTGTCGAAAGAAATATACAGACTGCCAACATGCCGGCTCTTGATGAAGTGGACCTGGCGAGGGTCAACAGCACAATCAATGCCGCTTACGATCGCGTGAAAAGGTCCCTGAACACCACCTATTTCCTTTTGGTGCATTTCAAGCAGTACAAGCAGGCAGGCGGTAAAACCAAGCACTCAATCCACGTCCACGCTTCAGGCCCTGGAATGAACTTCAAGGCCGAAGCGGTTTCCTGGAATGTAATCACTTCGCTCCAGGACGCTTTGGGCGAACTTGAGCGCGAGATAAGGAAAGGCATCGGCAGGAAAAGCAGGAGCAGCAAAAAAGCGAGGGCAAAATAGTTTTTTCAAAAAGCTGAAATGTGGGCGCGCCCTGAAATCGATTTGGCCTGAAAGGCAGGAGTGACCCACGGCATTCCTCGCTTCCGTTTACCTCGAAGCATTTCGCTTAAAGGCCACCGTTGCTTTCTTCCGAACCTGGCGGGTTCACCCTTAGGCAAAACCTAAGAGGACAGAAGTTCCTTGTAGTGCAATGGCTCCGGCTTTCCAGGAAAAACCTTTCCCAAGGCTTCGGTTCCGGCGTGAAGCGGATTTCCGGCTACAGGGAACCGCTACCTCCCCAACCTAGCCCACAAATAAATTAGTGTCGGAGAAGCTTTTAATAATTGGCTTTTCCCTGTTTTCAGGGGTTCCGCGCTTCTTCCAGCATTTCTTTTTTGATTTCGTCCTTGAGCTCTTCCCTGAACTCCTTCATTAAATCGTTTTGCATTGCTTTTTGCATCATTTCCTTTTTTGCTTCAGGCGGAATGTCTTTCATCATGTCCTTTGACCTTTGCATCCCGTAAGTGATTGCAGCCGCCTTCCATTGCCTGTAAAGGCCTGATTTTTTGAAAAACCAGTAGATGATTAGCCCCAGCTATATCAAATAAAGCGGCACGATTGCCAGAAACAAAAAGGGGGTGGTGAAAAGTGCCACCAGAAAGAATCTGAGGGCAAATATAAAAACAACCAATGGCAGCATTACAAGCGCCATCAAAATAGCGATTGGCTTGAAATAAGCCCACATATAATTTGGTTTGCCTTCGCTTTGCCCTTCGTTCTCTTCCATATCTTTCCCACCTTATTGCGCTTCGCAGGTTTAAATATTGTTCTTTTATGCAAGAACCCCGAGTTCTTTCCCGATTTTTTCGAATTTTTCGAGCGCCTCGTCCAAATCCTCTTTCGAATGTGCCGCGGAAACCATTGTCCTTATCCTTGCCTTGTCTTTTGCGACCATCGGGAAGATTATCGGCAGTGCGAAAACGCCTTCCTCGAACAGCCTTTGGCTGAACCTGACTGCCGTGGCGCTTTCCCCTAGCATTATCGGCGTGATCGGTGTTTCGCTTTGGCCTGTGTCAAAGCCCAGTTCTTTCAGTTCTTTTTTGAAGTACGCCGTGTTTTTCCACAATTTTTTCACAAACGCTTCGTTTTTTTCCAAAAGCTTCAGCGATGCGATGCATGCGGCCACTGTCGCAGGTGGCGATGACCCGCTCAACAGCCACGTCCTGCTCTTGTTGTAGGCAAAATCGCAGATTTCCTTTTTTCCGCAGACATATCCGCCCATTACGCCGAATGCCTTGCTGAAGGTGCCCATTTCAAATTCTATTTTGCCCTGCAAATGGAAGTGGTGCGTGATTCCCTTTCCTTTTGGGCCGAGGACGCCGTCGCCGTGCGCATCGTCGACATAAACCATTGCGTTGTGCTCGTGCGCTATTTTTTCTATTTTGTCGAGCGGCGCGATGTCGCCGTCCATGCTGAACACTCCGTCCGTGACGACCAGTTTTTTTCCGTAATTTTTTTTATCGCTTTCTTCAAGCGCTTCCCTTAATTTTTCCATGTCCTTATGGGGAAAAACCCGCCTTTCGGCTTTGCTCAGGCGCATTCCGTCTATTATGCTTCCGTGGTTCAGTTCGTCGCTTATTATCAAATCGCCTTCGAGCATCATTGCGGGAATCATTCCCGCGTTTACCGCAAACCCTGTCTGGTAGTATGTTGCGGCTTCGGTTCCCTTGAATTTCGCGATTTCTTTTTCCAGTTTCAGGTGCAAATCCATTGTTCCTGCGATTGCCCTCACCGAGCCAGAGCCTGCGCCGTATTTTTTCACAGCGCTAATTGCCGCCTTTTTCAGGGCAGGGTGGTTGCTTAATCCCAAATAATTGTTCGAGCAGAAAATTATGACTTTTTTCCCTTCGACTTTACCTCTTGCGCCCGAGGCTGTTTCAAGGCTCCGCAATGTCCACTCAAGCCTTTTTTCCCTCAGTTCCTTCATTGTGTTTGAAAAGAATTCTTCACCGGCCATTTGCCCCCACCGAACACAGATTGTCATGTGCAAGGTTTTTATGCCTTTATTGCTTTTTCAATAATCCCCGGTGTGCCGAATGAAAGCGCTTTTTAAATCGAAACCGCAGAGAGGCCTTGAGCTTTTGGATGCCGAGAAGCCTTCGCCAAAAGCAGGGCAGTTGCTTGTAAAAGTAAAGGCAACCACGATTTGCGGCACTGATTTGCACATTTATGAATGGAACGAGTGGGCGCAGAACCGCATCAAGCCTCCGCTTATTGCCGGCCACGAGGTTGCTGGCGAGATAACCAAATTGGGCGAAGGGGTTGCCGGCTTTGAGAAGGGCGATTTGGTTTCTGCTGAAACCCATATTTTTTGCGGCAAGTGCGTCCAGTGCCTTTCAGGGAACAGGCATGTCTGCGAAACCATGAAAATCTTCGGCGTGGACATGGATGGCGTGTTTGCGGAATATGCGGTCATTCCGGCACAAAATGCCTGGAAGAACCCAAAGGGAATGAAGCCCGAGATTGCCGCAATCCAGGAGCCTTTCGGGAACGCGGTCCATTCTGTTTTTACAGGCAACGATAAAATCGAAGGCAGCACGGTCCTTATAACCGGTGCAGGCCCTATCGGCTGTTTTGCCGCAGGCATTGCAAAGGCGGCAGGCGCGGAAAAAGTGATTATTTCTGATTTGAACGATTTCCGTTTGGGCCTTGCCGGAAAAATGAAAGCCGATATTCTGGTCAATGCCAAGAATGAAAATCTTGTCGAGCGCGTGAAAAAGGAAACGAACGGCAGGGGCGCGGATATTTTCCTTGAAATGTCCGGCAGCGGCGCTGCAATGAATGACGGCATGAAGGCATTGAGGGTCGGCGGCAGGGCATCGATTTTGGGTGTTTTTGCAAAGCCGTTCCAGGTTGATGTCACCAACGACATTGTTTTCAAGTACACGAAAATTTTCGGCATAAATGGCCGCCTGATTTTTGACACATGGAAGAAAACCAGCGAGCTCATTAACAAAAAGCTGGTGGACCCTTCCCCTGTGATCACACACCGCTTTCCTTTGAAGGATTTCGAGGAAGGCTTTTCGTTGCTTGAGCAGGGCAAGGCAGGAAAGGTAGTTCTCCTGCCTTAATTTTATTTTATCCCCTGCTGCCGGTGAAAGCCAGGCTGCTGCCTGTTCACTCGTCGTCTTTGCTTTTTTTCGAGTCTTCTTTTGTATCTTCGATGCCTTTTTCGGTCACCTGGTAGAGCGCTTCGCCGTCCGGGAGACTTGGTGAGTCGACAAGCTTTGCGACCCTTTTTTCACCCTTGCTTTTTCTCAAGTAAAGCCTGGTCTTTGAGGCATGGCCTACGATGTTTCCGCCTATGGGCGTTGTCGGGTCCCCGAATAATATGTCTGGCCTTTCCATTAATTGGTTTGTGACAAGCACGACTATGTTGTGCATTTCAGCGAGTTTCATCAATTGCCTCATGTGCTTGTTTAATTTTTGCTGCCTTTCCGCAAGCATTCCCCTGCCGAGGTATTCCGACCTGAATTGTGAAGTCAAGGAATCAACTATGAGCAATTTGATGTTTTTTTCCTTTATGAAGGTTTCGGCCTTGTCGGCTAAAAGCATCTGGTGGTCCGCATTGTATGCCCTTGCCACATAAATGTTTTTGAGCGCTTTTTCAGGGTCTATGCCCTTGCCTTTCGCTATTGCCATCACCCTTTCAGGCCTGAAGCTTGACTCCGAGTCGATGTAAAGTATGTTTCCGTTCAATCCGCCCTTGTCCTGCGGCAATTGCGTCATCACGCACAGCTGGAAGCACCACTGCGTTTTTCCAGAGGACATTTTCCCGTACACTTCGGTGATGCTCTGGGTTTCAAGGCCTCCGCCGAGCAAGCTGTCCAGTTCCTTGCTTCCGGTGTGGATGCGGCCGATTTTTTCCCTTCTTTTGTGGATTGCGTCCGCTGTCTCAAAGCCCATTTCAAGCGCGTCCCTTGCCGCCTTTATCGCTTTTTCAGACGTTTTGTCCCCGAGCCCTGCCGCTTCGGTCAGTTCCATCGGGGATGCGACCGCGATGCTTTCCAGCGTCCTGTAGTTTGCCTTGTACAGCTTTTCAGCTGCCTGCGGGCCTATTCCGGGCAAATCGCTTACTTCTTTTATTTCATCAGTCATATTATCACCATCACAGTTTATTGTTTTTCATTCGACCATTTAAATATGCTTTTGGGGGTTCACTTCCCCTGAATCCCCTCAACAGCCTTCAATGCGCTTTCCATTTCTTTTTCAGCGTCGATGCTTTTCACTTCGCTTGTGCTGAGCTCCAGTTCTTCAATGTTCATTGCGTTTGCCTTCACTGTACCGTTGAAAAGGAATGTTTTTCCAACAACACTGCCCGAGATTTCGCCGATTATTTCAGCCGGCGTCTTTTCCCCTATTTTTGAGGCTATTTCTTCTGTGTGCCTGTCCAGGATTTTTTCCGCATTCCTCCCGAAAGTGCTGGCCCTCAGCGCGCCTGTGCCGTCGTCTATTGTCACAGTGGCCACAAGCCTGTTTTTCGGTTTGGTCTCGCCGCATTTTGCGCAAAGCCATGAATCCGCTTCGCCCTGCGCTTTCGAGCCGCATTTTTCGCAGACCTTGAATACAAGATTGCCTTTGTTGAGCGCTGTTATTGTGGCGAGAACTTCCGCCTGCTCGCCCTTTTCCAGTTCCTTGATTTTTTTCCTTTTGAATTCCGTCCCTGCCAGTTCTTCAAGTTTCGGAATTTCAAAGCCGATTGTGGGGTTTGAAATTATCCTTGAATTCCAGCCGAGGTGCAGTTCCAGGCTTTTCAGGCCTTTTTTTGTGTAAGCGCCCTCGATTTTTATGAGCTCTCCGGCCTCAAGCTTGTTTGCCATTACGGCGAGGTTGTTCCATGCGGTCGCCCTTATCTGCCCGCTTCCGTCGCCCACCAAAAAATTAACGACTTTTCTTTTCTCGCCGTCCCTTAAAAATTCGTTCATTTCAAAAACCCTGATGACGCGCGCGAAAACATCCGTGTTTTCCATTGCCCCGCCAAGGTCCGCAATTTTCAATGCGACCTTTTCGGCTTTCGGGAGCGTGCTCGAATCGATTTCCGGGCTTATTTCAATGTTTCCGTCAAAAGGAATGCCTAACTGCAATTGGCCCTTATAGCTCGAAACCGAGGCGTTCTTCGGGAGCAGGACAGTGCCCCTTTCAACTTTCTTTTTCTCGATTTCTTTCGCTTGTTCGCCCCAAAGGGTGAGTGAAATTTCGCCTGTTTCATCCCCGGCCAATAGCCGGCAGTACCGGCCTTTCCTGCCGTCTTTCTCGAATTCTTTTGGCGAGTAAACGTGCAGCACCCTAACAGGCAATTCAAGGCCTTTCATTCCTTCCTCGAGAGTGCTTATTTTCGTTTTTTTCTCGGCCGGCTTTTCAAATTCTATCGCAACCTTCAATTCCTTTGCGACCATGAATGCCGCGCCCGAATCCGTGAGCAGGCCAGTGAACTTGGTTTTTTTCTCGCCTATAAGCTTCCTTATCTCGGACTCGCTTTTCCCGCTCTCAATGCAGATTCTGCCGAGCAATCCCTCAAAATCAGCGCCTTCAGCCATTATAGCCCACAGATATGTTTTCCAGCGTTCTTTTTTTAACGGATTGCCCTTATTCTCCCTATAATGTTCGAAAGCGTCATTCCGAACGTGCACGTGTTTTATTCCTCGAATTACGGCTCCAACATTTATTTTCTGGTTGGGCGAAAAATTGCTGTAATCGATGCCAGCACAGGCAACAATGCAGGCGAAATCACTTCAGGCCTTAAAAGCCTCAAAATAAAGCCGGAGGACGTGGATTTCCTTTTGTTCTCGCATGGCCACGCCGACCATTTCGGCTGTGCCTCCCTGTTTTCCAAAGCCGAAAAGAGAATGCACGAATCTGACGCTGAAAAAATTGCGCTCAGGGATTCCGAGTTTTCCGGCGCAGGGGTTTTCGGCGTCAAAGATTTCCCGAAAATAGACTCGCACTACAAGGAAGGCGAGGAAATCGATTTGAAGCCGTTCATGCTCAAAGTGCTTTTCACTCCGGGCCACACAGCCGGCTCAGTGTGCTTTTTCGAGGAAAAAAACTCACTCTTATTTTCAGGCGACACGCTGTTCAGCATGGGCTGCGGCCGCACGGATTTGGTTTCAGGGAGCGAAGACCGGCTTGTAGAATCAATTGAAATGCTTTCAAAACTGGATTTTAAGACGCTTTTGCCAGGGCACGGCCTGATTTTAAAGCAGGGCCAGAAAGCCAACACTGCCGAAGTATTAAAAACTCTAAAGCACAAATATGTTTGAGGACTGGAAAGGGATGGTGTGAATGGAAAAAGTGAAAAAATTCGGAAAGGTTTATTCGCGCATCCTTGACACCATTGAAAAGGACGGCGGCCTCACGTTTCTGGTGGTTGACCCGCCGAACCAGGAGCCTGAAGTCGCAGGCGTCCTCGGCAAAATCGCTTCCGAATCAGGCGTTGACGCGATTGCTGTCGGCGGCTCGGTGGGCGCGCAGGGCAAGCTATTGGACGACACGATTGCAAGGATTAAAGAAAACAGCTCTCTTCCGGTCATACTTTTTCCGGGAAATATTGCCTCGATTTCACCTAACGCCGATGCTGTTTATTTCATGAGCATGCTGAATTCAACAGACCCGTACTATATTACCGGAGCGCAAATTGCAAGCGCCCTCCCAATCAAAAAAATGGGCCTGGAAGCAATCGGCACTTCCTATATTGTCATAGAGCCAGGCCGCGCTGTCGGCTGGGTCGGCCGCGCGCATTTGATTCCGCGCGAGCTCCCGTACCTTGCAGGCATTACCGCGCTCGCAGGCCAGATGATGGGCTCGCAAATGGTCATCCTTGAATCAGGGGGCGGAGCCGAAAAGCACGCGCCATTGGACATGATTTCAGCCACGCGCAAGCTGATTGATATTCCGCTCGTGGTTGCAGGCGGAGTGAAAACCAAAGAAAACGCCTATGACTGCATCAAGTCCGGAGCGGACATAGTGCATGTCGGCACAGCCGTGGAAAATGTTTCCGGCAACACCAAAAAAGCCAAGGAAACGCTGGAAGGAATTTCGAAAGCGGTCAAGAAAGCGGGAAAGGAAAAGAAATAGGGGTCATACTTTTTTTGAGTCAGTGTAATCCACTATTGCGAGCAGCGCTTTGCCCGTGCTTTTATCGATATCCAATACAAGGAAATTTGAGGTGGCCATATCGGGATGCACTTGTATTCTAGTCAGTTCGCGCCAGGCATTCCAAATCGCAGATCTGACCTGCTGCGGATTAACTCCTTTCCGCGCCATCTTTTTTTCAAAAAAAGGCAGGTATCTTGAGCGGTCTTTTAAGCCGGCGCCAAACAAAATATCCTGTATGGTTGGAGCCGGATACACTTTTTCAGCATACCTGAGCTTTGCTCTGTCAATGCTGAGTATTTCTACCGGCTGCAATTCGAAGCTTTCCGGCTTCATTTCCATTATCCTTTTTGGAAGCTTGATTGCCATCCTCAAGCCATACTCAAATTCCTCGGCACTCGCGAATTCCCTGACTGTTGCCGCCTGTGAGGCCGAAAACCTCACGACCCGCCTTTTCCAAGGCGGCATCATTATTTTTCCGGTACGCAGCCCTGCATCGTATTCCTCCCAGAAGCGCCTGGCAGTTTCTTCTGCAATCTGCTTTGGTTCGTGGATTACAAAACCCGAGCTGGGTTTCGGCTTCAGCCTCCTTGCCCGAATCGGTTCAGGCAACCTTACGCCTCCTTGAGCGCCTTAACCGTTTCTTTAATCCCGTTCTTCGTGTTCCATTTGGGCTTCCAGCCGAACTTCTTGATTTTGCCGATGGAATATTCGCGGTTTCTTGCCAGCCTGTCCAAGTGCTGCGGTGTGATCAATGATTTAGGGGAAAGCACAAGGAAAACATAAGCGAGCGGCTTGCCAAGCCAGAAAGGCAGTTTCATCAGCTTGGGTTTCAAGCCAAGATTTCTCTTGATTTCAAGGCACAATTCTTCAAGCGTTATTCCGTGCTCTTCTGCAAGAATGAATGTTTCATCCATTGTTTCCTCGTGCTCTGCGCAAAACGCAAGCGCGTCAACAAGGTCGTCGATGTAAATCGTCTGCCACTTGTTTTTTCCGTTCCCAATCAAAGGGAAATTTTTCCCGACCAATTTCACGATTTTTTTCCAGTACTCATTCGGGCCGAGCACGAGCGCCGGCCGCAGTATCGTGATGTGCATTAATTCCTGGAATTCCTGGACTTTCAGTTCCGCCTGCATTTTGCTTTTCTCGTAGTCGGTTTCCGGGTTAAAGGAAGCATTTTCATCGGCGGCGCCTTTTTGCTCTCCGTGCACCCCGACACTGCTCAAATGAATGAACCTTTCCACTTTTCCTTCAGATGCAGCCTTAAGGATGTTTTCAGTGCCCTGAACATTCACTTTCCAAAGCAAAGGCGAGCGCTCGTCCAACACAGCAGCAAGGTGTATCACTGTGCCTATGTCTTTCACTGCTTTTTTGCAGTCCTCTTCCTTTAAAATGTCCGGGCCTTTATCCAGGTCGAATTCTTTTACCCAGTGGCCTTTTTTCCTGAGCTTTGCGGCAAGCCTTTGCCCTATGAAACCGCTTGAGCCTGTGACAAGAAAGCGAAGTTTTTCCATTTCCTTTGCACCTAAAAATTTACGCAGGCATTCCTCTTAAAGGTATCCTTCCACCAGCACGTCTTTCCCGAGCTGCCTTATCGAGCCCTTTTTGATTTTTAAATCCCTGCTGATTGAATCGTTGCAGAATTCCAATCCCCTGCCTACTTCCTTCCTTGAAAAAATCAGCACAATCCTGTCAACCAATCCCTCGCGCAGGAAAGAGGTGTTTACTTTCTGCCCGCCTTCGACCAAAACGCTCATGTAATTCTTTTCCCCTAGCGCCTTCAAAACATCCTTCAAATCCAGTTCCCCTTCCTTTCCTTTCACCGAAATGCATTCCGCCCGCTTCCTTTCAAGCGCCTTTCTTTTCTTTATGTCAGCGCCGCTGGAATGGAAGATAATGGTTTTTCCTTTCTCGACAAGAAGTTTTGCCTTTATTGGAATCCGCAGTTCCGAGTCAAGGATCACGCGCACCGGGTTCCTTGCGCCTTTTTTCCTGCAGGTCAGCCTCGGGTCATCCTTCAAAACAGTGCCGATGCCGACAAGGAGGCAATCGCATTCCGCGCGGTAATCCTGCACGAATTTGTCGGCTTCTTTTCCTGAAATTTTTTTCCTTTTTCCGTCGCCCCATGAAATGAAGCCGTCCCTCGTGAGCGCGGATTTCAGCACAACAAAAGGCGTTTTGGTTTGAATCCATTTGTTGAAGTAATCGTTCAATTGCAGGCATTTGCTTTCCAACATCCCGCACTGCACTTCAATGCCTGCCTTTTGCAGCAGTGCAATCCCTTTCCCGCGCACTTTCGGATTCGCATCCAGTGCACCGATAAAAACCCTTGCCGCGCCAGCCCTAATGATTTTTTCAGCGCAAGGCCCTGTAAGGCCGCGGTGTGAGCAAGGCTCCAATGTGCAATGCAAATCAGCGCCTTTCGCCTGCCTGCTGGCTTTTTCCAGCGCAATCGCTTCCGCGTGCTTTCTGCCTTTTTCCCCGTGGAATCCTGCGGCAATAACCTTTCCTTCTTTCACTATCAGGCATCCGACCAAAGGCCTTGCTTTCACTTTTCCCTTGCCTTTCTCTGCAAGGATTATGGCGTGTTCCATGAAAGAGGGGCTCATGCAAAAAAAGAGTTTTATCTTATTTTAATGGTATTGGAAACGCCGGTTTTTTCAGCAAAAAATGAAAGAATGCTGCCTGTGCAGGGGGCTCGTAGAAATGTTTTTTAAGGCTTTTATGCTTGATTTGTCTGAGTTTAGGGAAACAATAGGCTGGAAAGTGGGAAAATGGGCTTGTCTGAGTGGAGCGAGGAAAAAGGCTTTTTTGCGAAGGGCAAGCCGAAGAAGGAAGAAGGCCCGAACCCTGACAGCGAATGGGAAAAACTTGAGCAGACACTGCTCAGGAGAAAAGACCAGGCCAATGCAATGGACGAGCCTGACGGTGCCCTTATTGCGCTTATAAACCAGCTCGATTCGGAAATCAGGGCAAAAAAGCAGGGCAAGGCCGATGAAAAGGCGCTTGAACGCTCAAAGGAAACACTCGCAATGATTGATGAACGGTTGCATGGAACAGACTGGCCTATGAGGGAACTGCAGAATAAAGTCAGGAAGGCGGCTTCAGGCGAAACCAGGGAAGCGATGCCTGCCGCCAGAAAAGCACCGGAGGAAACCAAAATGGCTGCAAATTTTGACGTTAAAAAAGAAGAGGAAAATATAAGGAACGCCATGGAGGCAAAATTGAGAGAAGTTGGGCAGGCCCAAAACGAAGAAGTGTTTGAGGAAGCGGAACCTGAAGAGCTTGAAGCAGCCGGAAGCGCGGAACCGGCGCAGGGAAAAACAGCGGTTGTGGAAGATGACCTTTTCGAGCCGGAAGAAGCCGAGCAGGGCGGGCCTGAACCATTGGATGAAGCTTCAGAGGAATCCTTCGAGGAAGAATTCGAGGAAACAGAAAAACAGGCAAAGGCGGAAAAGAAAGAAAAAGCCGAGCAAATCCAGAAAAAAGAAAAAAAGGACGTGCCGCGCGATTCATTCAAGGGAACCGTGGACCTCGAAAAAGCGGAATTTTTATACAAAGCGTCAGTAAACCAGCTTCTCAAGGCGCAGCTTGAAAACGGCGCAATCATCCCGACATCAAGCGAAAAAAGCTATTTGCACATTTATCCGAGGGACCTCGCATTCTGCACCCTTGCGCTTGTGAAAGCCGAAAGGTTTGACGAAGCGCAGAAAGCATTGGATTTTGCCTTAAGGCACCAAGACAGGAAAACAGGCTGTTTCCCGCAGAGATGGGATGAGGCAGGAAACAACAACGGCTATAAGCCTGTGCAGCCTGATGCGACAGCGCTCGTGCTTTACGCTTTTGCAGAATACGTCCTTGAAAAAAACAACATCGATTTTGCTGAAGTGAACTGGGACCGTGTTGAAAAAGCCATTGATTTTTTGAATTCTAAAATCGTATCTGACAAAAACCTCGTGTTTACCCAGTCCTCTGTGCATGAATTCCCGCCGATGGAGGAAGGATATGAAATCTGGGCGAACGCGGTGTGCTGCGCTGCATTCAGGGAGCTTTCCAAGGTTGCGGAAAAAATAAAGGCGGAATACCTGCCGTTGAGCAAGGAAAACGCCCTGAAGGACTCGATGCTCCAGTACCTGTGGAATTCGAGAAAGCAGTGCTTTGTGAAAACCATAAGGTTAAGCGAATCCAGCTCGGTAATGCTCTGGCCTGACGCCTCTGCCCTCGCGCTTTCTTTCTTCGATGTTTTCGCCCCGAACGACAAAAAAATCGTTTCAACAATAAAATTGCTGGATGAAAAGCTCTGGCACAAATCCTTCGGCGGAATTTCCAAATTCGGTTCGGTGGAAGGGATTGAAAAAGGCGGTTTCGGGGCAAGCCCGTTCTTCTCGCTCCTGCTCGCGGATTATTACATCAAGGCAGGCAACAGGGAGAAAGCGGAAAAGTTCCTGAACTGGGTCATCAGCGTGGGCCAGGCCGGCTCGCTGCCTGAGCATGTTTCAACCAAGGAGGATTTCGAGGCGTTCGTGCTGGATTTCGGGGACGCAGGCCTCCTCAACAGGAACACACTGAAGCAAATCAACAGCGTCAGGGAAAGCGGCGAATTCAAGAACGGCATCGCAAGGATTACCGACCCGTTCTCGATGGCGCACGCGGCATTCATCCTTGTCTGGAAAAACTACAAGGAAAAATTCCTGAAGTGACGCCGAATGCCTT
>JAZDDY010000046.1:0-3519 GCA_043809265.1 Candidatus Iainarchaeum sp.
AGTCGAGCACGAGCTCGGCCACACCTTCGGCCTTGAAGACCAGTACAGCGCAAAAAACTATATTAACAGCGTGAAATACCTGCAAAGGATTCCGCCGAACTATTATCCAGGGCCGCTGCAAAAGCAATTCGACTTCGCTTCCTTCAATGCAGGCATCCTTTACTCGAAATACCCGCAGGGGACCAACGAATACCCGATGTGTTCAGGCGAGCCAGGGCCCACAAACTGCCCTGAATTGCCTGGCCAGCAAATAGACTGCAAGGGCAGGAAACTGCCTGCAACAGGCAGTCTCGAAAAAAGGAGCGTCATGGGCCCTGTCAGGGAAGACGTCGAGCCAGGCTTTGACTGCTATGAGAGGCCGGAGATTCAGAGGCAATGGGGCGTGATCGGGTGAATTGGCCGCATGTTTTCCTGCTGTTGCTGCTTTTCTCTGGAAGCGCTGCCGCCCTGGAGCAAAGGCCTGTGATAAGCGCAAGGATTTCCATCATCGGCGGGGAAGTGAAGGTTGATGAAATCCGCGTTGTTTTCTCTGATTCTTCAAGCGAGCCAGGGAACGAATATATTGCGCAAATCCTTGGCACGGACATGCAGGCAATATACCAGGCAAAATTTTCGTTCAGGGAAATGGTTGTAAGGATGCCGGAAACAATCTCTGAAGAACAGGTGGACGATTATTATGACAAAACCCAGGGCGCGCTTGAAGCGCAGCTCTTCCTGCCCTACTTTAAGGAAGCCGCAATCCTTGCGGTCGGAAAGGACGGCAACAAGCCGATTGCATTCATCGACCTGAAAACCAGGCTCTGCAACGGCGACGGCATGTGCGGTTCCAGCGAGAATTATCTTTCATGCCCTGCCGATTGCCCTTTGGATAAAGAGGACAATTATTGCCTGCCTGAAGGGGATGGCATCTGCGACCCTGATTGTGTTGAAGGATTGGACAAGGACTGTGGTGCCGGCATGCAAGCCGTTGCCGAACCGAAAGGGTTTTCTTTTCTTGAACTGTATCTTATTATAACCGCAATCGCGGCTTTGGCGATAATTATCGGTTATAATTTGGTGAAGCGCAAGAGGAAAGGGAAAAAACAGGTGGGCTGATGGGCAGGCAATTGTTCATTCTGTTTTTTTTGGTTTTTTCCCTTGGACTGGTTTTTGCAGAAGATTTCCAGTTCCCTGCTTTTGAGCAGCAGAACCTTGGCTGCGAGAGCGGCAAGGAGATAAGCCAAAAGTACGGTTTGAACAGGATTCTGCTTGACTGGGATGCCGATAAAATCACCGAAACAATGTGCGATGTCGATTTCAGGGAGGGAGAGAGCGGTTATTTCTGCGATGCAACACAGTTCGGTTTGATGCTTTCGAAGAGGCTTTCTTCTGGCGCCGGCTTGAATGGTTTGAGTGTTTTGTTGCTGGCGGACAATTACTCTGATTCGTTCAAGGCGGATTTTACCGAGCATTATTCGGGTTCTTTTTTTGGCGGCAAAAAAATCGACATCTCAAAATGGTCTTTCAAGAACAGCCCGACTGAACCAGGCCTTTATACAGTTGAAGCGACTGTTGAGGGCGAAGCGGTTAGTGTTGAGTTTTCGCTTGCAGAAAGCCTTGAAGGCCTGGACAAAAGGCTTGGCACGAACTTTAATGAGAATCATTTGTTTGGGGTGGCTTTTGATGCCTTTTCTTCGGATAAAGAAAGGGATTTTGGTTTGGTTGCTGCCGGCGATATTTTTTACCTGAATGACGGCTTTTTGCTGCCTGCATCAGGAACTGTTTCCGGGCCGGAAACAGAAAAGGAGAGAACTTTTGCGGATACCGCTTCCGGGCTTGTGCTGGCTGTTGCCGAGGCCGGGCCGGGAAAGTTCTATTGGAAGTTCAATGAATCGATTCCTTCGGTTGTTTCGCTTTACCTCTCCGAAGAAAAAACGCATGAAATTTATTACACTTTGACAGATTCTGCCGGAAGGCCCAGGCCTGATTCCTTTTTTGCGGACAGCGCTTTCCTTTTGAACTGGCGTGTTCCTGAAAAGTTTTTTGTGAAGGACTCTTTCCCTGTCTTGAAGCCAGGCATAAAATGCAGCGGCTGGAACGACGACATCAAATCAGCGAAATTCAAGGCAGACGCGGCAGGTTTCGGGAGCCTTTACTATCTCGCCGTCGCTTTTTTGCCAGAAGGCACCGCACTTGAGGTGCTTTGCGTTTCCGGCAATGTGCGGCTTGACATGAATTCCTACAACGGCATGGATTTCGGTTTCAGGCATAGCATAAGCCCTGGACCGAACCAATTGTCTTTTTCCTCCCTGCAACCCGAATCTTTTGAGGGCGTGTTTTCCCTGAAGGATGCTCTGGCTGAGGTCGGCAAGGGCAACATGTGCTTTATATCTGATGAATCTGGGACAAACGCCCTTATCTGGAATGCGAAAGCATTCAGGGAAATGGCTTTCAAGGAAAAAGGAAAAGGGAACGCAGAATCTCCTGCCAAAACCCCGGTTCAAGCCGACAATACGGCCCCCTATTTTGCCCCGCAAACAGGGCTCCAATGGGGTAACATCAAAGCAAACGATGCTTTCGGCGGGCTTCTTTTTTCACTTGGCCTGTCCAAACTGGTGTCCATTCCAGGCACTCTCGCCGGAGCCGGTTCTGCGGGTGGCACTCCAGCCACTGCATCCGGGGCCTGTGCTGGCCCATTGAGCTGTTTCGGGAATTCAACTTTTCCCTGCTGTGATTCTTCATCAGGCCTGTGCGTCGAATGCACTTCCGGCTGCGGCTGCAGCGAAGGCGAGCAATGCAGCCTTTTCACGAATTCGTGCATGCCGAAGGAGGCCGAACCTGGCTTTGCAGAAACTTCTGTGGACAACCTTGTGGTGTCCGCCACAAAAAAATCCGATGACTCTTTCGAGCTTGCCACTGCTTCAGGGGAAACAATAGAGGTTCAGGCAGAAGACCTTCAGACCGCTCTTGCAGACCTTGAACTGCAGTCAGGTTACATGCTATCCCAATCGCTTTCCGGGGTGAACGACATCCAGAACCCTTCAATGACAATCTGCGACACAATTGTTTTGGTTCCGGATGCGGAAATTGTAAAGCAGGATTCCAAAGGGGCTTACGTGCGGTCTTCTACTGTTTCAGGCGGGCTTATGAGTGCAGGCCTTGCATTGGTTGCAGATGATGCAGTCCTCGGGCCGCTTGGCATTCCGGATGATGTTGTCGGCGTAGTGCTTATAGCCGCGGCCGGAATCCAGCTTTTGGTCACAAAAGGAATCGTTCCGGCATTGTCAGGCAGGACGATTTATATCCCTTACTCGCAGGCCTGCCCTTTGTCGCCTTCAATTACAGTCGCCCCGCCGGTGGTGGACGCCCCTACATTGCCAGGAGACACTGAAGTCCCTGATGTCGGCGTTGAAACAGGCGCCGAGGAAGGAACCGCAGTCAAAATAGGCAATACGATTTTTATCTTGACCGATAACGGCATAAAGTCTGTGAAGCAGCCGCCGCCGGAAGACCAGGAGCCTGAAAACAAAAACAAAAAAA
>JAZDDY010000047.1:0-3850 GCA_043809265.1 Candidatus Iainarchaeum sp.
AGCGCGCAAGGAAAAAGCGCTTTTCGCTGGCAAGGCTGAGGAAATCGAAAAGGAAGCAATTCTCTTTCGAAAAAGCCGGGATAAAAATAAAGCGCCCGGTTTAAGGCAGCCGCCAAACAAGCGCCGTCTCAAAAGAACTGCTTGTACCATTTTTCGTATTCCTTGTGGTTGCCGACAAAGAAGAACCTTACCTCTTTGTTTTCTTCAAATACCATGTAAAGAATCCTGAACTGGCCTGCTTCGGCAACAAAAAAACTTGCGCCTTTCTTCAAATGCCGTTTCTGCGGAAACTCCAAAATCTGCTTTATTTTTTTGGAAACCCTATCCTGAACCCCATAATCGAGTTTTTCAAAATGTTTCTGCCAGGCTTCATCAAAAACTGCCGAATACATGCAAATTAGAGAAAAGGAAAAAACAGGGAAAAGGCTATTGGAAGCTCGCTTCCCCTGATTATTCGAAAAACTATTTAAGGTTTTTCGCGTGCGGCCCCAATGCCTCTTCAGGGCCCAAAAGCCTTCTTTTCCCTTCCTTGATTTCCTGGTTCAGCCTGTCAAGCTTCCTGTTGACAAGCTCCACTTCACTCAGGTGCTTCTCTCCAAAGTCCAATATTGCCATCCTGACCGCTTCAGACTGGGAATTCGCATAGCCTTCCTTGACCAGGGATTCCACAATCTGCTTTGTTTTTCCCCTCAAAATAACATTCATACAAACACACCCCGCAAAGCACAATACAAACAAATAAGCAGAATATGATTTAAATATGCTTCGATTTGAAGCAAGATTGGAGCAAAAAGAGGGTTTTGGCTTGCCTTAACGAACGGTTTAACAGATGCCAAAACCAACAGGCATAACGATGAAATAATTAACTCCCTTTGACATATTACTTATATGCTGAGGCGATCAAAAACTGCGGCAAAAGAAAGAAAAAAAACACCGCAACGGCCGCTTGAAAGATTTGTCTTCCTTCCAAGGGCAGGCGAAAGGATTAGAGCATTGGATTTGCCGCCTTTGTCCAAAAAAGCATACACCCGGATTTCACAGATTTCAGATATTCCGCTTGAAACATTGTTGCCTTCAATGGCTACAGAAATGCCCTGGTATTTATCTGGAGGTTATGACTTTACAAGCCACCAGATAGGCATTAAAGATGGGATAGGGGCGCCGTCAAAAAGGCCATTTGTTGCAGAAAAGACTGCTGACGAAGAATTGCAGCACGGGCTCCAGGGCCTTTTTCAGGACACCGCAATGCTTAGGGCGCGTAAGACCGGGAAACCGCAAAAAAGACAGAATGGCAGAACTGTCTCTGAAAACAAAACATATTACCAGCTGCTTAGAGAACGACCAGGAATCGAGGCAACAGCCAGGGTTCACATAAATCGGGGGCAAGCATTTGGAAACGCGGTTATGTTCCCGGCCATGGTTCTTCCTTTTTTGGGGTTAAATTATAAGGTGATACTTGGGCTTTTTGCTGTCACAGCTTCCAGACGTGTGTTCAACACTTTTGTTGCAAGAGGCTATTACAAGCGTCATGGCACGGACGGATTGATATTGTTGTTCGCAGACCCGCCGAAAAACTGGAGCATGTTAAGGTTAAGGGCAAAAGAGAGCTTCTTTGTCAGGAACGGTTTTTTGGAAAGGCATGGCGGCCTCACAGAAAAAGGAATGAGCTATTTCCGCCAAAAAGCGCCAAAGAAAAAAATACTGGAAAACCTGAGAATCATGAAGGGCCAGCAGAGTTAGTCCTGACTCGCAGCAACCCAACCCTTAAAAACAATAACAGCCTTCAATTATTACGTGGTTTTAATGGCAAAAGAAAAGGAAACAGGCAAGGCGAAGCCTGACGCCGGAAAGGCAAAAACAGAACAGGGCAAAGGCACAGAGCAGACCCTTGCGCTTACTGTTACAAAGGCCGGCGATTTCACTGAATGGTACCAGCAATTGATTCAAAAGGCAGAGCTGGCGGATTACACTTCGGTCAGCGGGTGCATGGTTTTAAGGCCGAACGCTTACTCGATATGGGAAGGCATCCAGGCGGAATTCAACAAAAAAATCAAAAAAACCGGCCATAGGAATGTGTATTTCCCATTGTTCATTCCGGAACACCTATTTGAAAAGGAAAAGGAGCATGTGGAAGGCTTTGAGCCTGAAGTGGCATGGGTTGAAAGCGCAGGCAACACAAAATTAGAGGAAAGGCTTGCGATAAGACCGACATCCGAAACGATTTTTTACGAAAGCTATGCGAAATGGATCCGCTCTCACAGGGATTTGCCCTTGCTCTTGAACCAGTGGGTGAATATTGTCAGATGGGAATTCAAGCACCCTAGGCCTTTCATCCGCACGCGCGAGTTCTTATGGCAGGAAGGCCACACAGCGCACGCGACAAAGGAAGAAGCAGAAAAGGAAGCGCTCATGATTTTGAAGGATTACACTGATTTGATTGAGAATTTTTTGGCGATTCCAGTTCTATCAGGCCAAAAGTCGGAAAGCGAGAAATTCCCAGGAGCGGATTACACGCTTACAATGGAGGCGCTCATGCCGAACGGCAAGGCATTGCAGATGGGCACTTCGCACATGTTGGGCCAGAATTTTTCAAAGCCTTTTGATATAAAGTTTTTGGATGAAAAGAGCGCAGAGCAGTTCGCATGGCAGACCTCCTGGGGCATTTCCACAAGGCTGATCGGCGCGATGGCAATGGTGCACGGCGATGACAAAGGCCTTGTTGTTCCGCCGAAAATTGCCGAAAGAAAGGTTGTGATTGTGCCGATTTTCTTTGAAAAATCCAAAACGCAAGTGCTCGAAAAGTGCGCTGAGCTGGAAAAAAGGCTGGAGAGGTTCGGGGCGTTTGTTGATTCGGATGAAAACCATTCCCCGGGATTTAAATTCCACCAGTGGGAAATGCAGGGCATCCCTGTAAGGATTGAAGTCGGGCCGAGGGATATCGAGAAAAAGCAGTTTATTGCAGTGAGAAGGGATTCAGGCGAAAAGGCCGCTGTGAACGAAGGGGACGCCGAAAAAGAAATCGAGGGCATGCTGGAAAAAATGCAGGAAGCGCTTTTCAAAAAGGCAAAGGAGTTTTTGGATAAGAATACTGTTGAAGTCAAGGACAAGGCCTCTTTCGTGAAGGCGATCGAAGATGGAAAGATGGCTTTCGGCTTTTTTTGCGAAAGTGCGGAGTGCGAGGCAAACATAAAGGCTGAAACACAGGCAACCAGCAGGCTTATCCCTTTGGAGCAAAAGGAGACAGGCGGGAAATGCTTTTTTTGCGGCGCTGCGGCGAAAAGGAAATCCTATTTTGCGCGCAATTACTGAAACCGCGTTTGGGGGGGGCCTTAAAGGTCCGTTTAATAGAATAATTAATTTTATTAAGGCAACCTGCGTTATTATTCTGATTTGAAATGAAAAAACTGGCTTTTCTTGCAGTGCTGGCCTTGGTTCTGGCTTTTTCGGCCGGCGCCTTCGCCCTCACAGTGTCATTGAAAGAGGCTTCAGGCACCCTGTCCAAAAACGAGGGTGCGCTTTTCGAATTTTCGGCTGAAACAGCGGATTCTTCAGGCGCTGTTTCCTTTGAATGGGATTTCAACGATGGTTCGGGAATCGCAGCCACAAAAGAGCCTTATATAGCGCACAATTATTATTTTCAGGGCAGGAGCGGGGAAAAAAAGAATTTCAGCGTGAAAGTAAAGGCAACCGACAGCGCCGGCCCTGCCGAATCCCAGCCACTCATTCTTACAGTTTCAAAAATCACGCCGAAGGCAAGGCTTAAAACGCCTGCACCGCTCGCTTCGGCCAAGTCCCAGAAAAATGGCAGTGTGGCAATTGAAATCGAGGTTATTGGGCTCAATGACCCTAC
>JAZDDY010000048.1:0-12869 GCA_043809265.1 Candidatus Iainarchaeum sp.
TGTCTTCGCGTCTGCCCATCAAACCACCATTAAAGATTCAAACCGCTTTGCCAGGCTTTTTTTACCTTGAGCTTACTGCGATCCTTTCGACCTCGTTCCTTCTTTTCACTCCCTGGCTTTTCGAATTTTCCTGGCTTGCCAGGATGAGTTCTTCCGCAAGCGCGTCCTCGGCGCTTGTCTTGTTGTTGAAAGAGTTCCCGAATGCCGCAAGTGCAAGGTTCTTCAATGCCTCGTCGAGCCTTCTCATCGGCGCGACATCGACGCTCTGCGAATAGGATATGCCGCCTTTTTTGAGCCTTGTAGTGTCTTCCCTCGGCGCCGAATATTCCAATGCCCTGATCAGGACTTCGACCGGGTTTTTCTTTGTGCGCTTTTCAATTTTGTCGAACGCGTCCTCCACGATGTGCAGTGCCTGCAGTTTTTTTCCGGTGGAGCCGCGGCCCCTGATGTATTTGCCGCTGAGTTTCCTTTTTCCCTGGCCGGAGCGCATCAGCTTGTTCGCAAGCCTTTCCACAATGTTCACCTTGGCCTTATCAAACCTTTTCTTCGAGTTCCTGCCGAAGGAGTGCGGTATGGTTTTTGTTTCAAGGCAGATATATCTCTGCAATCCAAGGTCGTTGACCTTGATGTTGTCTGTTTCCCAGCGGTCGAATATTTTTGCCATCAGCATTACCTCTTTACCTTCTCTTTCTTTCCTTTGCGGAGCATTTCAAGGCACTGGTTGTTCACGGCTATGACCTTGAACCTCACGCCCCAAAGGTCTCCGATTGGACCGTGCTTTCTTCCGCCGATGCCCTCGATCGTGACCTCGTCGTGCTCATCAATGAACTGTATCGCCTTGTCTTTCGGTGCCAGCGCGGTCAATTGCTTGCCGTTCTTTATCAATTGCACCCTTACGCATTTCCTTACGCCTGAGTTCGGCTGCCTTGCCTCGACCCCGCGCTTTTCTATAACTATGCCTTTTGCCTGCGGCGCACCCTCCAAGAGGTTGTGCTTGCGCTTCTCGTGCTTTTTCTTGTAGCCGGTTTTCTTTTTTCTCCATTTCTTCCTGTCTTTTTCGAGCTTCCTCGCCGAAAATTCCCCGTTAGCCATCATAACACCTGTTTTCATTCCATCAAAGTCATTTCATCTTTATGCTGTTTATACTATAATTCCTCTCCGCTATCTTTTTTATCCTTTTGAATTTGCCTGCATCCTGCATTATGTTTCTTTTTTCCATCGAATTGAGTTTCAGCACCAATGAATCTTGTTCTTTCCTGATTTCCCCGAATTCGGTTTCAGGGAACGCTTTCCTGAAAAACTCTTCGGGTTTTTCGAAAAAGGCAAGCAATTCCACGTTCCTGCCAAGTTTTTTCGAAAGACTTTTTATCTTCGTTCCGTTCGGGCCTATTGCTTTTCCCATATCATCGTTTTTCACGAGGAATGTTACCATGCCCTGCCCGATTATGCAGTCTTTCGCTATCACGCCTGTTTCCGAATCGAGCGCATTGATGAAGAAAATCTCTTCCATTTCCAGTTTCATTGAATCACTGCTTTTTTGGCGATGCCGCTGAGAGGATTTTGCTTTTTCCCTGCTCGAATATGACCATTGCCGTCACAGGGAACGGCTTTCCGCAGATCGAGCCGAGCTTCAGTGCGCTTTTGTCCGAATCATATACCGGTATCCCTGAAAGCCCCGCCGCATGCGAGAGCTTTTCCTTCTGCCTTGCAGGCAGCCCTGTGCTTGTCACAAGCATCCTGCCTTTTCCCAAAAGCATGCTTTTTTCGCTGGTCCTGTAGCCGAATTCGGCTTTCCCAGTGTCCACAGCACGCCTGAGTTCCTTTTCGAAATCAATTTCAGCCATACGATTAACACCTTTACTCCTTCATTACAATTTCCACTGTGCCTGTGCCGATCCTTATCGGCTGGCCGACAATGATATTTTCGACAACGCCCTGCAGTTCCTCGCGCTCGCCGTACATTGCGGCATTTAGGAGATGCTTCACTGTTTCCTCGAATGCAGCCCTTGCGAACGGCGAGGTCTTCTGCCTCATCACTCCTGTTCTCACAGTCCCCTTGATTTCGCCAGAGGATGTTATTACATCCGCGAGCAGGATTATGTGCCTTAGATCAACATCAATGTTGTTTTCGTCGAGCGTTTTGTGCAGTTCCTGTATTACCGCTACCCTGCCGGCCTCTATGCCGAGCACTTTGGCGATTTCCGCAATGTCGTTCGTTGTGGTGTGCATCGAATCCACTTCCTTTTTTCTCAGCATGGTTTTCAGGTTTGTGCCGACAGTGTGGATGATGAATTCGCCGTCCTTTTCCGTTACGATTGTTTTTTCTATTCCGTTCACGCCCTGTATGCGCTTCCTCAGCGCCTTGAGCAGTTCGTTCCTTATCTTGACAAGGGGATAATTCCTAGGGAACGCGATTATCAGCTTGCTGCCCCTTTTTGAGGCCTTGCCTTTCTTTATGAGTTCCTTGAGCTTGTTTATCAGTTCGGTTTCATCCAGGTTTTTTTCCTTGATTTTTTCCTCGATGATTTCAAGCTCGACGATCTTTTTGGAGAAGTCCTCTGTCATTTTGAGTATTTCTTCGCCTCTCACGTCGATAAGCGACTGCGCGAATTTCTCGGCCTTATTCCTGTCCTTCCTGATCTCTTCAGCCAGGTAAATTGTCATGGTCGGATACTTTGTTTTGCTCCTTCCGTCGACTATTTCCTCAACCCTTTGTATGCCTGAGCCGACAGAAACCTCAAACGCGCCTGCAAAGTGCTTTGTCCTCAGCGTGAGCTGTGTGCCCGGCTCTCCAAGGCTTTGCGCGGCGACAATGCCGACCGCTTCCCCGCACTGCACCACGTTTTTCTCGTATTCTTCTTTTGAGCGCCCTATGATTTTTTCAACCATGTCTTTTTTGATGCCTTGTTCCCCAGTTTTTGTGAATATTTCATCCCAGGTTTTCTGCGGCAGGTTTCCCCTTATCCCCTCGAATTCTTCCTTGAGGGTCTGCGGCTTTGCCTTGGGCTCTTTCCCTTCCTTTTTTTCTTTGGGTTTTTCCTTTTTTTCCTTTGAAGCCATGTTCACACCTATTTTGACGCATTAAGCGCTTCCTCGATTATGCCATCCAGGTCGATTGTTTTCCCTTTCCTGCTGTTCATCGGGAATACGCCGTCTTCCCCATAAATGTACTGGATTACCTTGTGGCCGCTTGTCCTCACAGAGCCGTCCTTTGAAACGCTTATGTCTTTAAGCGAATTCGCCAGCCTCCTGTACAAATAACCTGAAACCTTGGTGCTGACGCCTGTGTCAACTTCCCCCTGCCTTCCGCCGATTGCATGGTAGAAATATTCCGTGCCGTTCATTCCATCCATGAAATTGCTCGGAATGAAGCCGCCTGCTTCGACACCAACATCGCCCTTTTTGTTCTGGGATATAAGCCGGTGGTAGAAGCCGCGTTTCGGCCTTCCTTCCCTCACTGATGCCTGGCCCCAGAAGCCGCCGATGTTCATGAGGTTTGCGCTACTTCCCCTTGAACCCGAAACAATCATCACGCTTGTGTTGTACTGCGGCTTTTCCTTCAGCACGTTCTCCAATTTTTCCCTCATAAGCGTTTTCTCGACCTTTGATTTTATTTCCGAGGTCAGGCGCAGCAGGTAAATTTCAAAGCTTTCGTCCAGGCCTCTTCCCGGGATGAGCTGGAGCTTTTTGTCCTCGTATTTTTTGACGATTTCATCGCCTCTTTTCTGGACGTCCTTCAGGGCCTCTTCCTTCAGCCTCTTGATGTTATCGCTTATCTCATACTCATCAAGGCCCACGGTGATTCCGCGCGTTGTGAGGAGGTCTGAAACAATCCTGCTCATCTTATCGTAAAATTCTGTGACAATTTCCGGCGGGTATTTCCTTGTGAGAACATCGGCAAGCTTTCCTCTTCCTTCACCGAGCGAATTATCATCAATCACTCCGCTTACCAGTTTTCCCTTCACGATTTTCACGCAGTATTTGCATTTGTCGCCGCCGCACTTGTAATGCGGGTCGCTGTGCGCCATTGTGTCGCACATCCTCGACTTGTAGGAAAGTGTGAGGTCCGAGGGCAGCATCTGGCTGAATATAAGTTTGCCGGAATATTTGCTGCCGCGGTCCGGCTTCGGGATATCCTTCATGCCCAATTCATAAAAATACTGGAATGCCTTTTCCTTGTCGAATTCTGTCTGGTCCATTGTCAGGACATATGCGCCTGAAATGCCGTCCTCGTCAAGAGTGATAATAGGGGCGCCGTACCTTGGGCTTATAATCTGGTTTTGCACAAACATGAGCTCTTTCGCTTCTGCCTGCCCTTCCTCGGTCTGCGGCACATGCAGGTTCATTTCATCGCCATCAAAGTCCGCGTTGTACGGCTTGCAGACAATCGGGTTCATTTTCAGCGTTTTTTCAGGGTGAATCCTTGCCTTGTGCGCAAGCATTGAAAGCCTGTGCAGCGAAGGCTGCCTGTTGAACAAAACAATATCGCCGTCCTGCAGTTTCCTTTCAACCCGGTAGCCTACTTCGATTTCTTTCGCGATTTCAGCCCTTGTCTCTTCAGTGATGCGCTTCCTTGTCCCGTCAGGCCTTGCCACGGTAATAATCTTCCCTGTTTTCAGCACCGACTCTATAATCCTTTTCTTGTTCCATTCGGTAACCCTTTCAGGCACAGTCAGTTCGTCCGCGATTTCCGCCGGCACTCCGACCTCGTTTATCGAAATATACGGGTCAGGGCTTATTGTGGAACGGGCAGCATAATTGACCCTCTTGCCTGTCAGGTTATGCCTGAACCTTCCCTTTTTTCCCTTCAGCCTCTGCGTGATTGTCCTTAACGGCCTTCCTGACCTGTGCTTTGCAGGCGGAACTCCGGCCATCTGGTTGTCGAAATAAGTGGTCACATGGTACTGCAATAAATCCCACAGGTCCTCGATAATCAGCTGCGGCGCCCCAGCATCGATATTGTCTTTCAATCTCGCATTGATGCGGATTATGTCGACAAGCTTGTGCGTAAGGTCATCCTCTGATTTCACGCCTGTTTCAAGCGTAATCGAAGGCCTTATCGTTATCGGCGGAACCGACACAACAGTCAGCACAAACCATTCCGGCCTCAGCAGTTTGGGGTCGACGCCGAACAAAGGCAAATCCTTGTCCGGAATTTTTTCCAACCAGTCCCTTATTTCCGTGGGATAAAACCTGTTCTTTTCAATGTAAAAATTTGTGGGCTTGTCAAGGCTGATCTTATCGCGCGGCGCACTGCAGTGCGGGCATTTCTTCGCGTTCTTTGTTTTCGCCTTTATTTTTTTCGTGAAATCGAAAGGCTTTGATATTTTTTTCAGCAGTTCCTCGATTGCTGTTTCTTCCAAAAGTATGCGGCCGCAGCCCCTGCAGGTGCAATGCAATAATTCCTCGACTTTTTTGCTGAACTTTGCGTGCACTACCGGCCTCACAAGCTCGAATGAGCCGAAGTGGCCAGGGCACTGCTTCATTTTCTGCCCGCAGGTCTTGCACCTTAATCCCGGATTGATGACGCCGAGGTGCGGGTCCATGAGGCCTTCTTCCATCGGATAGCCGTCCTTGTCGTAAGTGTCGGCGGCCTTGATTTCAATCGCGCTCATTTTCCTGATTGTTTTCGGGTCCATGACCTTGAAATCAATCGATCCGATTTTTTTCTGAAGCATCATTCCACCTAAGCCTTGTCCACCAGGTTCAGTTTCGGGTAAACGCCCAGAGCTTTCAGTTCGTCAAGCATTAACTTAAAGCCGTAGCTCATTTCCGCGGGATACACTCTTGAGCTGCCGCATACCGAGCAATACCTTTTGTTCCTGATCCTGTCGTTAACCGCAATGATTCCGCATTTTTCGCAAACCAGTTCCACGACCTTGTCGGAATCATCGATGAATTTTTCCTGCAAAAGCATGCTTGCGCCGTGGCCCACCAGTGTTTCGCCTTCCATTTCCCCGAACCTGAGGCCGCCTTCCTTTTCTTTTCCTTCTGTCGGCTGCCTTGTCAGGATCTGCACTGGCCCGCGCGCCCTTGCCTGCAATTTGTGGGCAACCATGTGATACAATCTCCTGTAACCCACAACGCCAATGAAAATTTTTCCTTCAATTCTTTGCCCTGAAATGCCGTCGTACAATACTTCCCTTCCGTCAGGCCTCAGGCCGTGCTCCAATAGAACCTGCTCGAGCCCGCTCCTGTTGGCATTGCAGAAAGGCGTGCCGTCAATGACCTCGCCCTGCATGCACGACGCTTTCCCTGCAAGCATTTCAAGCAAATGCCCTATGGTCATCCTGCTCGGAATCGAGTGCGGGTTCAATAAAAGGTCAGGTTTTATTCCGTCGGCCGTGAAAGGCATGTCTTCTTCAGGCACGATTGCGCCCACCACTCCCTTTTGGCCGTGCCTTGAAGAGAATTTGTCACCGACTTCAGGGCACATGTCGCTCCTTACCTTTGCCTTGACAAGCATGTCGCCGTCAGTGCTTTCGGTGATAAGTATTTTGTCAATATAGCCTTCCTTGCCCTTCCTTGAGGTCACAGATGATTCGCGCCTTCTTTCCTTGACAACGCCGAATTCGCTTACCTCTTCAAGGAACCTCGGCGGGGAAGTCCTTCCTACAATGACATCCTTTCCGCTTAACCTTGATTCGACTTCCGCAAGGCCGTCTTCGCCCAATGCCTGGTAGAATTCCTTGCCGAGGTATCCCACGGTTTCCTCGTTCGGCACTTCGAACTTGTCCTTTTGCCCGCCCGGATACCTTGTCTGCATCGCCTCATAAGTGCGGAAATAAGCCATCCTTCCAAGGCTCCTGTCCACCGCGCCCTTGTTTATCACGACCGCATCAAGCGTGTTGAAGCCGTAATACGGAAGGATTGCAACCACAAAGTTCTGGCTCTGCGGCCTTGACTCTGTGTGCACCAAATCCGTCGTCTTGGTTTTCACAAGGTTTTTCTGCGGATAATGCAATAAATAGCCTTCAGTGTCTGTCCTCAAATTATAATTTATCTGGCCGATTCCCGCGGCCTGCTTGAACATTTTTGCGCCGTGCAGTGCCTTGCCGCTCAGGTTATGGCTCACAAACGGAATCAGGTTTGTTATCACGCTGAGAATTCCCGCGGGCTCTATTTCAAGGTGGGTGTGCTCTTTTGTGAGCTCCGCCTCTGTCGCCGCAATCCTTGCGTTTTCCTCTTCTTCGGCATCCAAATATTCCAGCACGCCCTGCTCCATGAGGTCTTCCCATGAAATTTCGTTATTTTTTATTTTTTCCATGTGCTTTTCTGTCAGCATGGACTTGCCGTCCTTGACGACAATAACAGGCCTCTGCACCCTGCCGGAATCTGTGTTAATGTATATTTCATTGGTCATGTCGTTGTAGGCGATGTTGATCTGCGGGTCTATTTTCGCAAACCTCCTTCCCTCGATCAGCTCTTCTGTGAGCTTGGTCGGGTTCTGGTGGAAACCAATCAGCCTTCCGTTGATGTAAACCTTAGCATTCGCCTTAACCATAAAAACACCCTATCAAACATGCCCCTTTTAACAAATCAAAAATTTACTCCAATTTCACGCCCTTCTCCTTCAGCATTGCCTCAATTTGGTCGGTGTGGCTGTCTGTTGTCACCCTTGCCAGCAGTGCGAGGTTTTTCACCAAACCACACTGCGGCCCGTCCGGAGTCTCGACCGCATCAACCCTGCCCCAATGTGTTCCGTGCACGTCCCTTGCCTCGTACAATTCCCTGTTCTTGTTCAACGGGCTTTTCACTTTCCTTATGTCCGTAAGCGGGCTCAAGTAATTGACCCTGTCCATGAACTTGCTGACACCTGTCGCCCTGCCGATCCAGTTGCCTGTCGACATCGCGAACCTGATCCTTTCGGTTATCGCATCAGGCCTCACAACAGTGCTGATGTTCAATTTTCTCCTTCTTGTCACAGTCCTGTCGATCTGGAATTTCAAGTCTTTCACAAAGTATTTGAACGCATATCTGAACAGGTGCTCCATCAGCTTCCCTGACAATTCGAGCCTTTTGTTCGCATAATGGTCCTTGTCGTCCTCTTCCCTCAAGCCGTAAGCCCTCTCAACAGCCTTCGAAGCCATCATGCCGAGGTAATATGCCTTCGCAATCCTGTCATTCTTGGTCTGGCCGATATGCGGCAATAAAAAGCCGTCGACAACTTCCCTCGCCCTCTTCAGCCTGTAATCGATAACTTGCCCTGGGGCAACGCTCTTGCCGATTTTATCCAGTGCATCCTGTTCCTTCGTGATTTCTGTCTGCTCAAGGTTCAAGAGCACGTCGTTCTGGACCTGCTCTTCGCCCAATGTGAATGCGGCCTTGATATCGTTCTCTGATTCCATGCCGAGCGCCCTCATGAGCACGAACAATTTGAGTTTTTTCGGCGAGCTCGGGAACCTCACATACAACAGCCCGTTCCTTTTCCTCATCACCCTCACGCGGCCCTTGAATGCGCCGCGCGTGCTGATTACTTCCGCAATAACATCCCCGCGGATCTTTTCGGAAATCATGACACGGTCTGAACTCAGCACTTCCTGCGTCATGAGCGCTTTCTCAGAGCCGTTGATTACAAAATATCCGCCGAAATCAAGCGGGTCCTCGCCCATCTCCACGAGTTCTTCAGGGGTTTTCCCGTTAAGCCAGCACATGCTGGATTTAAGCATTATAGGCAAATCCCCGACGTAAGCCCTTTTCACGTCCTGCTCGACATCCCTTCTGAGAAGGCGCATGTCCAAATAAATAGGCCCTGAATAAGTCCTGTTCCTTATGCGTGCTTCCATCGGCCAAAAATCGTTTCTCGGGGAGCCGTCTGCTTCGACCACGCGTGGCCTCAGTATTTCGATGTTCGCGACTTCAACCCGCACTTCCTCTATTTTCGGGCTGATGTCCTGGTTTTCAATCACAATTTCAGGCAATTTTTCGTCCACAAACTGGTTGAATGACTGTATTTCAAGGTCCGCAAAAGTCTTGTTGCGGAAATAATTGTAAATCAAAGGCCACTTGTCGAAGTCGCTCACCTTACCACCCTGTAATAAGTGGTTTTTCCCGCGGTCAGGGATTTCCTTTCAATGCGGATTATGTCGCCTCTCTTTGCCTTGAGCTTTTTTATTGCCGGATCCATCTTCAGGATGCCGGGCAGGTTGTCCTTTGTGGCATTGAGTTTTTCAAGCAGGGCCGACGCATCCTCTTCTTTCACCAAAAAATGCCCCGGCACCAAAAAGTGTTCTTCGTTCAGTTCAGGTTTTTCTGCCACGCACGTCACCGGAAAAACTGGCGTTTTGCGTCCCTTGCACCAAGGCAATCGATTTGGAGGGATTCACCAAAGTTCAGGGAATTCAATCAAGCCTGCAAAAATCGCCATAGATATATCTATTCAAGAAATTCTAGAAACTCTACTATTAGTAGACAGAAACAAATATAAATGTTTCACCCGATGCGGGGATTTCGGGGTTTTGCCTGCCCTGCCTGCAGTTTCACCTTTTGGAGAAACCATCGCTTTTTTGCAGTTCAGCCTGTTTTTTCCTTCTTTTGGGCTTGAACCTTGGACTGTTTTCCGTAAAACCTTCCAGAAAACAGGACAACGTACATCAATGCGGTGGCCAAAAGCGCAGGCCATATATAGCCAAGTCCCACGGCCAGCCCGACCGCGCCCATTGTCCACACCCCAGCGGCGGTTGTGAGGCCCAAAACCTTGTTTTCCCCGTGGAACAATGCGCCTGCCCCGAGAAAGCCTATGCCTGTGATGATGCCTGCGGCAATCCTTGTGTTGTCGATTCCAATCCCGTTGCTTGTTTCGGCAATAAGGATCCCTATTATGGTGAAAAGGCAGGCGCCTATTGCAACAATTGCAAAGGTCCTTATGCCGGCGGGCTTTTCGCTTATTTCCCTTTCATAGCCGATAATCATGCCAAGAATCGCTGCGGCCAGCAGCCTTGCCACGATATCAATTTCAGAAATCACGCAAATCGGCAGAATAAAGGGCATAAGAAAATAAAAAACCATTATTTGGCACATTCGGCAATGCGCAAATAATTAAATATTGGAAAGCTGTTATTGTGTTGATTGTTATGCGTTCATTGAATTGCCGGGCTTGTATTGCCTTGTTTTTTTTTGTGCTGGCTTTTTTAGCGCCGGCTGTTTTTGCCCAAATCGAGTGTGTCAGCGGGGAAAAAAAGGAATGCGTTACAGTGCAGCAATGCGCTGGCATCCAGAAATGCGCTGACGGGAAATGGTCGGAGTGCCTGCTTGAGAACACGGCCTGCGAATATGGGCAAAAGACAGCGTGCATCCCGACCGTAAACGGGGCTGAGTGCGAAAAAATTCCGGGGGTTAAGGCCTGCGGTATTTGCGGGCAATGGCTTGAGGAATGCAAGCCATACAATGAGAAAGTCGAATGCTGCCCTGGCCAGCAAATGCCCTGCGATGTCACAAGCACGCAGGAATGCCACGATTACGGTTTCTGGAAAGACTGCTTTGGCGGTCAGTCCTGCAAGAATGTCACTTGCAATGATAATGATTCGTGCACAGAAAACAAGTGCGCCATGGGAAAATGCATTTTTTTGAGGATAGAAAAATGCTGCCATTCGGACCAGGACTGCAGTTCAAGCGAGCGCTGCACTGGCGGCATATGCGTTGCAATCGACTGCGGCGAATGCTTTGAGGCAAAGCAGCGGCAATGCGTTCAAAAAACCAAGGGGGTTTGCTGCAGCGACAATTGGAATGAAGGCTTTTCTGACTGCGATTTCGATTATTCGGCTACCCAGGCAAGGATTGCGTCTGTTGAAGACGAGCGGACCGCATATTTTTTTGGGAAAGGCGAAAAGGCGGTTAAGGGCGGAATGCTTGAACAGGCAAGATACTATTTCCAGACAGCCGAGCTTGCGGCTTCCTTGGCAAGTCGGGCCAAAGATTACAACAGCGAAATATTGTCGGCATTCGATGTGCAATTCGATGCGATTGAAAAAGCAGTGGATGACAAGAATTTCTTTTTAATAAAATCTTTCAATACCAAAATCGGGGGCCTTTTCAAGCAGGTGAAATCAGCAGGCGGCGGCATTCCGACGCCGGTTCCAAGCCCTACGCCAGTGCCCCCTATAGAAATCCCGTGGCTTTTCATAATCCCGCTTGGGGTGGTGCTTGCCTTCATGGTTCTGCTGCTTTTATCCGAAATGAGGAAAAAAGGCCAGTTGTCGGTGCTGCCGCAGGCCGAGAAAAAGAAGGAAGAACCTGAAACCGAAGTGCCGCAGAAAGAAGGGGAAACTGAAAAGGACGGCACGTTTTCCGACCTTTTCGGTTAAGCGCGGATGCAAATTTTCATTTCTTTTTTTCCTTGACAAGCGCTTCCTTGAATTCCGAGAATTCCTCTTCGCCCAAGCCGAGTTCGGCAAGCTTTGCCTTGTGGTCTTCCAGGGACATCTGCTCGTATTCCTTGCGCCACATTTTCATTTCCTGCGTTTCAGGCAAAGGCCTTCCGCCGCCGACATTCCTTGATTTCATAATTGTCGCATCCCGAATTCCTTAACAAAGAATAAAAACAGAACTCTTAAAAAAGCCATCGCCGCTTTTTCTCCGACCGTGAAGATTTAAAAATTTTTTTATTCACTCCAGTACTTTTCGAATTCTTTTTCCATTTTTTCCGCCATCGCCCTGTCCTTCACGATAAGCAGGTTTTCCGCATTCCCGGAATCGGCGTTCTGCGTGTAATTGAACGAGCCTGTGGAAAAGGCGTTGCCGTCCGCAACCGCAACCTTGTTGTGCATTATCGCGTACCCTGGCGGATCCACAATTTTCACCTGCACCCCGCTTTCAATCAAAAACTCGTCGAGTGAATGCGCACCCGCCGCCTGGCCTTTGTCCA
The DNA here is from genome assembly GCA_043809265.1 of Candidatus Iainarchaeum sp. Taxonomy (GTDB): domain Archaea; phylum Iainarchaeota; class Iainarchaeia; order Iainarchaeales; family DTGL01; genus JAPLVS01. The sequence continues at coordinate 11,864 of JAZDDY010000048.1, forward strand.
TCACGACTTTCACATCGAGGCCTTTTTCTTTTGCCGCCACAATCGCGTCCGCTATTTCCTGCTTTGTAAGCGAATAAATCATTATGTGGAGGCTTTTGCTTGCCGAACCCATGAATTCAACAAGGCGTTCCGCGCATGCATCCTGCGGGCACGCGTAAAGGAAAGCGTTTTCTCCGGGAAGGATTGAACCGCTTTGTTGCTGCAAAACAGGCGCGGTATCAAGTTCTGCCTGTGCCAGGTACCCCAATCCGAATCCGAGGGCGAGGAATAGGAGCGCCAGCCTCAAGCCTATTTTCATAAAAAAATTAGCCCCAGAAAAGAGTTTAAACCCCGCGATGGATATGTCTTTTCATGCAGGGCAACACCATAATTTCCTTTTTTGATGCAGGCTCCAACAGATTCTACAAGATTTTCTCGACAAAGGACCTGCCTTGCCTTGAAATTTCGGGGGTGAGGATGCACTGCGTCGAAAAGGGGGTGAAAGCGAGCACCGAGGCAATGGTTCGCGCGCTCGGCCCGCTCAGGGGGAAAGTGCTTGACACCTGCGCAGGCCTCGGCTATACAACAATAATGATTGCCGAAGCCGCAAACGTCAGGGAAGTCCACGCATTCGAAATCGACCCCAGCGTCCTGGAAATCGCGAAAAAGAACGAGTTTTCAGCAAAACTCTTCTCCAATAAAAAAATTTTTCTCAAAAATGAAGACGTTTTTTCAGGCATCCGCTCTTTTCCAGATTCGTATTTCGACAGCATATTGCACGACCCGCCGCGCCTTTCCCTTGCCGGCGAGCTTTATGGCCGCCCATTCTATCAGGAATTGCTCCGCGTCCTCAAGCCAGGCTGTGTCTTGTTCCATTACACCGGCGCCCCTGGCGAAAAGAAAGGCCGCGATTTCAAGCTCAGAACAATGAAACGGCTCGAGGAAGCCGGCTTCAGGAACGCGGAAAAAATCGAAATCGCATACGGCGTCCGCGCAGTGAAGTGACCTGTTTTATGAAAGAATCCCT
>JAZDDY010000049.1:0-6828 GCA_043809265.1 Candidatus Iainarchaeum sp.
TGTTTCCGGCCCTGTCGATTTTTGCCCTGAAGCCGCGGCTTTTCATTTCATCTTTCAGCATCAGGGCTAGCTTTCTTTCTTTTCCTGAGTGGGAGGGAATGCGCACCATTCTCTCAAGCAAATCATGGTTCATGCAAAAGCACTTTTCCGAGTTTTTCAACGCAGGAATCGATTTCCTGTTTTGAAACTGTAAGCGGCGGGTAAAGGCGCATTGTTGTCTGGCCTGCCGCAATTGCAAGGACTCCTTCATCCATGAGTTTCATGAGAAACGGAGTAACCCTTTCCTTCAATTCAACCGCGACCATGAGGCCTTTTCCTCTCACTTCCCTTACCCTTGGTGAACTGATGCCTTTAAGTTTTTCCATAAAATATTCTCCACTGTCCGCAGACCTTTCGGCGAGTTTTTTTTCAAGCATTTCGTCTATTGTTGCGCTTGCGGCCGCGCAAGCAAGCGGGTTTCCGCCGAAAGTGCTTGAATGGCTGAGCTTTGGAATGGATGAAGCAATTTCTTCGGTAACAATTGTTGCGCCTATCGGGATGCCTGAGGCAAGCGCTTTCGCAAGGCACAAAATGTCCGGTTCCACTGAATAATGCTCGAATGCGAACATTTTGCCTGTCCTGCACATTCCGGATTGGACTTCGTCTATTATGAGGAGCGCGTTGTGCCTGTCGCATATTTCCCTTGCCTGTTTTAGGTAATCCTTGTCAGGCAATATGACCCCGGCTTCGCCCTGGATGGGCTCGACAATGAATGCCGCTGTTTCATTGTCCATCGCGCTTTCGAGGGCTTCCGCATTGCTGAATTGCACGTGCCCAAAACCGGCAAGCAATGGCTCGAACGGCTTTTTGTATTCCTGCTTGTAGGTCGCGCTGAGCGCACCCATTGTTTTTCCGTGGAAGGCGCGATTTGCCGCGATTATTTTTTTCTTCCCAGTGAAGGCGCGCGCGAACTTGAGCGCCGCCTCGACGGATTCGGTGCCTGAATTGCAAAGAAAAGTCTTTTTCAGCCTTGGGGGCGTGATGCTGTCAAGCCTTTCAAGCAGGGCAGCCCTTGCCGGATTGAAAAGGAAATTGTAAGTGTAAACAAGCCTTTCCGACTGCTCCCTTATCGCTTGCAGGACGCGTTCGTTGCCGTGGCCGAGGGCGCACACGGAATAGCTTGCCCCGAAATCAAGGAATTCCCGGCCTTGGGTGTCATACAGTTTTGAGCCTTTTCCGCTCACTATTTCAAGAGGCCTTTTCGGCACAATGCCGATATCGAATTTTTCCTCTATTCCGTTATGCATGTTCCCACTCCATTCAGGGCATTCGCCATCGGATTTTCCGTGTTCGCGCCTGCAATCGCCACTTTTTCAACCCCGCTTTCGATTGCGATTTTTGCCGCAAGCAGCTTTTTTTTCATCCTGCCTTTCGCGAATTCCTTCATCGAATTCTCGAATTCAGGCAGGCGGATTTTTTTTATCAGCGACCCGTTGTTTCCGACTTCACGCAGAATTCCCGGCACATTTGAGAGGAACACAAGCGCAGAAGCGTTCATTTTGCCTGCAATTACTGCCGCCGCAAGGTCGCCGTCGACATTCACCGCAATGCCGCCTTCGGCGATTGCCGGCGGGCATATTACTGGAACATAGCCTGTTTCAAGCAGGCTTGAAAGCAATGTCGTGTTTGCGGTTTCAGGCTTTCCGCTCAGGTCGTCCCTTATGATTTTTGTTTTCCCGCCTTCCGCGGATTTTATTGCTGTGTTCCTTTTCGCGGTGAGCAGCATTCCGTCGATTCCGCTCAATCCGATTGCATTCACGCCCCTTTTCTGCAGGCCTTCCACCAATGCTTTGTTTGCTTTTCCGCAATAGGCCATTTCAAACAGTTCGATCACTTCCCGCGTTGTGCGCCTGCTTGTGAAGCCGCTTGGCGAAGTGATTGTTTCCACCGGAATGCCGAGCGCCTGCTGTAATTCGTTCAATTCGTGCGAGGCGCCGTGCACTAGAATAAATTTTCCTTTCATTGCGGCAATCTCGTCTAGCAGGAAGCCTGGGTCTATGCCTTTGCCTCCCCCGAGCTTTATTACGGTCAGCATGGGTGCAGGCCCACCTCTTTCAGCCCTGCTGTTTCCTCGAAGCCGAGCATCAGGTTCATGCACTGCACTGCCTGGCCTGAAGAGCCGCGGCAGATGTTGTCGATTGCGCTGAAAACCACAAGCCTGTTGGAATGCGAATCGAGCTCGAAGCCGATATCGCAGAAATTCGTTCCGGCGACTATTTTCGGTTCAGGGTAGCGGTAAACCCCGCTCCGCTCTTTCACTATCCTGATAAACGGCTCTTCGGAATAGGCGTTCCTGTAAAGCCCCCAGGCATCCTTTTCTGTGATTGTTTTGTTCGGCGTTATGTGCAGCGTGGAACTTATGCCCCTGACCAGTTCTATCGCGTGCGCCGAAAGCGAAACCGTCAGGCCTGTCTCCTGCTCTATTTCGGCAGTATGCCTGTGCATTGTGGCCTTGAATGGCCTTACCGCATGGCACCTTTCAGGGTGGTGGGTTGCAATGGAAAAGGCTGAGCCTGAAGCGCTCGAGCCGACCTTTGAGTCTATCACAACGGATTCCGCGATTTCTCTCAATGGATAAAGGGCAAGTATTGCGCTTGTGGCAATGCAGCCTGCGCCTGAAACAAAATCCGCTTTTTTGATTTCTTCCCTGTGCAGTTCCGGAATGCCGTAAACGAATTTTTCCAAAAACTGCCGGTTTTCGTGCTCGAAGCCGTACCATTCAGGGTATGCGGCAGGGTTTTTCAGCCTGTAATCCGCGCTCAGGTCTACTATTTTCGGCGCAAGCTTTAAGTATTTCGGCAAATCGCGGTGCATTATGCCGTGCGGGGTTGCAAGGAACAAAACATCGCATTCCTGCAGTTCATTGAGGGCGCAGAATTTCATGTCTGTCCTTTTCCTGAGGTTCGGGTGGATTTCGCTTAATTTTTTCCCTGCATTTGAAATGCAGGCTGCCTGCTTTACCCTTGCATCTGGATGGTTAAGCAAAAGGCGGAATAATTCCCCGCCTGTGTAGCCGCTCGCCCCGACAATCGAAGCCTCAATCATTTTCTTGCCGCCTCCAGCGTGAAATCGATTATTTTCTTTGGGATGTCCACTCCTGTCGGCTTTATGCTGTTCCTGAATTCCATTGTGTAATTCACCTCGTTGACAAGAATCCCTCTCTCGGATTCCAACAAATCGATAGCCACTATCCCGCCGCCCACCGCCTTTGCTGCATTCAATGAAAGCTCTTCAATCTCTTCTGTCATTTTGCACTCGGATGCCTTGCCTCCGCGCGCAGTGTTCGTTATCCAGTGCTCTGAATTCCTGTAAATCGCGCCTATCGCCTCATCTCCTATCACAAAGCTCCTTATGTCGCGGCCTGGCTTTGCAATGAATTCCTGGATATAGAAAATGGAATGGTGGTAGGAGCCAAGCACGCTTTTGTGCTCAAGCAATGCTTCTGCGGATTCGCGGTCGTTTACTTTCGCTATAAGCCTTCCCCATGAGCCGACATCTGGCTTTAAAACGCAGGGATAGCCGAATTCCTCTATTGCCTTGAGCGCGGATTCCGGCGTGAAGGCCATTTTCACTTTAGGGCTTGGCACATTGTTTTCCATCAGCGCCGCGGTGGTCAGGAACTTGCTGCCGCACGTGCTGGCGACCTTGTACGTATTGACGCTCGGAATGCCGAGCGATTCGAATATCCTTAGCGCGTAAAGCGCGCGCGAGTGCGAAATGCACCTCTCGAGCACGACATCAAGGCCAAAGCGGTTTTCGCCGAGGCTGAATATTGCTTCGCGGTCGTCTATCCTTTCGACCTTCACATTCCGCCTTTTTTCGAGCTCGGCAAGCAGGAGCTTTTCCTCCAGCCTCACGATCGAGTGGAGGAAGCCGAGGGAAATCATTCGCCCCAGTCCTCGGATTCCTTCGGTGCAAGGCCGACTTTAAGTGGTTCGATTGAAACCACTTCAAGCCCGGCGCCGCACTCCGGGCATTCCACCAGCTCGCCCTTTTCGACTTTTTCGAGCGCAAGGGCAGCGCCGCATTCGATGCATTCGGCCATATTCAAAACCTCCAAAAAATTGCCTGAAAATTAACGCAATAGAATTACCGTTATTCGTATGCGTTTAAATATTTTGTGCAATAAAATTGATTTAAATTACGAAAAACGAAATATTTATATTAACGTTCGCATAATATTTGTTCATGAAAGACTTGGATGAATTGATTCTGAAGGAGCTCGTGAAGAACGCCAGGGCTTCGAATATTGCGATTGCCAAGAAGCTCAGGGTTTCCGAGGGGACAGTGCGCAACAAAATAAACCGGTTTATAGAATCCGGGGTGATTAAGAGCTTCACTGTGGAGCTGAGCACAAGGAAAGGGTTCAAGGCATTCAGCATGGTCGAGGTCGAGAAGAACACTGACAGGAAGTTGCTGGTGCCGAAACTCAAGGCAATAGATGGCGTTGTCCGCGTTTTCGACATGGCCGGAAGGATCGACTTCATGGTCGAAATCCACACTTCCTCGCCTGAAGAGTTCAACAGGGCAATCGAGGAAATCAGGGCAATCCCAAAGGTCAGCGACACTGAAAGCATGGTTGTGCTTTCGACGAATTGAAAACCTTGGCCGTCTTTCATTTCCTGGAATTTTCCATCCAGATTTTCCTGAAAAAAGGAAGGGTGAGCGTTGAAAGCATGAAGGCGACAGCCGGGACAATCGCATTGAGCCATGGTTCAGGCACGCTGATGGCTGCCAGGTAAATGCCGATTGCAAGGTAAGTGAAAAGCACAAGGAGCGCCCTGCGGAAAATGCTTGTTTCCCACGCCTTGTCCGATTCGACCTTTTTGTTCCTTTCCTCTATCCTTTTGACTCTTTCTTCCAGCGCCTTTATCGAAGCCATTTGCATCAATCCAACTTGTAGTAAATTCTCCTGTTCCCCGCGCCCTTGCTTTTTGTTTCCGTGATTGTTATTCTGCCGACTTCTTTTGTGTTTTTCACATGCGTGCCGCCGCACGCATTCATGTCCTCCGCAATCTGGATGATGCGGATTATCGGAATGCTTGGCGGGAGCACGTCGCGCAATTTGAACAATTGCGGGAGCTTGAATGCCTCCTCGCGCGGCAATTGCTTGATTTGCACTTCGATGCCTGCGTTCACTATTTCGTTGGATTTTTCCTCTATTTTTTTCACCAGTTCCGGGGTGAGTTCCTCCAAAGAATAATCATCCCTGCTCTCATCGAACCCTATCTGCCCCCCGGTCACAAGTGCTTCCGGCGCAATGGACTGCACTGCCATTGTGATTATGTGCGCGCCAGTGTGCATTCGCATCAATCTGTAGCGCCACTGCCAGTCGATTTCGCCCTTTACCTTGTCTCCTGCCTTCAATCCCGGCTTGTTAAGGTCATGCAAAACAGTGCCTGCCTGCTTTTTGCATTTTACAACAGAAAATTCCTGCCCTCCGCAGGACAGTTTGCCTTTATCGCTCGGCTGGCCCCCGCTTTCAGGATAAAAAGCGGTGCGGTCCAATTCCACATTATTGCCTTCGGCTTTCACCACGACGGCTTCGAATTCTTTCAGGTAGCAATCGGCAAGGTACAAGAGTTCTGCCATGGAAAAAATGGAAAGGAAAGGGGTTAAAAGTTTAATTTGGCTTTATCCCTCCTACCAGGCATACATATAAAAACCGTTTGTCCAAATAGTACTATAACTGATTAAACAGTTTAGACAGTGATTTTATGGCTGGAAGGGAAAGGATTAAAGGGAAAATTCATCCAAAAGAGCCTGAAAGTGCTGCAAAAGCCGCAGAGGAAGGCAAAAATCTTTTGGAGCCGTTGAAAAAACAGATTGCAGACCTGCAAGGCGAGGTGGAGAGGAAGGGCAAGGAATTTGAGGAATTTAAGGGCCTCCTCCAAAGGGTGCAGGCTGATTTTGAGAACGCAATGAAGCGCAGGGACAAAGAAACAGAAATGAAGGAAGGCAGGGCAAAGGCTGTTGTTCTTGCGTCTTTCCTGCCTGTGCTGGATTCCGCAAGGGAGGCCGTGAAGAAATGCCCTGAAGATACTGGTTTGAAATTGTTATACGAACAGTTTTGGAATGCTTTCCAAAAGAATGGGGTTTCCGAAATCAAATGCGCGCATTTCGACCCGAACTGCATGGAATGCATTTTAAGGGAAAATTTACCGGACAAAAAGGACCACGAGGTTTTAGAGGAATGCCAGAAGGGCTATATGTTCAACGGCCTTGTATTGAGGCATGCAAAAGTCAAAGTAAATGTCCTTGAAGAAAAAAAGGATGAAATCGGAGAAAGAAAAGAAGGTGGTAGGAAATGAGCAAAGTTATAGGAATAGATTTGGGAACGAGCAACAGCGCCGCGGCGGTGCTTGAGGCGGGAAAGCCGAAAATAATTCCGAGCGCGGAAGGCACTTCGTTATATGGAAAAAGCTTTCCGAGCGTTGTCGCATTCACAAAGGACGGGCAGTTATTGGTCGGTGAGCCGGCGAAAAGGCAGGCAGTGAACAATCCCGAGGGCACGATCACCGCTGCAAAGAGGAAGATGGGCACTGATTTCAAGTACAGTGTGCACGGAAAAGAATACACGCCCCAGCAGATTTCCGCATTCTTATTGCAGAAAATCAAAAAGGATTCCGAGGAATTTTTGGGCGTAAAAGTGGAAAAGGCGGTCATCACTGTGCCTGCTTATTTCGACGACAACCAGAGGCAGGCAACAAAGGACGCCGGAACCATTGCAGGACTGGATGTGGTAAGGATTATTAACGAGCCCACCGCAGCCTGCCTTGCTTACGGGCT
>JAZDDY010000050.1:0-3349 GCA_043809265.1 Candidatus Iainarchaeum sp.
CACCCCGTATGCTGTTCCAGGGCTGTTGTATGTTCCTGCAAGCACTGGCGCGTTTGGGGCTGTTGCATTGATGACTCTTAGGCCGGATGAGCCGTCCGCCACATATGCGTAGTTTCCGCTTACAAAAATATCCTGGGGGTCGGACAGGGTGTCGAGTATGCCGTCCCAGCTCATCGAGCCGCTCCTGTCGTCCACAAGCATTATGTCCGCGGGTTTTCTTTGGGTTGTTGCGCCGCTCCTGTCTTCGACTAGAAAGACGTCCGCCGGCCTTCTGCCGAGCGAGGGAATTGTTGCGCTCAAGTCCACTGTTATGTCCTGGTCGCATGCCACTTCGGTTGCAGGTGTCACTGTTGTTGACAGGGTTATGTTGAGGTCGCCTTCTGCGAAATATGCGATGGGGCCGTCAAAGAATGCCCAAAGAGGCGTTTTGTGTTCTTTTCCCTTGAATGCCGGCCCAGGGAGGCATTGCCCTGGCGAGGATTTTTTCACCAGAAAGAATGTGTTGCCGACCACTTCCCTGTCATCAGGCACAGGGCTGCCCCAGTCAGGGAAAGTCGTGCTGTCTGGAAAGCAGGCCTCGAAAGACCTTGTCAGCAGGCAGGCGCTGTTGTCTTCGCTGGAATTGAATTTTTTCAGGCTGATGTTCATGTCCATGGTTGCGGAAAGCGTGCTTTTCAGCATTGAGTAAAGCGCCGCCATTTTGTCCGCATCGCTCAGGGAATTCCGGTCCAGCAAATTCACGATAAACCCGTTTTCGTCCAGCGCTCTCTGCGTGTCCGACACGAGCTCTTTGGATTCGATTATCGAAGTGTATGATTCTTTTTGCTGGGGATAAATGATTGCGATGCCCAAAAAGCCGAGCACTAAAAGCAAGGCCATGGCCGCCTCTAAAGTGAACGCATAACCCCTGCTTTTACCTGAAAACTTTGAATTGGACAACCGCGCTCCCTCCCTTGAATTCCACTGCCCTTGCAAGGCTTATAATGTTCGGGTTTGATGATATGCTTGGCGAGGATGAAAAAATATTGAAGTCATCCGCCGGGTTTTGTGCGTAGAATTCGAAATTGAAATCATAGCCTTCAAGCTTTAATTTTTCCTTTATGTCATCATAGGCCATTAGCCTGAATTGTGCGAGTTTGGCTTCGTCTATCGCGTTTTTTTTGCTTGCCAGCCCTATTATTTCGACATTTCCGGCGTTCCAGTTTTCAGGGTATCCTTTTGTTTTGATGAGCGAGTTCAGTGCCTGCAGTGTCCTTGATTCCATGTCGTTCATTGCAAACATGCCTGTCGCATTCGCGTAATTGTTCACCCACACCCCGTTCAGTACCGTGAATGCTATCATGAAAAGCATCATCGCTATCAGGAAATCGTAAAAGGAAACCTGGCCTTTTTCGGCTTTACGCGTTTTCAAGCGTTATCACTCCGTTGAGGTCTTTTGCGATTATTGTGCCCTGGTTCAGGGCAACAGGGGCGGCTCTCCCGATGAAATCGCACCTGGTGCCCTCCAGCAATACATAGCCGTTGCCGACATTGATGTCGTGGCCTGTTGTGAATTCGGCTTTCGAGTAAGGGCCTTCCGAATACAGCAAGGACAATGCGAGCGCGATTCCGTTGCATTCGTTCGAATTCGAGTATGCCGTGCCCAATTCTTTTGTCATTAAATCACGGTTTGAATTTATGACTATTACAAGTGTCAACAGCAATAATAGCACTGAGATGGCTGCCACTGTTTCGATTGTGAGCTGCGCTTTGCTTGCCCCTTGCAATTTTTTGCAGGCCGGCATCATGTCACTTCGCTGAATTTCACGTTTTCGTCGATTGCCTCGGCCTGTATTTTGTGGTATCCTTGTGTTGGGGGAATTGTGCCCGGCGTAATGTTGAAATCGAATACCGCGAGTGAAGTGCTGCCTTCAACGTCCATTGCAATGAAGTTTTCGCTTGCCGTGATGCTGTTCACTCCGCTTGGGAGCGTGATTTCCACAACCAGAGCGCTTCCTGGGCCTAAAGCGTAAACCTTGTCTGCTGCCGCCGTCAGTATGTTCAAGGCAGTGCCTGCCTGTTCGATTTGCGTTGCGTTCGAGTAAGCCGGCAGGACATAGCCGAGCATTACCGCAGTGGCAAGCATCAGCGTGGCCGCAATGATTAGGTATTCAAGCGCTGCCTGCCCGCGCCTTTCGGAGTGTTTCATTTCAACCTATAATAGTATTATGGGCGGATTAAAAATTGTTTTCCTTTTGAGGCAGGCAGTCCAGCCCATTCTTTTGTTTGGCTGTTAAAAATTGTTTTCCTTTTTTTTGGTTTTTCCGGAAAAAAACAGCCAAAAACCCAGAATAAATAGGTTTTAAGGCTTTTTCAAGCCATTTCTTATGGTCAACTGCCTAGCATTAAAATGCAGGGCTTGTAACTATGCTTGCTCGCAATTCCTCACGAAGTGAGGCTTTGAGATCATTGCATGCTACGATTGGCTGGTTGACGGTCAGCCTGCTCATCCTGCCTTTGGCGAGACAAGCGATGTTGCGTGAAGCGTTAAGGTCGGCATGAAGAGAATAACCGCAAACCGAACACTTGAACAGATTGCCTTTCCTGTTAGCCTTGCGAATGTCCCCGCAACGGTTGCAGGCCTGGCTCGTGTAGTGACTGTTGACGAGAATGACTTTTTTTCCGAGCATTTTTGCCTTATATTGAATGAAAGCCAAGAGTTGTCTTGCACTCCAATTCCCGATAAGGCGCCTGGTTTTCTTTCCTGTTTTGCGTTTTCCCTTCATGTTGCTTGTCCTCAATTCTTCAAGGGCAACAGCATCGCAATCCTTATTAACGATTGCTTTCGAGATGCAGTGATTTACATTAGCGACGAACCGTCTTTCTCGCCCAGCCAATTTTTGCAAATGTCTTTTGGCAGAACGAGTGCCTGCTCGCTGAAGGCATCTCTTCAAATGCTGATATTGCCCTTTGACTTCACGAAGTTTTCTGCTATTGAAAAAAGTGTTGTCGGAGGTAACTGCCGGATTGTAGATTCCCCTATCAACACCAATGATTTTCTTGGCCTGTTTTTCTTTTGGCGTGCCGATTTCTGCGATTATGTCGAGGAATATCCTCCCTTTTTTGGTTCTGATTCTCGCAGAGTTGGAATCCTTAAAGTCGTATTTTTGGAAGTAAGGCGGGATTTTGACCGCATATTTTTGCCTTCCATTGACTGTGCTTATGCTGGCTATTTTGGATTCCGGGAAAAATTTGAAAGTGTTATGGTTGAGCCTTATCGAAGAATTTTGCTTTTTTACGGGTTTTTTTTTGAATTTGAGCCTCTTGAGCATATCGCTGGCTTGGTCTCTCACAGCAGTGACAAGGCTGC
>JAZDDY010000051.1:0-8537 GCA_043809265.1 Candidatus Iainarchaeum sp.
CGAAAAAAGGAAATACCGGCCGGCAATCGCGATCGCTGGGGAAAAGGATTTTTTTGAAAAAATAGAGGAAGTGATAAGGAATGCCGAGCCAGGCAAAAAAATTTCCATCGAATTGGAGCCGAAAGACGCTTTCGGGGAAAGGAACGCAGAATTCCTGAAAATGGTGCCCTTGAACGAATTCAGGGACCAAAAGATAATGCCTTTCCCTGGCATGCCTGTGGAAATAAACAACATGCAGGGAAGAGTTCAGACCGTCAGCGGTGGAAGGGTGCGCGTTGACTTCAACCACCCGCTTGCAGGAAAAAAAGTCAAATACGACCTTGAATTGAAGGAAATCATCAAGGAAAAGAACGAAAGAATCAAGGCATTCATCGAAAAATACCTGCCGTTTTTGGACGAAAAGGACTCGAAATGGAGCGCAAAAGAAGGCACAATCGAAATAATGGTGCCTGAAAAATTCGGTTCAGGAATAGGGCCGTTCAAAAAAGCCTTTTCGGAAATGGCAATGAAATACTTGGAAGGAATTCACACAGTTCGCTTTGTCGAAGAATACTCGAAAAAAACCAAAATCGAGGAAGCCGTAAAAAAACACAACGAAGGCGCCAAAGCCGCTGCGGAAAAGGTACCTGAAAAAGGCGAAAAGAAAAAGAAATAAGGGCAATTCAGCAATAACCTGATTTTGCCCAGTCAATGTCTTCCTTTAAAACGCACTTTTCGTTTGCCGTATCCCAAGTGCATTCATTGCCTGGAATGCCGAGGCTGACATCGCCAAACGACTCGCACGCTTCCTGTGTTGACCAACTGCCGCACAAAGCAGTCGATTGGGCTTTTAAGTTTTCACATTCGTTGGTCTTACTGGCCATAGTCACATAAAGTAAAGGGAATGCGGCATAAAAAGAGAATGCAGCCGCACCCAAAACTGTTAAAACTATTACAACCATCCAAATTTTTTTCAACCAAATCACCGCAAATAACATGGTTTCAAAGTTAATAATGGTTGCTGGGTGCCGCGCCTTTTCCACTTCGACCCTGAAATCAGGTTTTTAAACATTTCAACCCAGTTACTTAATTAACTATGTCTAATTAACGGGGTTGATTGTTTTGAAACACTCGGTGCTTTTGGCTTTATTCGCTTTTTCTTTCATTGCAATGGCTTTACAGGTTGAGGCAACCCAGTACGGGCCAATCCTTGAAAGAAGCTATTGCCAAAATGGCGACATAGTGAAGGTTTTCAAAAATCCCAACCAAACCACTTTCACAATAACACAGGACTGCGGCATGTGCTATGCCTGCAAGCAGCAGAACTGGAATCACGCGGCATGCGAACCGGTCCAAAAGCAGGCAAACGGCACACCGCCGGTCCAGAGCATCACAACCCAAAAAAACGAAAGATGGTTTTTCAGCAGGAAATACTGCATGAACGGCCAGTTATTCACGGAATACAAGAGCAATCTCGGCCATTATAATTCAATCAACTTCAAATGCACAAGCAAGGAAACCTGCAAGCAGGTCAGCGCAACAGATGCCAAATGCGCCCCAAAGCCGGAGGAAGCACAGCCGAGGACTTCTGTTTCAAGAACATCCACAAAAAGGCAGACAACAACTTCCAACACTGCCTTTTCAAGCACACCCCTTGACCTTTCAGGCGGCAGGAAATGGTTTTTCAGCAGGAAATATTGCCTGCCAAGCGACACCACAGCATTCTATTCGGAATACAAGAGCAACAAGGGCGAAACAAACGTGCAAAGGTTCCCCTGCGGGGCAGGCTACCACTGCGATAACCTTCCAAGCGGAGAAATCGGCTGCATCAGAAACACCAGGAACTGAACAGGGAAGGAAAACCGCCTTCTGAGTTAGCCTTTTAAATATTGTGCAGGGCTAATTGGTATTAGCGGCTCACTAGCTGATTTTAGCGATTTAATTGGTGGTTAATTGGAAATTGGGAAAGACGAATTGAAGACAGGCACTACAACCGTCGGCCTGATTACAAGGGACGGTATAGTTCTTGCCGCGGACATGCAGGCAACAATGGGCAATTTAGGCTACGACCTCGAATCAAAGAAACTGTCAAAGATAACTGAAAAGATTGCCCTTACAAACGCAGGCTCGGTCGGCGATTCCCTTACAATAATCAGGTTTTTGCGCACAAGGGCAAAATTGTATGAAACAGACAGGGAAACCCCGATAACGCCGAAAGCGCTCACAACCTTTATTTCGAATGTGCTGAATTCAAACAGGTACGCGCCTTACGCGGTCCAGTTCATTATAGGCGGAATGGTCGGAAAGCCGCAATTGTTCGAAATAATGCCTTACGGCGCGTCAATCGAAAGGGACCAATTCGCAACCACCGGTTCCGGAACACAGATCGCACTGGCTGTTTTGGACGAAGGGTACAAGAAAGACATGTCGCAGGAAGAAGGGATTGCGCTGGCGGTAAGGGCGATTGCCGCAAGTAAGAAGCGCGACATTTACACTGGCGGCAGGTCGATTTCGGTAATGGTTGTGGACGAAAAAGGAGTAAGGGAACTCCAAGAAGCCGAAGTAAAAAAGCACATTCCGAACCATAAATAAATGCTTTTTCCTTGCCTTCAACAAGCATTGGCTCAAGGCTAAATAAAAAACCAAAGAAGGGATTCAAATGGGCAAAATCGAAGAGATAAAGGAAGCCGTAAAAAAAGCGATTCCTGAAAGCGCAAAGGTCACAAAAATAGAGATAGAGGGGCCGGAGATAGCGATTTACACGCAGAACCCGAATGCCTTTTTTGAAAACGAGAACCTGGTCGCAAAAGCGGCTTTTGAATTAAAAAAAATGCTTAACGTGAGGACAGACAAGTCATTGCTCACAGAACACGACAGGGCAAGGGAAGCGATTGAAAAAATCGTGCCAAAAGAGGCAGGAGTCACTGAAATAGAGTTCGAGGATTCTTTCAGCGAGGTCGTGATTGAAGCGTTAAAGCCTGGCTTGGTTATCGGCAAGGAAGGCTCCACATCAAAACAGATAATCCTTGAAACAGGCTGGACGCCTAAAATAATAAGGGCGCCGACCCAGAAATCCGATATTTTGAGAGGCATAAGGCATCACCTGCACTCATACCACAAAGAAAGAAAACAGATACTGAAAAAAGTCGCAGAAAAGATTTACAGGGATGTGCCAGAAGCAAAAACCCCCTGGATGCGCTTGATGTTCTTAGGCGGCTCAAAGGAAGTCGGAAGGAGCTGCATTCTGGCCGAAACCAACGAAACCAAAGTGCTCATGGACTGCGGAATAAACGTCGCATCCTACCATGACCCTTACCCGATGCTTGAAGGCCTGCATTTCCCGCCAAGCGAACTCGACGCAGTCATAATAACGCACGCACATTTGGACCACAGCGGGTTCCTGCCGTACCTGTACAAATCAGGATATGAAGGCCCGGTTTACTGCACCGAGCCGACAAGGGACCTGATGGCATTACTGCAATTCGATTACATCGATGTTTTGGTAAAAGAAGGAAAAGAGCCCCCTTACACCGAGCGCGACGTAAAGGAAATGATAAAATACTGCATTCCGCGCGATTACAGAAAGGTTACGGATATTGCGCCGGACATGCGCCTGACATTGTACAACGCCTCGCACATATTGGGTTCGGCTTCGGCACACCTGCACATAGGTGAGGGAGCCCACAACCTTGTTTACACAGGCGACATAAAATTCGGCTTTACAAGATTATTCGATGCGGTCGATTCGCATTACCCGAGGCTTGAATCGCTGATAATTGAAAGCACTTACGGCGGCAACAACGACATAATGCCTAACAGGCAGGCATCAGAGGACAGGCTATTGCAGGTATTGCAGGAAACAATACTGCAGAACGGCTGCGTGCTCATACCGGTCTTTGCTGTCGGAAGGGCGCAGGAAATCATGCTTGTATTGGAAAACTTTTACAGGAGAAATGTCCTGAACTTCAAATGCTATGTGGACGGCATGACGCTAGAAGCATCCTCAATCCACACAGCATACCCAGAACATTTGAGGGAAGGAGTGAGAAGGCGCATTTTACAGAATGATTCTCCGTTCACTTCGGAAATCTTCAAGGAAGTAAAAGACATGGACAGGGAGCAGATAATCAAGGACGGCGGCTCGATCATAATCGCAAGCAGCGGAATGATGACAGGCGGCCCGAGCGTCGAATACTTCAAGGCAATGGCAGAAGACCCGAAAAACACGTTGGTCTTTGTCGGATACCAGGGAGAAGGCTCCCTTGGAAGGAAATTGCAGAACGGCGTCCCAAGCATCCCGATAACAGTGAACGGCAGGGCAAAAGCCTTGAACTTGAGGCTGAGGGTTGAAAACATCGAGGGCTTTTCAGGCCACAGCGACAGAATCCAGCTCACAAACTACATAAAGCGCCTCAAGCCAAAGCCCAAGCGCGTTATCGTCCAGCACGGCGACAGGGAAAAAGTGGCGGCATTCTCGCTCTTTTTGAACAGGAAAATGAAAATCGAAGCCAGCTCGCCACAAAACCTTGACGCGATAAGGCTGGTGTAGGGCTTTTTTTCCAAAAAGTTATGTTAGGGCAGAAGCCAAACTTGCCGCCAACTTTTACCAAAATCTCTTTCCTGCGGAAAAAGATTATTCCGCTTAAGGGCGCCGCTACATAACGCGTTTTTTTTGGATTTTTTGGAAAATTTTTTTGGCAGGAAAAAAACCAAATATACATAAAAAATAAGGCTATTTTGGGCTTATTTTTGGCTGAAAAACCCTGCAAAAACTACATAACCTAAAAGGAGGCAGAATCTCCCTTTTTTTCGCGTTAGGTTTATAAAGAGGTAGGATATATTATTTACGCTCGCAGGGGGAAAACAAAATGCCGGAAAAAAAATGCCATCCAAACGAAAAAAGCCCTGAAATGAACGAGGACCTCGCAAGAATGCTTTGCAGGGCCCTTGAAAGCGGCGGCATGATTCTTCCGGACAACTGCTTGGCATTCCAAGGCAGGAAATGACTGTTTTGTTTTGCCTCATCACCCCAACCCCCTGCAGCCAATTCTCTTCTTTTACGCGAATGAATGCCTGGCAAAAAACACACTTTAAAACAAAAATAGGCGCATAATATTTAGGCAAATTCAGGGTGGAACCGAATGCCTATTTATGGGAAAAACCATGGCAAAAAAGCGCCAAGCCTGCAAAGGCTGGACCGCACTAAAATTGCAAGAGTTCCCGGGATACGGGCACTGCAATGGCATAAAAATATCGAAACCGAAAGTATTCGGACTGAACGGGCAATCATCGGGCGCCATGGCTGGGGAAGCGAATCCACAAAATTGAGGGCGGTAAATAAGAACCTGGGGTTCTCAGTAACCAGGGATATCAGAAAGCGCATCAGGGCGGTAAGGCCAAGGCCCGCTGTAGTGCTGGAATGGGGCTGTGGGAAAGGAACGACAGCAGAAGAAATAGCCAAAAAATTCGGGCAGCGGGTCAGGGTTTATGGGTTCTCGGACACAGCCTACAAGGAATGGGGCAACAGCCAAAATGTGAAATACATTCACGGCATTGCGCAAGACCTTCCAAGATACGTGAAAAACGGGTCTGTTGACCTCATTTATTCAAGCATCGGGCTTCTCCATCTGCCCCCAAAGGCATTCCAATCCAATCTCGCACAACTCCTCTCGAAACTCGCAGCCGGGGGAAAAATTGTAACAGACATCGGCAACCTGAAATATTATGCCGACCCAATCCAAAAAACCATCGGGGTTGCATGCGAAGGCACCGGCATGAAGTTCAAAGTTAAAATAAAGCCTTCCAAAAAAGGCCGCGGGGAGTTCGGCGGCACGCTCATAATCGAAAGGGAAAAATAACAGCAGGCAACGGCTCAAACTTTAATTATTTCCGTTTATTATTTAGTTCATGAAATTAATCCTCACAGGCTCGCCTGGCACAGGCAAAACAACGATTGCAAAACGGCTGGCCAAAAAACTTGGCTGTGCGGTTGTCAATGAAAGGGATTTGGCTTTGGAGAAAGGCATCGGCAAATGGGACCACGCAGGTTCAGAGCTTGTAATTCCATTGGGGGCGCTCAAAAGGGTTGCCTCGACAGAACTCAAAAAACACAAGAATATCATCCTCGAAGGCCATGTCCTGTGCGAGGTGAAACTGCCTGCCGACGCCGTCATTTTGCTGAGAACGCATCCCGAGCTCCTGGAGGCAAGGCTTTCCGGGAGAAGATACGCTGCGGAAAAAGTGCAGGACAATGTTTTCTGCGAAGGCATCGATTACTGCAAAAAGCACGCTTTAAGAAAATATGGCCCAAAAAAGATTATTGAAGTGAGGAATGAGAAAGGAATAAAAGAGACTCTTTCCAATATCTTAAAGGAGTTGAGGCGGAGGGAGATAATTGAACAATAAAATTCTTCTTGTTTTTGCGTTCCTGCTGGCGCTCGGCACTGCGCTGGCAGCGGAAGAGGTTTCGCTCAGGGAACTGGGTTACAACAGCATTGAAGCCAAGGGAATCGAAGTC
Organism: Candidatus Iainarchaeum sp.; assembly: GCA_043809265.1. GTDB lineage: Archaea > Iainarchaeota > Iainarchaeia > Iainarchaeales > DTGL01 > JAPLVS01. Next base: position 6,497 of record JAZDDY010000051.1, read on the forward strand.
GAGCAATGCTCCGAATTTGTTTTTTCTGTTCCTGATCCGGGAATTGAATTTTACCCGATCATTTCAATCAATGCAGAATTCTATCCGGCGCCGGCAGGCGAAGCGGTGGTTTCCCTTAGGCTCAACAATAAAACTGTCGGCAGCTTCCGGATTGAAGATTTCAGGTGCACTGCCGAAAGCTGCTGGGCAAGGGCCGAACTCGAAAGGGGGCAGGTGCTGAAGGAAAACGCCCTGGAAGCATGCATCAAAACAGGCAAGAATGTGACGCGCGCTGTTTTATCAAACGAATCCATTATCGGCTATTACAAAAAGCCTGTTTTCACCGAGCAGGGCTTTGTTTCATGCATTTTGCTTGATTCAGGGGAATGCGTTGAAAGCTATGATGCAGCCCTCGGCGAGGACTTAAACATAATCCTGAAAATAGCGAACGAAGGCACCGGCCTCTCCTATGTCGATTTAAGGAACCGCAAGGAACTGGCAGGCATAACCACTTCAAGGAAGGAAATAGGCCAGACAGTCTTCGAGGGAATCGTGAATGCAGGCGAAACAAAAGTGCTAACATACACTATCAGGATTGAAAGCGCTGTGCCGATGCAATTGCCGCCTGCAATCGCAAAATACAAGAATGTTTTCGGCGAAGAAGAATCCTTGAAATCGAACCTTGTGTTCATCAACCCGAAAGGCGAGCCTGCACTGACCACGGCAATCGGCATCGAATCTGTGAACGGCTTTTCAAAGGAAACAATCTTTGTTGTCACGATTTTCAACAAGGAAATTATCCCTATTTCAAACGCAAAAATAAGCCTGAATCTAGGCAAAGGCCTTGAACTCGCAGAAGGCAGCGGCAATGAAATCAAAGTGCCGTTGCTTGAACCGAAGCAGGCCAAATCCTTCACTTTGAAGGCAAAAGCAACAGGCAACGGGGATTTCGAAATCGGCTGCACTTTTTCAGCGGACGGCCTCAAGGAAAAAACCTGCAATCCCGCAACAGTCTCGTTCATGGAAGAAAACCCCATATTGCTCGCAGGCGCAACAATATTGCTCCTGGCGGCAGGCGGGGCGATCTATTTCTATATCCACACAAGGGAAGAATACGGGAAATAGCCGAATCACTTTTTTGGGCCGCGCTGCCTTGGCTTGGAATCCCTGCGCCCTGGCGGCCTGCCGCCACCGTGGCGTTTGAGCCTTAAGGCATCAGGGGAAAGCCTTGCCTGTTCTTCAAGCAATAAATCCATTACCGCAGTAGGCTTCCAGTGCATGCCTGGAACGAGCGGCTTTTTCCCGCCCCCCACCCTCTTTGAAGCCGGCGGCTTTCGTGTAGGCATAAAAACACCTTAAAATAACTAATCAATCAAAACCGAATAAAAATCTTGCGCGATGTTTTGGGCGCCAATGGCTGGTTGTTGCCGGTTGGCTTTCTTTTTTAAACATTTTGCAATATATTCTATTTTGCACTGGTGCTAGGGCGTTCTGCAGGTAACCAGTCCTGAGGGCAAACTAGGATTCAACCAAACGGTGCCCAGTGCGCGCTCATCTTGCTTTTTTTGGCTTGAGGAATTCTTCAAATTGCTCTGTTTTGATTTCGAGACAGTATTTGCCCAGTTTATTATACGAATCGTGCCTTATCAAAAAAGCGTATTTGTCTGCGATGGATTCCTTGGGCAGTTTAGTGAAATGCATTGCCACAGACAAGCCAAGTTTGGCGCCCAAAAGGTGTTTTAGGCTTTGCCTTATGTCGGCCTCGTTTCCTGGAAAATCCCTGCAGATGTCGATAGTGGCTTCCCTGAACTTAAAGCGTTTTTGCAGTTCTTTGAACAAAAAATATATCGCCACACAGTAAAGGCGTATTTTGAGATCGGTAGTGCCTTTTTTTGAATTGGGGTAGCGGTAGAGATTCTGGCCGTGTCGTGACCTGATTATTTCCTTGCTTCGGTCAGCAAATTTGTGCGCAAGCATGTTCTTGTCATTGCCTGTTTCGGCCACTACTACAGTATAATCCTTTGCAAAAAGGTCTGAACCGCTGACATCGATTTCAAAATTC
>JAZDDY010000052.1:0-4847 GCA_043809265.1 Candidatus Iainarchaeum sp.
ATCCCTGGCGGCTTCGGAAAAAGGGGCGCGGAAGGCAAAATAATGGTCGCAGGATATTGCAGGGAACACAACATTCCCTTCCTTGGATTGTGCTACGGCTTCCAGATGGCGGTCATTTCGTTTGCAAGGGAAGTGTGCGGATTAAAGGAAGCGAACAGCACAGAAACAATTCCCGGATGCTGCGAGCCGGTGATAGACCTGCTGCCCGAGCAGATGGACATCATAAGCCTAGGCGGCAACATGCGCCTCGGAGGCCATGACGTCGAATTGAAGCCTGGCACGATTGCGTTCAAAATTCACGGGAAAAAGAAAACTGTAAGGAGAAGGTTCAGGCACCGCTGGGAATTAAATCCACAATACATCGAATGCCTAGAGAAAAAAGGCATGGTTTTCTCTGGAAAAGCCCCAAAACAGCCGATAATGCAGGTATTGGAATTGCCGAAGCACAAGTTCTATATGGCATCACAATACCATCCCGAACTCACTTCAAGGCCGTTAAACCCCGACCCGTTATTCCTGAATTTTGTTAAAGCTGCGAGAGGTTAAGGCAATGCTTGGCAAAACAAGGCCGCTTACAAAATCGCTCACTTTCATCCTGGCAAAGCCGTTCGTATGGCTTAGGGTGCCGCCGAATTTGGTTTCCTTTCTTGGAATTCCCCTCGCGTTGTGCGCGGCATATTTCATTTATTTCCAGCAATATCTCTTCGCTTTTGTTTTCGCTTTTCTCGCAATCCTCATGGATTTCATTGACGGCAGCGTTGCTGAACAGCAGAAAAAAACAACATATTTCGGGAATTACTTTGAAACAATGATGGACAAATACACTGAAGTGATACTGCTTGCGGCCTTCGCGTTCCATTTCGGGATTGAAAGCGCGCTGGCAGTCGGGCTTTCATTGATGGAATCGTATGCGAAACCACGCGCTGCGCTTGTGGTGGTTGCGGACAACAGGGACTGGCCCGCAATAGGCGAGCACGCAGACAAGCTGGCATTGTTCCTGTTGGGGCTGCTGGTTGCATCTTTCATGCCTGAAATAAACGGCTTTGAAACAATGAGGGTTGTGTTCTGGATACTGATTGCAATGGTCACAGTGGGCGCAATACAGAGAATGCTTTACGCCAGGAAGCTCATCAATGAAGGGGAAAAGAAAGGCACAATACTGCCCTACCTCAAGAAAAAAGCAGGGCACGACGCGGTTGAATAACCCTTAAATTGTTTGTCCCTCCTATTTTCAATATGCTCAAAAAACCAGCCGGGCGTGCCGCAAAAGACGTTGGAGGAACAAGGATAGTCATCCATTTGGGGAATGTGGATGGGGGAAAAGGCAGGAGGCCGGCCTCCAAGTCCAAAAATTATGCCAAAAGATTCCCCAATGTCAGGTTCAAGGGCTTCGACGTCAAGGGCCTTGTCGGCCGCCGCCCGAGGAATCTCGAGCAGAAAAAAACTGATTTCTTGAGCGGCCTCGAGGGAGAGGCGGATAACTCTGTCGAAATGGTCACCTCGGAAATGGCCTTAGGGCACTATGCCAGGAAGCCAAGGAACATAGATGACACCTTGAACCCTGAGCGGAGGCCTTACACGCGCAGCGTGATTGCACTGGCTTACAGGAAACTGATGCCAGGCGGAAGAATGCATATCGCCATCGGATATGTCGACTTTCAACCCGTGGTCAGGATGCTTAAAAGGGCCGGCTTTGAAGTCGAAAGCCACGAGCTTAAGGACAGCCGCAGGACGCCTTGGACAAACTTTTACGGGATAACCCACCAGATAACCGCCACAAAACCGAAAGGGAAGCCTTGAATGACTTTTTTAAGGTTTTTTGATTTAATCAATAACAGGAGCGTGATTTGGAAATGGTTTCGTTCCAGGAATTCAAGCAAATCGAACTGAAGGCTGCGAAAATCCTGCTGACCGAAGAGGTTCCGGGAAAAGACAAATTATACAAGCTCAAAATAGACCTTGGCACAGAGCAGAGGACGATTGTCGCAGGCCTCAAGGCATTCTATTCTGCAGAACAATTAACCGGAAAAACAATCGTTGTGGTCGCAAACCTCGAGCCTGCCACAATCGCAGGCATCAAAAGCGAGGCAATGCTGCTCGCGGTCCAGAACGCAGAGGGCAAATACTCGCTGGTCACAACAGACGGCGAAGTGAATCCAGGCACAAGAATAGAGTGACCGGTCAGAGAAGCAGCGAGGCAGAAAATGACAGCGCTATGAGCGTTCCGATTGTGGCACCAACGTTTGTAAGCGCAACAACCAACAATGCGCGCGTGACCCTGTTTTTATAGAAATCCCCAATGCCTTTTATGTCGCCCAAGGACTCGAAATCCCTGACCTTCGGGCTGCGCTCCTTTATTTCTACATAACCTGCAAACCATCCTGCCGCAAGCGCGGGATGTATTGTGGTAACAGGCGCAGAAATAAATGCCGCAAGCACAGATTTCCAGTGCGCCCTTGCCGCAAGCGCGCCCAGCGCGGCGCAAAAAGCGGTTATTGCAATCCAGAAAACAACCATTTCGGCAAAAGCCTCAAAGCCCTTGAAATAAAAGCCCCACGCAAGCAGCAGGATAAGAAGCGCAGGGATTGCATATTTCAGTATCGCAAGGTAATTCCTTGCCTTCGGCGCGCTGAGCAGGCCAGAAACATCCCTTTTCCTGTCAAGGAGCTTTTTTATGCCTTCAAGATGCCCGAGGCCCACAACTGCAACAATTTTTTTCGCAGGCGCGTTCAAGATATTGTTCGCGATATACAAATCCCTTTCATCCACAAGAACCTTTTTGGTTTTAGGCATTTCCCTGCCCAACTCCTCAATCAAATGGGTGAGCATGTCTTTCTGCTTCAATTCCTCGACCTGCGAAGCGCTGATTTTCTCGCCGACGCCGAAAAACGACATGAAAAGGCCTGACAAAAGCTTCATTTTTTCAATCAAGCCCATCGCCCCAATCACCCTCTTCATCGTGATGCTGATATCCCTGTCAAGGAGAACGACATTGGCGCCGCTCTCTTCAGCCGCAGAAATCGCCTCCATCATTTCCTCGCCTGGCTTCACGCCGACACTGTCGCCGAAACGCTTCTGGAGGCCGGCAAGGAGAAGGTTCAGGAGCAGGAGATAGGATTGCCCTGAACGGATTACCTGGAAAATGTCAAGCTCCATCCATTTCTTTCCGGACTTGAGCTGGGCGAACCTCTGCCTGTCAAGTTCCACCCCGACGGCATCAGGCTTTTCCTCTTCGATTGTTTTCCTGACAAGCGCGACGCTTTCCCTGCTGATGTGCGCGGTGCCCACCAGAATGATTTCCTTGCCTTCGAATTCAACGCGCTCGATTTCCCGCGCCTTTTCCGGAACAGCACCGGAAAGCTTTTTGCCAGGGAGTTTCATCCGAACCACTGCCTGAAAAATTCGATTTTGGCAAGCTGGGTGTAAACATGGATGCGGCGCGGCGACAGATGCCCAGAGAAAGAGCATTTTCCCTTCAGGATTTTCTTCCTCGCCTCTTCAAGCGAAGAGGCATCGGTTTCCATGAAGGCGTTTCCAAGCTCTATTGAAAAATGCGCGTCTGTTCCCGCAGTGAAAGGCGTTTTTTTCTTTTTCGCAAACGCCTGCGCCTTTTTGTTGAAGGAATCCAGGTAAGAACGGCTGTTGAAAACTTCCACCGCATCGAGTTTTTTGGCGAATTCCCTCCGCTTTTCGCTGAAAAACAATGCCTTACGGAAAAAATCGAAAGGGTGCGCCGCCGAGACAAGCGCGTCCTGCGCGCGCACGGAATCAAGCACTTCCCCAATTTCGCCGCCCTTCACTTCTTTTTCAAGGAACAATGCGAGGAGTTCGCCGCAGGGCTTTCCGTTTTCGCAAACCTTTATTTCCTCGCCCAATATGAATGGAATGCCTGCCTTTTTTGCCTCTTTGGAAAAAGAAGCCCAGCCGGCCGTGGTGTTATGGTCCGTGAGCGCCGGCACGATATTGTTTTTTTTGCAGAAATCAACGATGGCGGCAGGCGTGAGCGAGGCATGGCCTGAATAAACTGAATGGATGTGGGTGTCAATTTTCATTTAGACCATTACTCGAGCAAATCGCATTCGGCTGAGTCTTCGTTGAATTCAAGTATTATGTTCGGGGCGATCCTGAGCGTCAGTTCTTCCTTGATAAGGAAATTAAGGAAAGGCTTTTTTAAAAGGGATTTTTCCACTAACACTTTCACGCCGTAAATCGAAATCGGGGGAAGAAAGCTGTGCCAGTAGCCTGTGACCTTGAAATCTTCCTTTTCATCCGATTCCCCGAGCTCGCCTGAGCCTGAGGCCTTGGCAGCCTTTTCAAGGCTGAGCCTTGTCGCGGAAGGCACAACCGCAAGCACAGGCAGTCTGCCCTCAGCCCTCGGCATGAGAAGCACGCAGCGGGCAAGGTTCTCGGAAAACTTGCCTGGCACGCGCTTTGCGTCAATCTTGTTCGCTTCGATAAAATCCTCTAGCATAGTATATTCATACATCAAAGATAAATATAAAAGCGATATGGGATTTGGAAGCCTGCCGCAACGATTAAATATCTCTTAGGCCATAATCAAAGCATGAAACGATACGTTTTGCCCTTGATTCTGCTTTTTTCAGTTGTTTTCCTTCTGGGCTGCACGCAGCCGCAGGCAAAGCAGTGCAAGGAAGGCTTCAAGTTACTGCCGCTGAACGGCGGCGTATCCTTCTGCTATCCAGAAAGCTTTGGGGAACCGAAAATCACGGAAATAAACCCTTCAAAAGCCAAAGAGATGAGCGAAACCATGGGCCAAGAAGTGAAAGTGACTGGGAAAAGCGCCTCGGTCAGCTTCGAAAACCTTATTTACTTCAGGGCTTATATCT
>JAZDDY010000053.1:0-5737 GCA_043809265.1 Candidatus Iainarchaeum sp.
ACTGGGCATAAAAAAGCCGGGCATCCTTTTCTTCGGCTTTGTGCGCCCCTACAAGGGCCTCGAATTCCTGCTTAGGGCGATGCCTGAAGTGCTTGCTGAAAAAGACATCGAACTGCATATCGTTGGCGAATTCTGGGAGCCCAAGGAAAAATTCACAGCGCTTATTGAAGAACTCGGGATTTCAAAAAACGTGAAAATAGTCGACCGCTATGTTTCTGACGAAGAGGCCGCACTTTATTTCACTGCATGCGATGCCGTGGTTTTGCCATATGTTTCTTCCACCGAATCAGGAATCATCCAGCTTGCGTTCGGCCACAACACCCCAATTATAACCACAAGCGTGGGCGGCAACGTGGACTTGATTGAAAACAGAAAAAACGGCCTGCTTGTCCCTGCACAGGACCCTGAAGCGCTGGCAAAAGCGATCCTGGAATATTACGGCAAAGGCTACGAAAAGAAATTCAAAAAGGCCATGCTCGGGGGCATGAAAAAATTCGAATGGACAAAGAAAAAAGAGAATGCGGTCTTTGGCCTATTTTGAAAGCTCTTTTTTCCAGTAATCGACAAGGTCTGAAAGCGTGCGCTCAAACTTGATTTCAGGCTTCCAGCCAGTGGCCTTCCTCAGCTTGTTGTTGCTTCCGACGGCGTAAGGCACCTCAATCCTGACAATCTTTTCCTTTTTTGTTATTGTCTTCACTTTTTTTTCGGAAATGCCTGAAACCATTTCAAGCACTTTGCCCATCTCGTGGCCTTTTCCCGAACACAAATTGTATGGCTCGCCCGGCCTGCACTTGTTTGCAGCAAGCCAGAAACCTCTCGCCGCATCCCTTACATCAGTAAAATCCCTTACGGCGCTAACCGCGCCTGTCTCGATCACTGGTTCCCTTTTTCCCAAGTCTATTTCCGCAACCTGTTTTGCCCAGTCGCTGCACGCAAACTCCGAAGGCCTGCCAGGGCCGGTAATATTGAAAGAGCGCAATATCACAACCTTCAGGCCGTAATTGCTGTAATAGTTGCGGCCGAGCATTTCCATTGCAAGCTTGCTTACCGCATAAGGGTTCATTGGATTGGGTTCCTGCTTTTCCGTTATCGGCAACTCGCTTTTTTTCACAGCGCCGTAAACTTCCCTAGTGCTGGAAAGCAATACTGTCGCGCCTGGGGCGTGCTTGCGGACCGCTTCCAGCAGGTTGAGCGAACCCAAAAGGTTCACCCTGACAGTCTTTTCAGGGATAGTCCATGAAAGATAAACGTTTGCAATCGCTGCAAGATGGAAAACAATGTCCGGCCTGACATCCATCACAATCGAATTGAGCCTTTCGGCATCGTTGATGTCGCATTCAAGGATTTTGATGCCACTTTTTTCAATCCCGGGAAAATCAGCCTTCTCGCCCGGAAGGATTGTGCCGAAAACCTCGGCTTTCCCTGCAGACATTGCCTCGCCTGCGAGGTGTTTTCCAATGAAACCGCCTATCCCAGTTATCAAAACGCGCATCAAGCCACCGTTTAAAGTTTAAAGCCCATCACAATAAAAAAGCCTATAGGTTGGAGTAAAGTGAAATCAATTCCCCGGCTATCCGCCGAGGCGAAAACCTTTTAGAAAACGCAATCGCATTCTTTCTTTTTCCGGCAAGCTGTTTTTCAGGCATTCCGGAAATATCCTGCAATTTTGAAGCCACTTTTCCGGTTTCATGGAAATCCAGCAGGAAACCGTTCTTTTCATTTTCCAAAAAAGACTCAAAGGACGGGATTCTGCTGAGCACTGGAACGCAGCCAGAAGCCATTGCCTCGATGGTGCTTATGCCAAAGGACTCGTAATCGGATGCGGAAACGAAAAATTCGGATTTTGACAAAAGCGAATGCAATTCGCTGTCGTTCACGACGCCGAGGAAGAAAACCTGTTTTGAAATCCCCTCTTTTTCGGCTTGAGCCTTAAGGCCCGGCAGAAGGCCCTCAAAATCGTTTCCGGCAATGTACAGCTTCGCCTTTTTTCCCTTAAAGGCCTTGGCAAAGGCTTCAATCAGGAGATCGACGCGTTTGTTTTTGCTGAGCCTGCCTACAAACGCAAAAGAGCCTTTTTCCTTTTTTCCGGGACTGAAAGAATCGGTTTCCACAGGCACCGGAATCAATGCCAGCTTTTTGTCAGGCACGATTTTTTTGAAAAGCCCAAAATCATGGCCGCTTATCACGACAACCTTGTCCGCAAGGCGGAGAAGGAGGCGGTTCCAGAAATAAAAATAAAGCCATTTTATTGGATTAGAACCAGTGTGGAAAATACCGCCATACGAGCCGATAACAACAGGCTTATTATGTATAAACTTTGAGAGGAGTGCCAGGTCTGAAAAAAAACCGAGGCCGTGCACATGAATCACATCCGCATCGCGCGCGTGCTTAAGGGCGCCGAAGGCGATTTTATACGGCCCAAAATCAAGGAATGGAATGCGGATTATGTCAATGCCCCTGAACTCTTCACAGGCAGGCAGCTTTTCGCTTGCATGCGCGCACCTGTCAAGGCAGACCACCCTGCATTCGTGCCCAGCCTTCACGATTTCGATGCAGGATTCTTCCAGCGAGCGCTCCATGCCGCCTATGCACGGCCTGAAATGGTGCATTAAGTGCAGTATTTTCATTCAAGACAGCCCTTTACATATAAATTGCATTTTGGGTTTATAAATGGGTTTTGGTACTGTCACAGCCCGATAAGCGCGTTCCAATCAGGCATGGAGGAAACTGAATAATAGTAGGCAACTGCCATAAGCCAGAACAGGAGGACGGCCGCCGCTGCCAGCATAGCCTTCTTTCCCTTGAGCGCGAAAATGCCTTTGGAAAGGAAAAGAATGAATGCCGGCATGAGTGGAAAAAGATAGCGGAAAGAGAAAAGCATCGGCGCCTTGAGCGAGCCGAGGGCAAGGATTGCCGCAGAGACAATGAAAAAGAAGGCGATGAATTTTGAGGAATCGCTTTTTTCTTTCCAAAAAAGGAACAGACCGTATGACGCCAGGCCCAGAACTAAAGGCACAGCCAAAAGCAGCGGAGGGAAAAAATCAATCGCGCTTGAAATGTTGACGCCTACCACAAACTTGTAGAGCGCATAAGGGTAAATTGCCGGGTTGAATGCCGAGCCTGCGTAATACTGGCTTTTCGAAAAATTGCCGAACTGCGAAAGCGCCAGCGGCAGGAGCAGGGCGAACAGGAGGAATACAAGCGAGATGCCTGCAGCGCATTTTTTGAAATAATCCTTTTTCCTGAGAAAAATCAGGGCAAACAGGGCAGCGGCAACCGCATACGCCCAGCACACATAATTGATGAAGCCCATCAAAACAAGCGAAATGCAGAGGGCAGCCAACGGCTTCCATGAGAATTTTTTGAGCAGCGAAATAATTGCAATCATTGCCGCAAGGCACAAAACTAGGAGGAAAATGTACTGGCGCAAATTTACTGAATAGAAGACATTGAGGGGATTTAGGGCAAAAAGGAGCGTTGAGAGAAGCGCTTCCCTTTCAGGGAAAAAGTTTTTGGCAAGGAGATAGAAAAGGAAAACTGCCAGAACGCCGGCAAGCGCAAACACGATCCTTGCGCCGAACGCCCCGAAAAACGAGATTATCGGCACCATGAAAATATATGAAAGCGGGGGATAAAAGTCCGAATTGGAAAATAACAGGGCGTCGCCGAAGCTTTTGGTGACCCTTATTGTGAGTTCCTCGTCGACACCGGGCTGCCGGTCTGCGAGATTGAAAACCCTGAGGCTAAAAGCGAGCAGGAGGATTAAGGCCAAAAAAAGCAGTTTTTTTTCCTGAAAAACGTTTTCGGGTTTCATTTTTTTCCGACCGTTTCGCCGACAGCCTTTATTACCCTGTCAAGGTCTGCCTGCACAAGATACTGATGGCAGCCGAGATAAAAGCCGTGCTCGCCTGCATGCGCCGCATTTGGCAACAATCCCTCATATTTTTTCCGCAGGTAAACATATTGGGGCTGGTGGAATGGGACGCAGCCGAACAAAGGCCTGGTTTCTATGCCCTGTGCCTCCATTTTGTCCCTGAATTGCCTCCTGCTGATTTTTTCAGGTTTTTTTATGATGACCGGGTAGCCCAAATAATCGTTGTCTTTCGAAAAGGATGGCAATTGCAGGAGGTCCGAGAATTTCTGCAGGCCCTCGTTAAGGTACTTTACATTTTCCTGCCTTTTCTTTTTGGTTTCATCGGCTTTTTCGAGCTGGCCTATGCCGACCGCAGCGCTCAATTCTGTGGCCCTGAAATTGTAGCCTATGAATTCCATTGTGAACCTTGCGTCCACATCTTCGAGCGCAATGCCTTTGCTCTTGAGCAATGCAGAAAATTCTTTTGAGGGTTCCCTTTGCGAGGCGTTCTTCCCATAGGACTTGAGTTTCCTGAACATTGAAACCATTTCCTGGTCGTCTGTGCCTAGCGCGCCCATCTCGCCGGCCTGAATATTGTGGGAGATGTAAAAAGAAAAAGCGCTCAAATCGCCGTAAGAGCCGATTTTTTTGCCCTTGAAAACAGCGCCGTGGGATTGGGCGCAATCGCTGAAAAGGACCGCCCCTGCCTTTTTTGCTGTTTTTTCCATTTCAAGGATGTCTGCGGAAAAGCCCATTAGGAACACAGGCATCAATGCCCCGCATTCCTGCGCCGCAGGGCTTTCGAAGAACTCCTTTAGTTTTTCAGTTGAAAGGTTTAGGGTGGAAAGGTCAATGTCCGCAAAAGCAGGCTCGAAGCCTGTGAGCTTTATGGCATTAATCGGGGCGGCAAAAGTGAGCGGGTTTGTGAGCACAAGCGGCTTTTTTTTAGGGTCGAGCCTTCCGCCCTGTTTCAACGCCTCGAAAGCGCAGATTTCGGCTGAAGTGCCGGAGTTGAAGGCGACCGCATTCGTTCTCTGCACATATGCCGCGAATTTTTGCTCGAACTCTTCGACCATTTTCCATTCCGAAAGCCTGTTGGAATCAAGGACTTTGCCAACGAGCTCGCGCTCCCTGGCGCCGACCTTGAAATCGCCTATGAAAACCTTTCCCTGCATAAGAACACCGTTAAGCCAAATATTATTAAAAGAAGCCTGCATCGTTTTTATAAATTATGGGCGTGATCCTGAAATGAGGCAGCTTTCGGTAATTCTACCCACTTACAACGAATCAGAAAACATCAGGAAACTGGTGCCGCAGCTCGAGGCATTCTTCAAAAAAAGCAAAATCGATGCGGAAATCCTTGTTGTGGACGACAATTCCCCTGACAAGACCTGGAAGGTCGCACAGGGCTTGAACAAAAAATACGGAAACATAAGGGTCGTGATAAGGAAGCAAAAAGAGGGAGTGGGGGCTGCGCTCAAAGAGGCATACGACAAGGCCGATGCGAAAGTGATGCTTTCAATGGATGCCGACCTCTCTCTTGACATCAACGAAATCCCGCTGCTCCTGACAGAAATAGATAACGGCTACGGCATGGTCATAGGCTCACGATTCATGAAAGGCTCGCGATTTGAGAAAAAAAGCCCTGTTATCAGGATAAGGGGTATCATCAGCAACTGGGGCAACAAATACATTTCCCTGGTCACTCTTACGCCTGTGAGCGATTTTTCCTTGAATTTCAGGGCAATGAAAAAAGAGGTCTGGCAAAAATTTCACCCTACAGACAAAATGATTTTTTTTCTTGCGGAAATGATAATTCTGGCAAAAATTGAAGGCTTCAAGGTCAACAGCGTTCCGGCAACATTCAGGGAGCGCTCCTACGGG
>JAZDDY010000054.1:0-13135 GCA_043809265.1 Candidatus Iainarchaeum sp.
GTGCACTTTTTCCATTTTCACAACAATCTTTGCAATAGGGGTTCCGCCGTCAAAGAACTCGTAATCGCCTTTTTCAAAGGAAAATTCGAGTTTCACCCTGTAAAGGCCTGGCTCTGCAATGTCCGCCGGCTCGAACTTGAGCCTTTCGAAGTTTGTGATATATTCCGACCACGGGCTTGAAGGGCTGCCGAACCAGGACGGAGTCGAGAAAAACGCATTTTTATAATAATTCTCGAAGTCTTTCCTGAAATCCTCTGAAAAGCCGTCAGGCATAAGGTATGCCTGGAATTCAGTGAGCGCTGCGGCGCCTGTGCCGCCGGCAGCATCAATTTTGTGGAGCTTTTTCAGCAATTCTATCATGAACTGGGTTGCATCACAGTAAACAAACTCTCCGCTTGCCTTCTTGTCGCACTGGTTTATCGCGACAGGCTCGCTTTCGCCTGCGGTGAAAGACCAGTCGAACAAAACGCGCGGGGCGGCACTTTTGCCTGTGGCTCCGTAAACATCGCCCCAGCCTATGCACGCGGTCTGCTCTTTCAGTTTAAGTTTTACATTGAATTTCCCGGTGCCTGCATTCGCAAGAACCAGTTTTGCCTTCTGGTGGCTTTCTGCAACCTTGTTGCTCAAGCCGGCCTGGTCTGTGTAACCTGCAACAAGCCCTATCTGCAATTCGGCCTTTGCTGCCGGCGGGTTAACGCCAAGCACGCGCACTATTATTTTCGCACTCTGACCTGGCTCGAGCGCAATCTGGCCTGCCACAAGCCCCGGAGGCGTTCCGCTGCCATTGCCATCCGATGGCTGGCCTTCGTTTCCGCCCCCTGAAAAAGGGGGCGAGATTGTAAGCGTGCCGTTCTTATGGGCGTTCTTGCTGCTGTCACCGTTGATTGCAATCACATTATAGTGGTAGAAGCCGTATGCAAGCAGTTCACCGCTGCTTTTCCTGCCGTTCCAGTCAAAAACGGTGCCTGAAACAAAGTCTGTGCCGAAAACAGGATGGCCTGACATATCCAGCACATCGACCTTGATTTTTGCAATCCCTGTGCCCTCCGCAACAAACTTTGTTGTCTGGGAATTGTTGTCGAAGGGATTCGGTTGGGTCCTTACGCTGTCAAGGCTGAAATTATTATTGCTTATTACTGTCGGGTTCGGCTCTATGAAGAATGCAGCAGTTTCGGTTTCTTTTGCTTTTTCTTCAAGGCTTCCTGCGCCGCCGACGGTTATTGTTTTCGAGACAATCCCTTTGCGGTTGCCTGGCTGTGCCGAATAAACGTTCAGGTCAAGCCTGAACTTGCCCGGCGAATTGAAGGTGGACGGCGAATTGAAACCAATGACGCCGCTGCCTGTGGACAGGTTTGTGAGGTGCCAAATATATGAAACCGATTCTGCGAAAATCTTCGAGGCATCGCCAGTGAATTTTATAGTGCACGGAGCGCTGCAGGATTCCTTGTCAATCAAAATATATGGCTCAAATTGCATCGAAGAAAGCTGGCCTGAAACAACCGAAAACTCGGCTTCCTTCACGGCCTGAATATTGTTGCCGTAAGCAGTCACTTTCAGTTTGTATGTGCCGACAGGCGCCAAATCAGCGCCGTTCTTCCAGGTATTGACCACAAAATATGTTTTAGTTGAAGAAAATGGCTCGACAAAGGTTTTCATTGCCGGGCTTGTTTTCTGCAGGAATTCCGCGCCTGTGGCCTTGTTTGTGACCTCGAACTTTACTAACTGAATGCCTGTGCCTTCAACCCAAACCCTTAACACCTCGTTCTGCTTTATCGAAGTCTTTTCAAGTGTGACGCTGGAAATCGAAACAGCCGGAGTCGGGGACGGAGTTGGGGAACCCGAGGGGGTTGGAGAGGGCGAAGTTCCGGGTGTCGGTGAAGCGCCAGGGGATGGAGTCGGCGTTGGTGAAGCATTTGGAGTGGGCGTCGGCGAAACAGCAGGAGCCGGCGAAGCGCCTGGCGCCGGAGTCGGTGCCGGGCTTGTGCCTCCCTGGCATGAATTGCTTGGGACAGCGCTCGAATTCGGCGCTATGATCTGGCCGCCCTGCCCGACAATTTCTATCCTGCAATTGTAGCCTTCGCAGCCTTTAACCCAAAAGTCCTTCACAATCGCTTTCGTGCTTCCCGCATTTGAAAGAGTCCAAACAGTAACAATGTCCTTTTGGCTTCCTGTGAACGGGACAATCTGGTCTCCGCTTTTGCTGATTGCGATAAGCGGGTTCAGGCACACGCCGTTGAAGCAGCCGTTCCCGCAGGCGCAATCGGCATTTGAATTGCAGCCGATGCCGACAACCATTGTTGTCGTGTCTGAATTGCCTGCGGCATCGGAAATCTTCAGGGTGACGGTATACGAGCCCTTGGTTTTGTATTGGTGCGATACCTGTATTTTGGTTGCACCGCTTTCTTTCTGGGAACTGTCGCCGAAATCCCATTCATAGTTTGTTATCTGGCCTGTGCTGGCCGAAGCGTCGAAATTGAAAGTGCACGGGAAATTCGTGCAAATTGTTTTGTCGGCAGTGATGTTCGCAACAAGGCCGATCGAATTTGAAACGATTATGTCTTTTTCAGAGTAAGTTGTGGCCCCTGAACCGTCTGTGACTGTAAGCCTTGCTTTGAAAGTGCCTTCGGAATTGTAAGTGTGGTCAATTGTGGCTCCGGTTCCTGTTGTTCCGTCGCCGAAAGCCCAGGAATACGATGCGGCGCCGGTGCTGCCCGAACCATCAAAGTGCACTGCCAATGGCGGTGCGCCCTGCATCGGGGTTGCGGTGAAGTGCGCGACAAGAGGGGGTGCCTCTCCTGGCCCGACCAAAATATAACCGACTTTTTCAAGCCAGTGGTTGCCGCCTGATTTTTCCGCAATCAGGAGCTTTGCGCTTGAAGGACTTAAAGAAGCATATCTTACAACCGCCCAATCGTCGCCATTATAGGACTGCATGTCCGCAATCAGCGCAGGCCTTTCAGTGAACAAGCCCTGGAACGAAATCCCTTTTGCCTTTTCGTCAACCATTTCGCCGTTCCCTACATAAACCTGCCTTCCCCCGATGACGCCAACGTTCGGGGTGATTGCAATATAGGAAACCTTTTCAGGCGCATGGTATTGCAGGGCATCCCACCCTGGCTCGTCGACAATCGCTGTGAAGCCTTCAGTGAAATCGCCAAGTATAACAGTGGTGGGAATGCCCAAAAACAATATATTGACCCAGTCTTTTGTGTTCCTGGTTGTGACAGGGTCAGAACCGTTGAAAGTCGTGACCGAAGAGATTATCACCGGCTCTTTTTCGAAATGCGGCTTGAAGGAGGTATGAGTCCTTATCCTTCCCGGCAGCAGCAACCCGACAGGCAGCAAAGAAAACTTAAATGCCAGGGAAGTCCCTGCCTCAATTTCAAATCCGCCGGTCTTATAGTGCCCTGCTTCGGCAACAAGATATGAAACCTCTTCTTTGTCGCCGAAAGTCCCGCCGCCAAGCTGCTGCAGCATTATTTCAAAGCTGTCGCTCTTGACATTCCTTATTCTCGGAGTAAGGAAATGCCCCAAATCTTTTGCTGTCGAGGGATTCCCGGAATCGCCGAAAGATTTTACCACAACAACCGGGTTGTTGAAATTCTCAGAGAATGTAATGGTTTGCCAGGAGCCGCCGACCTCTGCAACGCCGGCCTCAATCTGCGGCGAAGGCACTGTTGTGGCAGTGTAATCCTTGACTTCAATCAAGCCTTCCTGCACAAGCTGTTCAAGGCCGCCGCCTTTCGCGTAAACCTTGTAATGCACTACGCCGGAACTTACCTGACCTATAAAGTAATTGCTTTCAAAGTTTATGGTTGAACCGACCTTCCAGCCGGTCGAGTAAATCTTGACGCCATCAAGGATAAAGATGTCAGCTTTCACCTGCTCGATGCCTTCGCCCTGCACTTCTATTACCGCGGAGCCGCCTTTGAGCAAAACACCGTCGCTTGGGGTCACAATGATGCCTGTCGGATTAAAAGCGAAAGCGTCAAGCGAAAAAACAAATGCGAGCAGAATCATTGTGCAGGCAAGAACAGCGCGTTTCAATTCAACCACTCCCTCCCTTCACAAGGTCGTCAATGCTTACCATTGAATATTCTGTCTGGGCCAAAAACTTGTTCGCAATGCTTATGGGATAAAAGCCTGTTGTCTCGCTCTGGCCGTTATATCTGCCCATTATTTTATCCCCTTCAATCCAGGCTTCAATATCCCCGTTGCTGGTTGAAGGCGCAAACCATACATCAAAAAGCAGGCCGCCCTTGTAAGCCGGAGACTGCTTGAGGCCGGTGATTCCCTTCGCGGAATTCCCGTTCACATAATCGGCCGCATTGAAGGAATCGAGTTCGAACACAATGCTTTCGCGCGGCTTTGCAGTGAAGGTTTTCTCGACGGCCTTGACATTGAAATCGCTTCCGCCGTCCTGTTTTGCGAACGCATTGATTTTCCAGGAAAATGAAACGCTTTCAGGCAGGAGGTCCTTCGCTGCGGTTTTTGAAAGTTCGACGCCGGCATTATTGATGCCGATGAAGGGATATTCCGCGCTCCTGTTTTCGAAAAAGCACTTGTTCTTGATTGTCGCGGCGACAGGGCCGCCCAACAGGTCGAAAATATAATTGTCGGTCGGCTTGTCCATTGCAAAGCAGGAGGCCGGGTCGTTGACTATTGCCTCGAAAATGCCTATGTGCCTTTGCGAAGCCGAACCCTCAAGCGAACCGCTCACTGAAATCGGGTAAATGCCCTGGAAAACCTCGGAACCCGAAGCCTTGAAGGAAACGCTCCTTGCCTCGGTTTCATTCAAAACAATGCTCTTGAGCGGCATTTCAAGCGCGCTTGAAAAAGTAAGCGTGGCCTTTTTCGGGCAATTGGTTGAAATCACATTGAATGTGCCCTGTGCGCCTTTCGCAACTATCGCAGGCACCTTGGGCTCTATCTTAACGCAGTCAATAAGGGACAGTCCGCCGCCGGCTTTTACCGGAATCTGCGCAACATATTCGTTGTAACCGGCCTTGTTCACCCTGACTTTAACAATATCTGAAAGAACCGGGTTTGCGCCGCTTGCCTGCGTGAAAGAAAAATTGCCCGAGGCATCAGACTGCACCGAACCCAAAACCGTGCTGTTCAGCAATACCTGCACTATTGCGCCCTGTATTACTGATGTGCCGTCGCCTGAATCCCTAACAATGCCTGAAACCTTTACAGGGGCCCCGTTAAGCAAAAATATCGGGAGATTTTCGACAGCCATTATTTTGTCGGCTAAGACCTTGAAAAACATGCTTGAAGTGATTCTTTCAGAGCCGAATTCTGCGTTAAGGTCGACCATGGTTCTGTCGGTGGTTGTGAAGGCACGGATTGCCACTCTTTTCTCTTCGGAAACCGCGCCCGAAGCAAGGGACGCAATCGTCATGACATCATATGGGCCTGAGCCGCCGCCGAGTTCAGGGAAAGAAATGCAATCCGGGTCTTTTTCATTCCAGACTTTTATTTTCAATCCTGAAATCGCCTGGCCTGTGCAGTTCTTCACCGAAAAGAAAATATTGTAGTCTGCGCCCTTCACAAGCTGGGCAAACTTCGAAGCAGGCGGGTCAACCGGCAAATCGATTTTTTTGCCGTCAATCACAATGTACCTGCTGAAAACAATCTTTTCGTTGCCTGAGCAGACAGGCGCGCCGACCACAATCGGCACAACAAGCAAATCCGTGTTGACGTCTTTGCCGTCCTGGGTTGCCTTTGCGGCAAAGCGCAGTTCGGCAACAGTGCCTGCGGCCAGGCCTTTCTCTATCGCTATCTTGACAATGACTGTTTTGCTGACGCCGGCCGTGCCCTTCAGCTCGTTCCAGGCGGCAATCGAATGCTTGAAGGAATCCCCTGAGCCAGTGCACGAAGGCACAGTCTCAAACCATTTAAGCGGGTCAACGCATGTCGCGAAAATTTTTGCATCTGTGGAACTATCGGCCAAACCCGCAATTTTGACCTTGTAGCCCTGGGCAGGCAATGCGGTTTGGGCAAGGCTGCCTGCAATCGAGGAAAATTTCACTGCAGTGCTTTTCGCCGCACCAAGCAGGAGATTGAATTTTGCATAATAAACTTTTTCCGCGGAAGGGTCGGATAGTATTGCGGGGGCAGGGCTTGCGCACAACGCATCCTCGCAAAACATTACAAACGAGGCGGCCACTCCGGTTGGCGGCACATCCATCAGTTCGACCGTGACTGAATGCGTGTTGTCGGCAATTATTTCTATTTCATCGCTTTCCGCGGTAAGGCTGCCTGCCTTCTGCGCACTGACTTTGACCCTTGTGCCCGCATCAATCAAAGGCGAAAGGCAGTTTCCATCCGCTGCGGTCGTGCAGGTTCCAAGGACAACTGAGTCTGCGGCTTTCACAAACGAAACAACCGCATCCTGGACCGGCTGGCTGTCCTTCAATGCTTTCGCGGAAATAATCCCCTTCATCGATGAAAGTTTTAGGTCAAGGTCTATTTTGCCTGCAGGCACGACATTCTTTTTCACGGATTCGCCGCTCAGGTTCGGGTCATAAAAGGCCCTTGAAAAATACTTCGAAATGCTCGCAGGCATCTTTTCAAATAAGAATGAGCCGTCTGCCCCTGAGAAAATCGGCTTTTCAGGGTCGCCTAAAGGCACGCCGACATCCTCCCTGTACAGGAAAAGCGATGCATTCTGCACAGGCTGGCTCACCGGATTTGCAGCTTTGACAAGTATGTTGCCGTAAGTCTGGACAGACCAGCCGACAACCTGCACGAAAACGCTTACATTGCCTGATTTGTTGGAATTGTCCTTTACCGCAAGCTTTACTTCGAAAACCCCTTCGGTTTCAAACTTGTGCGAAACCTTTTGGCCAGTAACAACTGAAGAGCCGTCCCCGAAATTCCACTCATAGGATTTTATCGTTCCATCGGGGTCAAAGGAATCCTCAGCGCTGAAATCAGCCGAAAGCGGCTTCTGCCCGAAAAGCGAACTTGCACTTATTTTTGCAATCGGGTTAAGGTTTACGCCTGGCTCAATTACTTGTATCTTCCGGCTCCTTGTGCCTGCCGCGCCCTTGCCGTCCTTGACAGTAAGGGTCACATTGAATTCGCCGGCTCCGCTGAAGGAATGCGAAACTATTTTTCCGCTTGCAGTGCCCCCGTCCCCGAAATCCCAGGCGTATGAAGCTAAAGCTCCGTCAGGGTCAAACGAAGGCGATGCATCAAATGCCGCCAACAACGGCTTTGCGCCGAAAAAAGCGCTGGGCGTGAAAATTGCAACAGGCGTTAAGTTTTCCGGAGCCGAAGAATAGGACTGAATAAGCGCGCTGTCGGTTGAAGCAGCGCCGTCATCGTCCTTGACCGTCACAGAAACAACAAAATCGCCTGCAGATGAAAAAAGGTGCTTGGCTGTTTTTTTGTTGATGCCTTCTTCTGCAGGAGAACCGTCGCCGAAATTCCAATTGTAAAACACGACCGAACCGTCAGGGTCAAAGCTCTTCGAGGCGCTGAATTCAACCTCAAACTGCGTTTTCCCGTGGTAAACATTCGCATCCATTATCGCGACCGGCTTCCAGTTGGCCGGGCCGGGCACAACCTGTATCGAAGCGGAATGCGTTGAAACCGCATTATTGTTGTCCTTGACTGTGAGCTTTGCAGTGAAGTTTCCGGCCGAAGTGAAAGTGTGCGAAACCGCCTGCTTTTGCAGGCCTTCATCGCTTTCATTGTCGCCGAAATCCCACCTGTAAAACACGACCGAACCGTCAGGGTCATAGGACTGCGAGGCATCAAAGGAAACCTTGTGCGGAACCGCCCCGTAATAATAATTATTTTCAACGGCAAAGCCTGCAACCGGCTTCAGGTTTGCCTTCACAGCCTGGTCAAGCACCTGCAATGATACAACCAGGGTGCCGGAGGCACTGTCGTCATCAGTTATTGTAAGGGCAATATCGTAATCGCCTGAGCTGTTAAAAGTGTGCGATATATTCTTGCCGCTTCCTGCCGAGCCGTCCCCGAAATGCCAGGCATAGGACTGTATTGTGCCGTCATAATCAAAGGAAGCCTCGGCATTGAAATCAATCGTCAGCGGGGCATAGCCGTAATACGGCTTCATGCTGAAAAGCGCTATCGGTGAAAAATTCTGGCCTTCAGGCTTGACCTGTATCGCCATCGAACCTTTGCCGGCAGCATTCCTGTCGTCCCTCACTATAAGAGAAACAATATAGGTTCCGTTTTCAGAGAACGTGTGGGTTGCTTTCACAGTGCCTGCCTTGCCTCCGTCGCCAAAATTCCAGTCATAGGAGGCAATTATCCCGTCAGGGTCGGAGGAACCGGATGCGTCGAATTCCACTGTGAGCGGGGCACTGCCCGCATATTTGTCCGCGGTGAAAACAGCAACAGGCTTGAAATTCTGCCCTGGCTTTTCAGGCGCAAGGCCGATATTTGTCGGTGCCGTGGAGCCGAAGTCAAGCACAGGCAACACAACACTTTTGATTATATGGCCTGCCGCCGAAACATTTGCAGTGAAAACCTTAGAAGCATCCTGCAGGCCCACAGGCACGCTTGCAGTTCCGGCCGCATTCGTGTCGACCGAAATAAACCATGTGGTGCCCATATATATTACTGCCCTTGCACCAGCTATCGGCGTGCCTTCTTCCGCATCAACAACCAGGAAATACAATTTTTTTGTAAGCGAGGCGAGAACCGGCAGGTTCAATGAGACCTCGGCCGGCTGGCTGCCTGAAACAACAATTATTTCTTTTTGCTCTGCGGTCCTTCCGTCGCCTGCATCGCAGAAAACAGTATATTGGCCTGGCTCAAGCGAATCAAACAAAACAGAGCCGCTGTCCTTTGTGAAATCTGTTTTGACATGGATGCCTGAAGCTGACCTGGAAAGCTTTACCGGAATATTTTTGGCCGGATTGCCGGCATTGTCCAAAACCATTACTGAAAGCGCCCCTTTCCCTTCGGATCCGGAATCGGACTTCTTCAGGAAAAACGGCACTGTATTGCTTTCATAATCCGTCGCGAGCTGCTGCGCAGGCGAATCCTTGTAGCCTGAAGCGCTCGCAGTGCCGACAAAAGTCCCGCAGTTCAGCGGTATTTCAACCTCAAAAGGCACAAGTTCGTTCTGCAGGCTATTTATAGGGGGAATATTCGCCGAACTCGAACCTGTGCAGTAAAAAGTCAGGGTTATAGGCCTGTCAAGGATCTGCAGTTTTGAATCAAAATCAAAAACCTGCATTTTTATTTTCGGCTTGAACAATGCCTCGGACCGCTTGACTTTCAATGAATACGGCTTTTCCGAAGAAATAAGAACGCTTGCATTGGAATACTTGTCATAGCCTTCCGCGCTGACCTCAATTGACGCCTTCACGCTCTTTGAAGAAATGTTGACATCCAAGAAGCCGTTGGCATCGGTTTTCCCTGAAACCCCGCCCTTTTCGCCTTCAAGGGCAATTTTCACTTCGGCGCCGCTTATTCCGGCATTTGTGTCATCGCCCAAAACAAGGATTCTTGCAGTAAAAGGCCCTTCCGGCGGCAACAGCGGAAAAAACCAGAAAAGCCCGAAAACCAAAAGCAGGCAAAACAGGCCGATAAAAACCATAAAGGAAGGCAGAGCCTTGTCAATCGGGTCGACCAGCTTGTAAACCGGCACAAACCGATTGATTTTGTCCAGCAGGGAATAATACTTGTCTTCTATGCCATAATAGAATTTTTTCAAAGATTCCAAGGCCATACGCACACCGAAGGCGGATTACATTAATTCATGTTATCCGGTAACAATTTCGCTTCTTTCTGTTTTTATATATATTCTTCTTTCTATAAAGGAATCTAACATTAATAAAGGTTTCTGAAAACGCCTGGGTCGATGAATGCTGAAAATCAGCTAAACGAATCCAGCAGGCTCTGGCCTGCTTTTTTTTCTTTTTTCAAATTTACGGTGGTTCCTTCCACTTTCTGCCCCAACTGCCCTTTCACGCTTGCGGCAACCGCATCCCCAAGCACTCTCGCCACATCAGAGAAAGGCGCCCTCTTCAAATCAGGGAGCGAGCGCATGCCGCTCCTGTAAAGCCTTCTCCCCCTCACCCGCCCTATGCCGCGCAATTCAACCAATTCCAATAACTCCTTTTTCACGCCGTACTTCAATCTCTTCCTTGCCTCGAGAAACACCGGGAGATTTTCCCTTGCATCAACAAGTTTTGAGAGCTCGATTGCGGAATACGCAAGCCAGTCGCAGATTTTCAGCTTAGAGAAAAGGGTCCCGGGCTTTGTGCCAAAATCATCCATCAATTGCTGCTCGCTTTTCTCTTCAACCCATTCCTGGAGAAGCAATGCTGAATTGAATTTGTCCAAGAGCCTGGTATCCTGGAACTGCTCGCTCGAAACATTTATCGGCATTGATTCCTGCATCGAATAAAGTTGCTGCCATAAGTCCGCCTCGCGCTTTTTCTGCGCCAGAAAAGCCGGGAGGAATTCGGATGTGTCGGTGAGCGCATAAAGCGCTGCAAAAATGCCGAGTTTTTTCTTCAATGCCTCGATGAGCTTTCTTGCGGACACGGGGTCAAGGTAAAGATCTGAAACCCTTTTGCCGAGCGGCGTGGCAAACAGCATTCCCTTTTTTTCCTCAACAAAACCATAATCCATCAGTTCATCCGCGATAGATGAAAGCTTTTCCATTAAGCCTTCAATGTCACCGAACTGGTGCGAATAAAAAGTGCGCTTGAAAAATTTCCCCATGGACTTTTCATCAACAACAAAACGCGAAGCAATCAGCGCCAGAAGATGCATCCTCAAAACAGGCTCGTAGGAAAGCTTCGATTCAACCCTCTCGATTTCACCTTCTACATAACCTTCCTTTAATTCATCAAGCTCTGTATCGCTCCTGGCAAAAATAACAGATTCCCCGCTGGAATCGAATTTCGGCCTGCCGGCGCGACCGCAATTGTGAACCAGAATGTTGTCCGCAAAGTAGTTGTTGTTGTCTTTTACTGTTAGGTTGTAAACTGCTTTGCCATAGTTTACTCTTTTCTTGCCAATAATTTTGACTAATTCAAAGGATTTGTTTTTATTGTAAAAATCTGCAAGGCCATTGTAATTCGAATATTTCGCATCAATTTTGCATTTCGTTATTTTGGCGTATTTCTGGATTTTTTGCAGGTATTCTATTTTTCTGAAAACTACCAAATAAACCGGCTTTGAAAAACGTACTTTTTTGTTTCTGATAATTGCAGTATAGTTGTTTTCTTTTAATGAAACTTTTGCCAGTATACCCAATTTTAAGAATAAGTGTTGAAGCTCTGAGGCGAATTTGCCAGATGAAGTGGCAATAAGGAATCTTCTGACTTTGCTGTCGTATCTTTGTTTTGCCTCATTATAGTTTCCGTCCCCGTCAAATACGCCTCCAAGGTAAGCGCCAATCGCACCAGGCGCTGATTTGAGCAGAAACTCTGGCGTTTGAACCGAACAAGTTTTGTTTCCGTAAGGAATGCCAAGGTGGGCTTTCAATATTTTGCACAGGAGAGAGTTGCCCGCTTCAAGCGATATCAAACTATTCTCATTGATGTGTTCGTAGGGAACGATGCCGAATTTAAGCAAAACTGACTTGGCGCGGTTAATGAGACGCTTGTCAGTATTGAATATCCGCAGTGTGATATATTCGCTTTTTGTCCTTTTGTCAATACAACGATTGAGATTGCCGTCTGTTGCAACTAATCCGGCCAGCCAAAGAAAGTCAGCAGTCACCCTTTCAGGAATAATTAGCGTCTCGCCATAGGCAGTCTTGACTTCCCCGATTGTCTTTACGATTTCTTCTTTCGAATACTCTAAAATCTCGCATAATTTCAAAACCAGCCAAAAAGGCATTGCCTTTCTGTGAGTTTTATAGTGGTAAGAAATTTTGTAATTGTAACCTGCCATTTTACTAAGTTCCTTTTCGGCGATCCCTAGCTTTTCCCTTGCAGCAATAATAAGTTTTCCGCAATTTCTAACATAAACTCCTTTGTCAGGGAGCAAATCAATAAAATATGGAAGTGGCTGGAAAACCGTCGGAACAACCTTTTGATGAACAACGAGGTCTCCCTTCTTAACATTTTTGCTTTCCTTCCAATCAAAACCGCTTTTCTCCCTAACCGGCAAGGGGTGTTCGGGAGTCAGCCTTAATGCTGCCCCTAGCACAGTTCGCAATTCTACCAAATCACACGCGGGGTTTTCAAAATACCCAACAATCGGCTTAAATTCCACCTTTGCTTTTTTTTCATTAAAAGACAAAACACTGCATTCAAGTTCCTTTTCAACCAGTTCGCCTATTTCCATTTCCCCGTATTCTCTTGTGATAATTTTAGAATCAAAAGGCAAACACATCTGCTTGTATTCCCTGACTGGAATTCTCTGCATGCCGTATTCCGTGTAACGATAGAGAGACGGAATTACGACACGAAAAGCCGGAGTGTTTATTCCTGCTGCCAAAGTAGTGGTTGCACACAAAATTTTTATCTTGCCTTCCCTGAAAAAATCCTCCACAATGTCGCGCTGCTTTCCAAGCAGGCCGGCATGGTGGAATGCCACGCCTTCCGCCAGGAGCTTTGCAAGGGACCTGCACTGCTCTGTCGGGGATTCGAGCACGTTCTCTGCCTTTTCGGCCACCCCTTTCAAAAACTCTTTTTCCCTTGGCAATAATCTTTTCCACACGATTTGGGAGGCTTTTTTAGCGAAATTCTCTGCATTCCTGCGGGTATTCAAAAAAAACATAGCCTGCTTTCCCTTTGCAAGCGTATCCTCGATGAGGGCGTCGAGCGCTTCCTCTTCCCTCGAATCCAGTTCCTTTTCATCTTTTTGGAAATAAATTGTTTTGTCAAGCAGAATGCCTTCCTTTAATTCCACAGGCCTGAAATCGCTTTCCACAAGGTTCGCATCCAGCCATTCCGCGAGCTCCTTTGCGTTCGGGATGGTTGCGCTCAGGGCGAGAACCTGCAGTTCAGGGAGAAGGTGGCGCATTTTTGCAATGACCATTTCCAAAGTCGCGCCGCGGTCTGAATCAAGCTCGTGGATTTCATCTGTAATGAGAAGGCCGACGTTCTGCAGCCATTCGGCGCCGTGCCTTGTGAGGGAATCGATTTTTTCATTAGTGCAGAAAATTAAATCGTATTTGGAAAGA
>JAZDDY010000055.1:0-7895 GCA_043809265.1 Candidatus Iainarchaeum sp.
CGAAGACGCGGTCACAGAAGCAGCGAAAAAGAAAGGCAACACGCTGATCACCTACACGCACCACACCAACCTGCTTGGAAAAGAAGCAGGCTCTTCCGCGGCAGGCACAATAAACCTCAAGGAAGCGATTGCGAAAAAGGAAACCTGCCAGGACAAGGCGCAGGACGCATTGTTCGGCCTTGGAAGGGCGACAGGCGCTTTCTCAAAAGACAGCCCGTTCAAGCCGAGCACAATAGGCGGCGTCCTTGCCGGCGCCGAAAGCGTAATGTACCTGAGTGCATTCTGGGTCGGAATTTTCGGCTCTGTGCTGCAGCAGACAGTGATTGCGCCGGAATTGCAGGACTGCGTG
Organism: Candidatus Iainarchaeum sp.; assembly: GCA_043809265.1. Taxonomy (GTDB): domain Archaea; phylum Iainarchaeota; class Iainarchaeia; order Iainarchaeales; family DTGL01; genus JAPLVS01. The sequence continues at coordinate 350 of JAZDDY010000055.1, forward strand.
GATGTTGACGAAGGCTATTACACGCACATTTTCGCGCCCTCGCCTGAAGAAAAGAAAGCCACTGAAAACAGCGAAACGATTTCAACAGAAAAAGCCATGGCTTCGGCCGAACAGTTTTCAAGCCAGCTCCTCGGAATGTTCAAGTCTGACACAAACTCTTACACTTCTCAAGCCGCAAAAGCGCTCGATGACCAGGTGCAGGGCTTTTTCGACGGCGCAAGCCAGAACGACATTGTCCAGGCAACAGTGGAAATACCCAATTTTTCTTCGGGAAAGCTTTCAGGCGAGCAGTTATTCTCGTTCTGGTTTAAGGGCGAAACTTCGCCGCTCGAATACAAGACCGACGGCGTGAAAGTGATAGGCTCGCAGGACGGCAATCGCTCCGTGATAGTCGACTTCAAGAATGGAAAAGTCTATGTGGTCGACCAGAACGGCAATATCATTGAAACGCTCACGGACAACAACATCGCCACAGCAAGCGCTTCCACAAACACCGCAATCCCTGCGGAAGAATTCGGGAAAAGGTTTACGGTCGTCGGATTGCCTGATTCCACAGAATTGTTATTCGAAATGAACACGGACGGCGACCTCACAGTGAAAATCCCCTCGGTTATAGAATGCCTTGTCGCAGGCATTGAATTCCAGTCCGGAATCGAGGCAAAAAGCGAAAGCACGACTTCCTTCAATCTCACCCCGATATTCGGGAAAGTCGAATCTATTGTGACAGATTCGCACCCTTCGATCCTTGCATGGCCTGACGACAAAAGGATTGTTGCGGAAGGCACGCCAAGGCTTATGATCGAAGGCGAGGGCTCGAAAGCAAGAATCCACGCAGACCGCAACACTTATTTATGGAATCCGGACGAAAACATGTTTGTCGGCCTCTTCAAATCGATACAGTTCAAGAACGGTGTCATATTGTACAAACCGGACACGCACGAGCTTGTCATATGGCTGAAAAGGCACGAATTAGGGCAATTGTCTTCAGGGGATGTGACAGGCGCAAAACTGTCGCCTGCGACCTCCGTGAACCCAATAACCGGCTGCCCTGAACCCGCAGTCAACCTTGAAGTATTGCCTTCGGACCTGACAGGCACGACTGCATTCAAGGTGGACGCGTTCAACGAAGCGCTGCAAAATGTCGGTCCCTTCACAGTCCTTGAAACGCCGACACGCCGCTTCATATTCTATGCGGTTCTGGAGAACGGCGAATGCAAAGACCACTTCAGGGTCATAAACAAGGAAACAGGCGAAATATACGACCAGCCGATAGACAGCATGAAAGTAACGCCTGACGGAATCCAGATAAAAACAGCCGACGGCAAAGACCAAACAATCGGCTTCGACGCAAAGAACGGCGTTCCGACAGTCACCTACAACAATTATCCGCCGGAGCCTTTGACAATGGCTCAGGGCAAGAACGGCTCTTTCTGGTACGACCCGGAAACAGGCATATGGAATGCGGAAAACGCCCAATTGCTGCCATTGCTTGAAGCGTTCAAGAACGGCGCGCTCACACAGGTCGGCGCCAACGGGCAGGTCCTTACAACGCCCGGAAACAACATCATGAACATTTCCACTGGCGCCAGCGACGGCGGCCTCTTCAATTTGCCATCCTGGCCTGAAGACATCCAAACAATACTGCTTTTCATTGCCTCGATGACAATGGCAATGTATTTCTTAGTCTACAGGAAAAAACAGCGCTGCTGAACGAAAAAAATAAGGTTAAGAATTTTGGGGGGCGGTCAGCCGCCTTCTTCTTCGCCTGACTGGAGTTTTGCGCGCGCCTCTACCCTCTCTGAGCTTTCTGTGGCCCTGCGAGCCGCCCGCGACAGCCCTTTCCTGTTTTTCAGGAACACGGAAAGATTTGTGCCGGGCGTAATGCCCTGCCTGCGGCTCAATTCAAGTGAATTCCTCGCATACCCTGTGCCGAGAATGCCCCAGCCGATGGCTCCGGTTCTTTCCCTTTCATAATCGTCCAGAATCGCAATAAACCTGTCCCTGAATTCAGGCCCGAGCTTCGCTACAATCGCCTCCTTGGACATGTCTTCCCCGCTGAGCTTTTCCTGGAATTCATGGAATAGCTTGGTTATCTTCCGGTCTGTTTTTGCAGCAAGATCGAAAAACGGGTCCCTGAACCTTTCGCCCCGATAATGCCTTTTCTCTGCCCTCCTGATTGCCCTAAAACCTGTCACCAAAGACAATGCGTTTCCCCAGAATCTCAACGGGTGGCGTAAGTTAAAAATTTTCCAAAATTTTAATGCACCCCTGCCCCTTTTGGTCTGCTCCTCCCTCAGGCTTTTAATGTATTCTAAAGACTGGTTCTGGCCTTCCATGTACGCCCTGGCATCGCCCTGCATGCGTTTCATGTGCTCGGCAAAAAGCTCAGGCATGCTTTTTATGGTCGCGCTGTCAGAGGCTTCAAAAGGATGCCAGTCGCGCCTCCAAGGCCAGGGGACCGCCCTCAGGAATTCATTGAAATGCCTAAGCAATTCCTCTTTTCTTGCGGCGCGCTGTTCTTCCTTCTGGAATTCGCCCCAAAGGCTCGCGCCCCTTTCAGGGTCCTTTTCGGCATACTTTGCAAAGGCCGGAAACTGCTCCTTGATATCGTTTATTTGCTTGTCAGTGAGCGGGTTGAAGGCAGGCTTTCTCCCAGTGAGATTGAAGATATCCCGGTGGTCTATATCATAGGTTTCGCCGACTCTCAACTTTCTAGCCCTGCCTTTGCGGCGCAAATCCAAGCCTGCCGGCTCAGCCTGCCTTGCCCTTCCTCTGAAGGGCCGGCGCCCGCGCCCGATCGGGCGCGACCTGAGTACTGCTGCTCCGGCTGGCATTTTGAACCAATCACCTGTACTTGACTGCTCCTTTTTTCGGCGGAAGATAGGTTGCCCCGAAAGTGTTCTCAATCACGGCCTCATGGCCTTCGCCGAATTTAAGCTTCCTATTCCCGCCCTGGGTCCTCCGCAAATCCAGCCCGCTTGCGGGTTTCGGTCTGCCCTTCGGCTGCCTGCTTCTTGGGTTAATTGGTTTTTTTAGCGGTGGCCTTCTTGTTCCTCCCATTTTCGAATCACGCTCCATTTCAAGGTGTTATAAATAATTAACTCCTTCACCTAAATAAAAACCTTTCTTTGCCGGCCATGGTTTTTTCAGGGTTTTAGGGCTTTTTCATGCTTTTCAGGGTTTTTCAAGAGGGCATGCATCGGTTTAAATTCTTCTCCCAGCCTTTTGTTTTTATGCAGTCGGCATTCAAGGGCATTGTGAAAAGCGGCCTTGAAAAAGGCTGCCTGTTCCTTTCAATGCCTGAATATGTTTCAAGGCTGGAGCGCCTGCTCGGCTTCAAGCCTTTCAGCGGCACACTTAATGTCGAAGTGGAAGAGCAGCTGCTTGAAGGATTCCTCAAAGGCCTTAAAGGGGAAAAAATCGAATCCTTTGAAAAAGCAGGGCAGGTTTTCGGCTGCCTCACGATTTACAGGGTTTCATTCAAGGGCATGAAAGCCGCAATCATAAGGCCGGCAAAAACAGGGCACCCCGGAAACATAGCGGAAATAATCGCGCCATTGAAATTGAGGGACGCATTTTCCCTCAACGACGGCGATGCTGTGGAAATCTGCCTTCCGGAAAAGGAAAGCCAAAAAAAGAAAAAGGTGGTTAAATGAAAATCGGAATTGCGGACACGATGTTTGCGCGCGCAAACATGGGGCAGATTGCGATCGACGCAATCAGGAAAGAAAGCAAAAAAAAATCATTGCCTGTGGAAATGGAGCGCTACACCGTCCCAGGAATAAAGGATTTGGCGGTTGCAAGCAAAAAACTGTTCGATGAAAAGAAGTGCGATATTGTGGTCGCACTGGGCTTTGTCGGCGAAGCAGAAGTCGATGAAAGGTGCGCAATGGAGGCAGGCATAGGCCTGATAATCGCTGAGCTTTTGAGCGGAAAGCACATTTTAAAGGTGTTCGTGCACTCCTGCGAGTCGAAAAACGACAGGGAGCTTGGCGAAATCTTGAAGGACAGGGTTGAAAAGCACTCTGTGAACGCCTTAGACCTTTATTTCGCGCCGCAGAGCCTTGTGGAAAAGGCCGGAACAGGCCAAAGGCAGGGCTCAAAGAATGCTGAATTGCTGCCGGTTAAATAAAGGCGATTTGATGGTTTCTGTTGCAATTGTGGTCGCGGATTTCAGGAAAGAAATGACAGAGAAAATGCTCTGGTTTGCAGAAAAAAAAGCAGGGGAATTGGGCGCTGAAATCCCTGTTGTTGTAAGGGTGCCTGGCGCATTCGAAACCCCGCTTGCGGCAAAAAAAATCCTTGAAAAAGGCGAAGCGGATGCGGTCGTGGTGCTTGCAGTGGTTCTTCAGGGCGCCACCCAACACGATGTCATGGTCGCGGAGAATGCCTTCAGGAAGATTGCGGATTTAAGCCTTGAATTCGGCAAGCCGGTCTGCTCAGGAATAATCGGCCCGAGGGTTTCAAAGAAGAAAGCCGAGCAAAGGCTGAAAGAGTATGCCGAGCACGCGGTTTCGGCGGCAATCGAAATGGCAAAATTAAAAATTTAAAAAAGGGAAAGCGCTCACTCAGGTGTACATCGGCATTGCCCCGCTTTCTTCCAGTTTTTTCACTGTTTCGTGCGTTTTTTTCATGCCTTCAAGCTGCCTCAGCAATGCCTTTTCCGTTTCCTTTGCTTCCTCTAATAACGGCTCGATGCTCAGGTTTAAGTCGAGGATATCGTTCAATCTTTTCAGGCATTCCGCCGCTGCCTTGTAGTCGGCGGCAATCTGGACATTGCCGAGCAGGGAGCAGCTGCTTATTTCCTTGTTCTGCGACAGTTCGAGGAGGATGAGGGCGGTCACGCCTGTCGTGATGCCGTCCATTACGATTGTCACATTGTGCTTTTTCAAAAGTTCTTTCGCTTCCTCGGAATCCGCTATACCGTAAACGGTCTCTATTTTCTTGAAATCGCCCCTGGACCTTATGCCTTCAAGCGAAATGACCTTTTTTATGCCTTTTTTTTCAACCCATTTCACTATGGCTTTCGCGACATGCCTCACCATCATTTTCGGGATAATCTGTTCGGAAATTATCGCGGCCAGTTTCCTGCCGCGGTGGATGAAAACCCTTGAGGGATACACAGGCAGGCCGTTGCGAATGCTTATTATCGGAATGAAAAAGTTTGTTTCAATATGGCCTATCTGCTCGAATTTCAGCCTTTCAACAAGGTATTTTACCCCGATTGTCCCGACAAGCCCCAAACCCGGAAAGCCCTCTATGAGTGTGTAGCCTGACAAATCGATTTTTTTGTATTCTATGAATTCCACAATTGGTTCGGTCATGTCATTTCGCCCTCTGTACAATAAGAATGCCCTGGTCTTCTTCAATCCTTTCGCCTGTCAGCGGGTGCGAGTATACGGCCTGCAGGATGCATGGCGCGGATGCGCCTGACGGCGCAAGCGGCGGCGCGCTGACAGTTATAAACAGGTCCTTCGATTCTTTTGCCTTGATTTTCTGTATAAAGTCGCTGTCTGTGAAATAAAGCCAGTTCTCGGTGCAGGTTTCCCTGTTTTTGACCTCTATCACGAGATTGGAGATGTCGAGGTCGCCTGTGTTTTCCACAATTATTGTTTTTATGCTGCTTGAAGGGGAGCCGCCGGAAAATGTGACCGAAACAGGCGAATCGTAGTCGAGCGTGATTGAAGCCTGCGCGCTCTTTGTTATGTCGATTGAAAGCGTGGAATAGACCGGCGCTTCAAGGAACGGCGCTTCTGTCACAATGCTCGCGGTTATTTTTTCAGCGACAGCGCTCTGGGGAATCTGGATTTCCACAGGCTCAACCTGTTTTTTGCCGGCATCAATCACCGGGATTGAAATCATTGACTTGTCTTCCTCGGCCGAGTTTACGAAGGAAATCCATTTCAGCACTTCGCCCTGGCTGTTTTTTTCGGCCGAGCGTATTTCTATGCTGAGGCGTATGCCGTACAAAGCGAATTTGCTGGAATTAGTGATAGTGAATTCAAGCCTTTTCTTGCTTTTCGCGCTGACAGTCGGGTCAAGGCCTGAAAAATCAAGGCCTTTTGGGATTGTAATGTTCGGTTTCTGGTAAAGCGTGAACTTTTCTGTTTTTTCCTCTTTGACCATCTTGATTGAAACCATGGCTTCCTTTTCCACGCCGGTCGGCGAAATCTTCGAGGCCGCCTTTTCCGGCACAGTGCACGCAATGTTGAAGTCGGCAATGCTGCCGCCTGCAATATAACTTTCAGTTTCCGCGGTTGTGCAGCCCCATTCCTCGAGTTCGCCGCCGTAACCGAATTCGATTTCCTCGCCTCTTTCGCCCTTGTTCTCCAGCGTTGCCGTGATAGTGAAGGTCTGGCCCCCGAAAAGCTGTTTCGGCATGTCGATTTCCCGGATTTTTATATCCATGTCTTTCTCCAATTGCACAGGCTTCAAAATATTTTCCAGCCCGACGGCAAGAGAAATAGTCTGGCTCTTGAAGCCCTCGGCCTCTATCGTTATCAGGTAATTCTCTGTTGCGCCGAGGAGGCCGCGCTTTAGCGTGAAATTATAAGACGGCTGGCCGCTCCTGTCAAAATGCAGGGCCCCTGTGCCTGAATTTGTCACGGTAATGCTGTTGCCGCTTATCGGCTTGCCATCAAGGCCCTTTACCGTAATTTCTATCGGGACATATGCGCCTGCAAAATAATCGTACAAAAGCCATCCGATTGCCGCAATTACGGCGACAATCGCCGCGTATTTCGCTATCTTTTTTGCAAGGGTTTTCCAATTGTATTCCTCGTACTCCTCGTAACCGTAAGGCTGCCTGTCTTTTTCCTCCCCGACCATCATCGCACCTTTGCCAATCAAAACCCAGTATAATTAGCCATTACGCCTTTATTAATTTTTCCCTTTAAAGGCAGGGCTTTCCGGCCTGCAGCCTAAACAGGCTGAAGCCTCTCGCCGGCCCGGGCGGCGGCAATGCGTGTCTGCTGTGTTCTGGGCAGGGCGGCTAAAGCACGCTGAAGCCCCTGCTCAGGAAAAAAACCGCGGTGCTTAAAGGCACAAGCACCAGCGCATAAACAAGCGCTTTTTTCGGCGTTCCCTCGGTCCATGCGAGGAATACTGAAGCGATAAGCGCATACTCTATTATGTATACATTGTTTGCGGTGGCAGCGACCGCGAGGAGCTCGGCCCTCTGCGCGCCGCTTGAAAATCCGGCTATTTCCATGCCTTCAAAGCCGAATTCCGACACAAGGCCTGTAAGAATTCCTAAAATGAAAGGCACTATCACCGCGCTCCCCATAAGGAGGGTGGCCTTTTCCATTGCAAGCACCGCCTTTTTCTCTGCTGTTATGGCCTGCATTTCTGTGATTTCCTCTGCCAGCTCCCTGAACCTTTCACCCATGCACTCGCCGCTCTCATACGCCATCCCGAGGATATCGGCAAGCCGTTCCATCACAATGCCGTGGTTTCTTTCCCTGAACTTTTCCAGCGCCTCCTCGACCGAAGCGCCTTTTTCAATTTCCTTTTTTGCCTTTAAGAATTCCTTTCCTATGAGGCCGTT
>JAZDDY010000056.1:0-2002 GCA_043809265.1 Candidatus Iainarchaeum sp.
GGGGAAAAACAAGGGCAAGGGGGAAGCCATAATCGCAGGGGCAAAAGCAGCAAAAAACCAGGTCCTTGTTTTTGTCGACGCGGATTTCAAAAACATCACCTGGGAAATCATCGACAAGCTTGCCTTTCCGGTCATGGCAAACCAGGCCAAGCTTTGCAAGGCCAAATTCGGCAGGTCTGCCGGCAGGGTGACAGAGCTTACCGCAAAACCGCTTTTGGAATTCTTCTTTCCGGAAGTGAAGCTCCAGCAGCCCTTGAGCGGGCAGTTCGCGGCAAGGAAGGATTTCCTTCTCGGGCTTGACATTTCAAACGACTGGGGCATCGACATCGGGATCGTCCTTGAATCCGCAAGGCTCGGCGAAAAAATAATCGAAGTCGACATCGGCGAACTGGAGCACAAGCACAGGACCCTCGAGCAGCTCGGGGAAACCGCAAGGCAGGTCACAAAAACAATCCTCCAAAACGCGGGATTTTTTGCAAAAAAGCACAAAATCATCATATTCGATTTCGACAAGACCCTGGTCGCACAAAGCAGCATCGAATTGATTGCAAGGGAATTCGGATTCAGGAAAGGGTTTGAAATCGAAAGGGAAAAATTCCGTTCCGGGAAAATCACCGAGCGCCAGCTTTCCAAAAAAATAGCCGTTATGCTGAAAGGCAAAAGCATTGCCAAACTGAAAAAAACAGCGGCAAAAACAAAAAAACAGCCTTTTGCACAGGAAACCCTGGTTTACCTCAAGAGGATGGGCTATAAGCTTGCAATTGTCTCATTCGCATTCCATGACGCCATCACAGGCATTTTCGACGAGGCGCTTTTCGACAAAATAATCTGCCCTGAACTCGAATCCGAAGAAGGCACTTTCACTGGAAGAGTGAATATCCCCCCTTATAATTCCAAAAAGCATGTTTTTTCAAAAGGCAAGGCCGTCGCTTCACTGCTTTCCGAAATGGGCATCCTGAAAGAGGAAGCCATTGCCGTAGGGGACTCCGCCTCGGACGAAGAAATGTTCAAGGAAGTCGCAATCCCTGTCTCAATAAATTCAGGCAAAATTTCCCCCATCGCACTAAGGATAAAGGCATTGCCCGAACTGATAATAATCGCAAGCTGAAGCCTGCCTGGCTTTCACGCAGCCACCAAAACAAATAAATTGCTTCTCTTGGGGAATTATTTAGGAGAGGCATAAGCATGGACCCGAAAAAATCATTTTTGATAGTCGCAGCCGCGACAATCGCGATAATGGCGGCATCCTGGTTTTTTTTCACCAATTATGCGAACACAGCCATGGCCTCGCTTCCGGCCGCCGGAAGCACTTCCGATGAATTCGCGAAATGCCTTTCAGAAAAAGGCTTTGTGATGGCTGGAACGCAGTGGTGCAGTGTCTGCCAGAAGCAAAAGGCGCTTTTCGGCAAATCCTTCGAATTTGTCAATTTCAAGGACTGCGATAATGAAACACAATGGTGCGAGCAGAACCAAATCCAGTATTACCCGACATGGATTTTGCCTGACGGCACAAAAGAAATCGGCCTGAAAACAATAGGGCAGCTTGGCAGCATTTCAGGCTGCACGCCCTGACGCCATGGGAAAAATTTATATTCTTGTACTGCGAATTAAATAGCATGGCTGACGCACTTTCGCACTTAAAATTTTACCAGAAGCTCCTGCTGGCAGTGGTTATCGGGTTTTCTGTTGTTTCCTTCTGGCGCGGAGTCTGGGGATTGCTGGATACTTTTCTTTTTCCAGGGGAAGCAACCAAAGTTTTAAGCTACAGCCTTTCGGTAATAATCGGCGTGGCTATCCTGAGCGTGACCGGCTACATCACAAAAATAATGGATTGACAATGTGCGAAAAAATCTCTTTCGGGGAATTTGAACGCGTGGAAATCCGTGCAGGCAAAATCGTGCGCGTTGAGGATTTCCCTGAAGCCAAAAAACCGGCTTTCAGGCTCTGGATCGACTTCGGCGGACTCGGCATTAAAAAATCCAGCGCCCAGATAACAAAAAAT
>JAZDDY010000057.1:0-2148 GCA_043809265.1 Candidatus Iainarchaeum sp.
ACCCCAAAAAGGTTTTTTAAGCGGTTCAAGCATAATCTGTTTATGGCCCATAAACCCGTGGAGAGGCTGCCGAGGCAGAGGCTTGATGTTCCAAAGGATTACAGGCCAGTGGCGGCTGAAGGGCTTTGGACTCACAGGGCAATTGACAGGCGCTATTTCACAGGCAGGCAGCCATCCAGGATAAGACGCTCTTTCACGGTCCACTCAATTGGCGAAATTGATTTGCTTAAAAGAACGCAAATGGCCGGAGGCATTTTAGATTACGAAAAAGAGCTCCTTTTAAGGGAAAACGGCATTTCAATCAAAAAAATGATTGAAAGGAAATTCAGGGGAAAGAGAGGCAGGCTCCGCGTCCTGGATGTGGGCTGCGGTTTCGGGGTTTTCCTTGGGCAATTGAAAAAGGCTTTTCCAGGAATCGAGGCGTCAGGGCTTTCGCTTTCAAGGCCATTGCCTTCCGCCAAGATTCGAGAATTGAAGGCAAAAATCCTTGAAGATTATTCGAAAGCGCACTCCGAAGTAAAGGATTGGAGGCAAATGCCTTCCGATATCAGGGAGCGCGTTCAAAAAATGGAAAGGGAAAACAAGGGTTACTGGAAGAGAATGGAAAAAGGCAAATTGGACATAAGGACAGGCATGGCGGAAACCTATAATTGGGGAAACAAAAAATTCGACCTTATTTTTTCAAACCTCAGCATACTCCATGCAATAAATCCAGTCCAAGCCATTGAAAACACTTTGGCGCACCTCGCACCAGAGGGAGAGGCATTCGTCAATTTCAAGGTAAGCAAGGCTTTTTTCGAACAGCCGGAGATAAAATCATGGCTTGAAAAAAACAGGATAACTGTGGAATGCCTCGGCGAATACAGGGAAATCCCAACCTATCAGTTCGTGAAAAGGAAGTGAATCAACCCTTTTAAACGCTTTTGTGCGTGAAATTGTAGTTTGGTGGCATTATGGCTATAACGGAAACAAGATGGGAAAAAGACTTCGAGCAGGCAATTCTCACAGAATGGCTGGCCAACAAAAGGCATGCCTTTAAGGAAGAAAAAGGCAAAAAATTATTCTCGATAGACACGCCGCCGCCTTATGTGAACACCCCTGTGCACATAGGCCAGGCCACCACATACGTCTTAATGGACATGTTTGCACGCTACAAAAAAATGAAAGGCTTCAATGTGCTTTTTCCGCTCGGCCTTGATAGGAACGGCCTGCCGATTGAAATGGCTGCGGAAAAAAAATTCGGGATTTCCGTGCACCGCACCCCGCGCGAGGAATTTTTGGAGAAATGCCGCCAGATCCTCGAAGAAACAAGCGGCGAGTCAATTGACACTTTCCAGAAATTGGGCATAGGCTTCAATTCTTTTGAAAAAGGCGACGAAATCGGCGGCCTTTACCTCACAGACTCTGAAGAATACAGGGCGATGACGCAAAGCACTTTCATAGACTTATGGAATGCCGGCCTGATTTATGAGGACACGCGCATCAACAATTATTGCCCTGGCTGCGGCACCACAATCGCGGATTCCGAAATCGAATATGAAATGAAGCCATCGAAATTCAACGACCTGAAATTCAAGGTCAAGGAAACCGGGGAAGAAATAATCATCGGCACGACAAGGCCTGAACTGGTCTGCACCTGCGGAATGGTAATATTCAACCCAAAGGATGACCGGTATTCCAGCCTTGATGGAAAACATGCCATTACTCCAATCTTCGAAAAGGTTGTGCCCATTAAGGCGCACCCGATTGCGGAAATAGGGAAAGGCACAGGCCTTGCAATGATGTGCTCTGCGGGTGATTTGTCAGATATAAGGTTTTTTAGGGAGATGAATTTGGAGCCGGTCATTGCAATCGGCGCGGACTGGAGAATGAACGAGAACGCCGGCTTCCTGAAAGGATTGAAGGTGAAGGAAGCAAGGGAAAAAATGGTCGAAGAACTGCAGGCAAAAGGCCTGCTTGTGGAGCAAAAGCAGGTAATGCACCGCACGCCGACTTGCGAGCGCTCGAAGCACGAAATAGAGTTCATTGCAATGCCGGAATATTATTGCAGGCAGATGGATTGCAAGGAAAAAATGAACGAGCTTGCGGAAAAAATAAATTTTTATTCGCCGAAATCAAGGCAGATAATGCTTGACTGGATTGTTTCAG
>JAZDDY010000058.1:0-5347 GCA_043809265.1 Candidatus Iainarchaeum sp.
CCCTTGACGGAAACCGCGCCTTGACTGATTACAACCGCGGGAAAGGCACTTGCGATAAGGTCATTGCGAACCTCAAAAAAATCAAAAGGGAAGGTTTCAAGGGGGAATTGATTGCAAGAATGACTGTCACCGAAAAAACAAACATTTATTCCGCTGTCAAGCACCTTGTTTCAAACAAGGAAGTCCCTTTTACTTCGGTGCACTGGCAGATGGACGCAAATTTCTGGAACGATTTTTCCCAGAGGAAAAAATTCAGTTCCTGGATTGAAAAAAACTATTTGCCGAACACCAAAAAACTCCTTGAATTCTGGGTTTCCAAAATGAAAAAGGAAGGCAAAGTATTGCGCCTGTACCCTTTCCTCGACACAACCGAAGACCTCCTTCTCGGCAAAAAAAGCCTGCTCCGCTGCGGTTCAGGCTATGCGAATTACAGCATCATGACAAACGGCTTCATTTCGCCGTGCCCGATAATGGCAGGCATGAAAGACTTTTATGTGGGGCATATTGCGAAATCGAATCCTTTGAAATTGAAAAAAACCCTTGTTTCGGGCCAATGCCCTTCCTGTTCAATTTACGGTTTCTGCGGGGGCAGGTGCCTTTACTCCAACATTGTGAACCCCTGGCCAAAGGAAGGCAGGAACATGGTCTGCAAGTCAGTGAAAGGCTTTAGGGCAATGCTTTTGGAAGAATTGCCGGAAATAAAAAGGTTGATTGAAGAAAAAAGGATTTCCCTTGCCGATTTCGGGCACATCAAGTTCAACGGGTGCGAAATCATCCCCTGATTTTCCCTCCTGAACTATTTTTAAATCCCATCCTGCAGGTTATTTACCTCATCTACCAAGGAGGGATTCAATGAAACGATTCGTTATTCTTTCGCTTTTAGCGATTTTAATCCTGTTCGCGGGATGCACCGATATTTCGGGAAGCGCAAAGGCAGGCAATTTCGGGAATTCTGCCAAAGACCAGCAGATACTCAATTATTTCAAAACCAAGTACGGCGATTTGTCAATCAAGGGCAATAACCCGCGCATAATCGAGCCTTTGATGGCGACTTCAATAACTGATTACATCCCTGCGGACATTGTAAGCAAATACTCGAAAAGCACGCAGAAACTTTACGTGTGGTTTGTCTACGATGATTTCAGCGAAGGCGACACAATCGAAGTGAAATGGGTTTACAAGGGCGACGGCACGACAATCCACACTTTTTCGGAAAAAACAGGCCCTGATTTCGGGAGAGCTTCTTTTTCGCTCGAAATGCCTGACAGCGGATGGCCTGTAGGGAAATACAGCGTAACCATAAGCGGCAAAGGCGTTTCAGCGACAGTCGACTTTGAGATAATCGACGGTGCGACAGTAAGCGAACCTATCCCGTTCCTTGGAGCTGTGCCGCAGCCGACTCCTTCGGCTACGCCGGAAGCAACAGCAACACCGGCAGCAATCGAACCGACACCGACGCCAGTGCAGGATGAACTGCTCTACTCCAACTCCAATATCGGCGGCTGCAGTTACACCGACACAAGCACAATCGTGCTTGAAGAGGATGCCCATATCTCAAAGCTGAGGATGTGGTATTACTGGAACCAGGGCGAAACAACCCTTTCTTTCACCCTTAAAAAAGGCGAAGAAGTCGTCGACCAGGGCAACCTTGAAAGGGCTTCCTGCGATCCCTACCAGACAAGCTGGTGCGAAGCAAATTATTACCCTGACAAGGACTTCACAGCAGGCACCTATGTGCTGAAGGCAGGGATAGCAAGGCTGTGCCAGAATTCAGAGAGCCAGGGCAACGGAATGTACATGGTTTTCGGGAAAAAGCTCGGCACAACAACGCCTTCGCCTGAGGTAACCCCTGCGGCCCAGCCGACAGCGGCAATAGGCTCGCAGACCTCAAGCGGCTTCACTGTCCAGGAACTTGGCTGCTCTTTTACAGGCAGCTGGTCCTCTAACTGGGGCGACATGGAATTCAAGCAGGACGGAAGCAAGGTGACAGCAACCTACACCTATGATTCAGGCAAAATCGATGCTGTCATATCAGGCAACATCCTTATAGGGAAATGGTCCGAAGCGCCGTCCTATGCTGAACCAGGCGATGCAGGCGATGTGGAATTGGAGCTTTCCACTGACTGCAAGTCCTTCACAGGCAACTGGCGCTACGGCACAGGCGGCGCCTGGAGCGGCGGCTGGACTGGCACAAAGAAGTGAAAACCGGCAAACGCAATATCTTTTATAAAGAATCAGAGCCATTCACTATGGCGATGACGATTCCATTTTCTGATACCAAATGATGATTGAATCCAATTCCGAGCCGATTTAACAATTCAATCGAAAAGCTCTTTTTTAAGTATTATTTTGTTCGTCAGGCCGTAACTGTGCTTTTCAAGCACGCCCTTTGCCTCAAGCCTTTTGATTGCCCTGTGCACTTGCACTTTGCTCATGCCTGTTTCCTTTGCAAGTTTTGCCTGTGCCATCTCGAAATTCGATTTTTTGAGCGCATCAATCACCTTTTTCTCGTCCGGCAGGAGCAGGTTGTTGGCTGTTTCCTGCTTTATCTTCTTTATTTCCTTCTTCCTTATAAGGTTCCAGATTGAAAGCCCTGCGAGAATTGAAAGGAGGCCGCCAAAAAGCCATGACAACGCAATCGGTGACAGAATGCCTGCAAGCGGCTCCTGGGAGGCAGCCCTTGTAGCCAAAGCAAAGTTTGAGTCCTGGGCCCTCATGCGATTGGCATCGTCAGGGCGGTTGAAATCATCGACCCTCCTTCCGAATCCCTGACCTTCGACAGGGAAGCCGATAAGCTCTGTCCTCCAGACCACGGTGTATGCCTGTAGTGCAAACGAGAGAATGGAATAGCCGCCATAAAGGAAGCAAAAGACCATTATTGCCACATATTTCCCGTCTGAATGCAGAAAGGTTTCAAGTGGTTTCATGTTTCATCACATTTCAAAAGCCCATAACAAGGGTTTCATGCCGTTACAGGCAGGACTAATAATAGTTGCAATGTATTTATTTGATTTGTATCTTATTTAAATTGTTTGCATTCTTTTTGAACGGGGTTTTTGAATTGGATAAAACTGTACTTGAACTCAGGGATGTCTGGAAGGTTTACAAGCTTGGCGACGTTGAAGTCCCCGCCTTGAGGGGCATCAACTTCAAGGTCAGGCAGGGCGAGTTTGTGGCAGTGGTTGGCGCTTCAGGCAGCGGCAAATCGACCGCATTGAACATGATTGGCGCGCTTGACATTCCGACCAAAGGCGAGATTTTTTTGGACGGGACAGAGATTTCAAGGCTGCCTGAATCCAAACTGGCAAGGATAAGGGGCAAGAAAATAGGTTTTGTGTTCCAGACCTTCAATCTCTACCCGACCATAAATGTTTACGAGAACATCGCATTGCCTATGAAGATTCACGAATTCGACAAGGAAACGATAAAGAAAAAAACAGGGGAGTTGGCAGGCCTTGTCGGGCTTTCAAACAGGCTGACCCATCTTCCCGGCCAGCTTTCAGGCGGGGAAAGGCAGAGGGTGGCGATCGCAAGGGCGCTTTCGACAGACCCGCCGATAATCCTTGCAGACGAGCCGACAGGAAACCTTGACACAAAAACAAGCCATGAAATACTGAAGCTTATTTCCGGCCTCCACGATGAGCAGGGAAAAACCATAATCCTTGTGACGCACGAGGCGGACATTGCCGCTTATGCCGAAAGGCGGGTCGAATTGAGCGACGGGCAAGTAAAATCAGATGCAAAGGGAGGGAGAAAAAAATGAAGCCGGCAAAGGTTTTGCTTGCAGTCCTTTTGGTTTCCGACCTCCTGGTTTGCTTTTCCGGATGCGCCGAACAGGCTGCTGAAAAAAGCCCATTTGGGCAGCAGCCCGCTGGCGGCGCCAGGGGCGGCAGGCCGGGCGGCAGGGATTTCAACGGGATGCGGCCTGACTGGAACAGCCCTGATTTCAACGGTCGTCCGCCGGGCGGCATGGATGAGAACCGTTTCTTGGATATGATCAGGCAACGGCTCGGCCTTCCGGCCGAAGCCGCGGTTTCAGACATAAAGCAGGCGCTCGGCCTGCCTGAAACCGCGTCTGTTGAGGAAGTGAGGCAGTCATTCTTTGAAAAGTTCGGAGGAGATTTTAACATGGAACGGAGGGTTTACAATGAATAAGGTTTTTGGTCTGGGTTTGGTTTTTTTAGTTCTGCTTGCCGGCATGCAGGCTGCGGTTGCTGCAGATTACGCTTACTTAATCGAGTTCAGCGGCACGAGTTTCCTGCCCAGCACGCTTTATGCCGGGGATATTGCAAGCGTCAAGGTTGACCTGAGAAACAAGGGAAGCAGCGTTTCAGTTTCAGACCTGAACAGCGTGCTTGACCTTGGAACACAGTTTGAATTGGTGCAGGCCGCGGAAAGCATCGGCTTGCTCCAGCCAGGCCAGACAAAAACGCTTATTTTCAGGTTCAAGGTGAAACAGGAAACCCTGCCCGGCTATTATCCGGCGTTCCTTACCATCTCATACGCGAGGGGGGCGGACCGCGCCGAGCAGACATACAGTTTTTCTGTTCCT
Organism: Candidatus Iainarchaeum sp.; assembly: GCA_043809265.1. Lineage (GTDB taxonomy): Archaea > Iainarchaeota > Iainarchaeia > Iainarchaeales > DTGL01 > JAPLVS01. Next base: position 4,553 of record JAZDDY010000058.1, read on the forward strand.
GTCTCAAAAAGCGAGAAAAAAATCGATGTCACCGTCGAACCCAAGGCAATAAACCCGGGAAACCAGTCCGAGCTTGTTTTTTCGCTCAAAAACGTCGGCGGCTCCCAGGTTTCGAATCTCTCTTTTTCCTGGAGCGAGGAAAACAATCTTGTGCTGCCGTTGGGCTCAGACAACAAAAGGTATGTTTCGGCAATCGATGCCGGGGAAACAGCCAAACTCTCTTATATTGTGGCTGCTGACCCGAACATCACCACCGGAATTTACCCATTGGACCTGGAAATGACTTTCATGGATGTTAACGGCATAAAAACCCAAACTTCACAGGTCGGGCTTATTGTCGGCGGCGGAACGGATTTTGAAGTGAGTGCCGACCTTGCCTCCGGGCAATTGTCCCTCAGCATTGCGAACATCGGCTCGAACAATGCCGCAGCCGTGGTCGTAAGGATTCCGAAACAAAACGGCATCAATATCAGCGGAAGCAACATCTCAATCCTCGGAAACCTGAACAAGGGCGATTTCACAGTGGCAAGCTTCACTGTGCAGACAAGTACGCAGGCTTCGGTGCAGGCAGGCACAACCCAGACGGCAACAATCGGTGGTGCATCAGGCCGGCCTTTTGGCGGGCAATCACAGGCCGCAAGCGGCTTTCAGGACCAGATTGCAGCCGGCGACATGAATGCCGCCCGCTCAAGGCAGTTTGACAGGAACTCTTTCCAGGCGCAATCCGTCCTGCTTGAAATTGATTACACGGACACAACCGGGGAAAGGCAGACTGCAAAAAAGACAGTGTCGCTG
>JAZDDY010000059.1:0-5690 GCA_043809265.1 Candidatus Iainarchaeum sp.
GTATTGGAAAGGCACACAATGGAATTCATGAAAAGGAACGGCGGAGAAATTGACGTGGCGGTTTGCGTCGGATTGCCTGCAAATGTTCTCCTGGCAGCGGCAACAAGCCCTGCGCTCGGCGAATCCGAACTCAAAATCGCGAATTCACTCGAGGACATGGAAGTGGTGAAAGCGAAAACAGTCGATGTGCCTGTGCCGGTGGAAGCGGAATTTGTGCTCGAGGGAACTCTTTCAATGAAAAAACTGGAAAAAGAGGGGCCGTTTTTGGATTTAACAGGCACTTATGATTTTGTAAGGGAACAGCCTGTTTTTACGGTTAAGAAAATAACCCACAAAAAGGATGCAATCTGGCACGCATTGCTGCCGGCAGGCGGAGAGCACAGGGTGCTGATGGGAATGCCAAGAGGGCCAACCATTTTCAGGGAAGCAAACAAGGTGGCAAAAGTATTGGATGTGAATGTTACCTATGGTGGCTGTTCCTGGCTGCATGCCGCAATCAAAATCGACAAAAAAGGCGATGAAGAGCCGAAAAACGTGATAGAGGCAGCATTCAAAGGCCATGCCTCGCTCAAACACGCTTTTGTTGTGGACAAAGACATAGACATTTTGAATCCCAACGAGATCGAATGGGCTATGAGCACCAGGTTCCAGGCAAACAAGAAACTGCACCTTTACCCTGCCCAGAAAGGCTCTTCCTTGGACCCAAGCGCGGACCAGACCACAAGGAACACTTGCAAGGCAGGCTTCGACCTCACAATGCCATTGGACAGGGACAAAAAAGATTTTGAAAAAGTGAAATACCCGAAAGTGGAATTGAAGGATTTTTTGGGGTGAAAAAATGAACCTTTCAAAAGAAGAGCAGGAAATGCTTTCAGGAAAACAGGGAAAAGCGGTAAAGAAAAGCATGGAAATCCTTGTGGCCTTAGGGGAAATTTATGGGGCAAAAAGAATGGTGGAAGCGAAAAGCGTGCAGATTGCAGGCGTGAGCTACCACAATCTCGGCGATGCAGGGCTTGAATTTTTGGAAGAAATGGGGTGCGATGGAAAAGTAAAAGTGCTCACAACACTGAACCCGGCAGGAATGGACCTTGAAGAATGGCAGAAATTAGGCATTGAATCTGGGTTTGCTGAAAAACAAATGAAGGTCATCGATGCGTTCAGCAGGATGGGAGTCATGATCACCTGCACCTGCACCCCTTATTTGATAGGAAACCTGCCGAGGTTCGGGGAGCACATCGCCTGGAGCGAATCAAGCGCAGTGTGCTTTGCAAACTCCGTTATCGGGGCCATAACGAACAGGGAGGGCGGACCGAGCTCGATCGCTTCAGCCCTCACAGGAAAAACCCCCGAATACGGAATGCATTTGGAAAAAAACAGGCAGGCGCAGGTGCGCGTGCTCGTAAAGGCAAAAATCGATTCTGTGCCGAAATTCGGCGCCCTAGGAAGAGCGATCGGAGAAAAAATCGGGAACAAAATACCGCTCATTGAAGGAATCCAAAACGCTTCACTGGAAGAGCTGAAAAGCCTTTGTGCCGCAATCGCAACATACGGCGGAACAGCAATGTTCCATATGAAAGGCATCACCCCTGCAAAAACAATTGTGCCAAAAAAAAGCATTTTAATAGGGGAAAAGGAAATCACCGAAGCGCTCGGAAAATTCGAGAGCGCCGAAGAAATAGACTTTGTGGGAATAGGGTGCCCGCATGCTTCAATAAACGAAATGCATAAAATTGCCGAACTCCTCAAAGGAAAAAAAGTGAAAAAAGAATTCTGGGTTTGCACCGCAAGGCAGACAAAACAGCTCGCGGACAAAATGGGTTACAGCAAGGCAATCGAGGACGCGGGGGCGAAAATTGCCTGCGACACCTGCATGGCTGTTGCGCCCATAAAAGGCAGATTCAAGGGAATGATAACTGATTCTGCAAAAGCCTGTTATTATGCTGCCGGGCACAACGGAATCAAGACCAGGATAAGGGCTGTAGAGGAATGCGTTGAAGAGGCGATGAAATGAAACTCAAAGGGAGAACGATTTATGCAGGCAAAGCAGAAGGAGAGGCGCTGGTAAGCAAGGACCCGCTCTCATTTTATGGGGGCGTGAATTTGGAGAAAGGAATTGTGGTGGAAAAAGGCCACTGCCTCGAAGGAAAAAACATCGCAGGAAAAATACTGGTGTTCCCTAACGGCAAGGGAAGCACCGTGGGAAGCTATGCAATTTACAGGCTTAAAAAAGCAGGAAAAGCGCCTGCGGCAATAGTGAACAAGGAATGCGAAACAATCGTTGCTGTCGGGGCAATCATTTCGGAAATTCCCTGCGTGGATAAAATAGATATTGCAAAAATAAAGGACTGCATGAAAGTGAAGGTGGATGCAGGCAAGGGAGAAGTGGAAATTTGACTTTAGTGCTTGTGAAACTTGGCGGTTCGCTGATAACAGATAAAACGAAAAGGGAATGTCTGGACAAAAAAACACTTGCAAGGCTTTGCAGGGAAATCCACTCCGCAAGGAAAAAGAAAAAATTCGACCTTGTTGTAGGGCATGGAGGCGGGAGTTTCCCGCATTACCCGGCGCACAAGTACAGGGTGAAACAGGGAATCAAGAACAAGGGTTCACTGAAGGGATTTGCGCTCACAAACGACGCCGCGGCAAGATTGAACAGGATTGTGGTGAAAGAATTAATGGGGGCAGGGGAAAATGCAGTGAGCGTTCAGCCATCAGCCTGGCTTGTGGCAGAGAACGGAAAGGTGAAAAAAGCTTTCACCGAACAGTTCAAACACTACGTTAAAAAAGGCTTTTTGCCTGTGCCTTATGGGGATGCAGTCTTGGATTCAAAGCGCGGCATAACGATTGTTTCCACAGAACAAATATTGGGGGAACTGGCAGTAAAATTGAAGGCGAAAAGGCTTATTGTGGTGACAAATACAAGGGGTGTTTTTACAGCGGACCCTTTGAAGGACAAAAATGTAAAGTTCATTTCATTGATTGAAAGGAAAGCCTTCCCGAAATTCAAGAGCATGCTGAAAGGCTCGCACGGAAAAGATGTTACCGGAGGAATGCTGCACAAAGTGGAAGAGCTTGTGGAATTGGCAGGCAAAGGGATAGAGTGCAGCATTATCAGCGGAAAAGAAAAAGGAAATTTGGAAAAAGCCCTGCTGGGCGAAAAAGTTGGGACGATAATAAGGTAGGTTGCTTATGCCGGCAAGAAAACCGAATGCAAAGCGCAGTACAAGGGCCACATTGAGACGGGCTGTTTTCACTGAGCTGGGGGTAAGGGGGAGAAAACCGCTTGCAGTCCAGACAATGCCGGAAATCCAAGGGGCAATGGAGCCTTATGCCGGCAGGCCTTACCCGACACGCATGACAAGCGACAGGAGCAGGGTTCCGATGGAGTTCTCAAAAAGAGGGTGGCAGAACCCGCAAATTGTTGCCGAGAAGCTTTTGAAAAACCCTGGAATCGCACAAATCGTGCTCAGAAACCCGAAGGCAAAATCTGTTTTAATGCAGCTAATAGAGATTGGATTGCAGGAAAGGGCTGTGAGGGCTTATGGGGAAGAATGGAAATCCCTTACCCCTGAAACGATTGCAAAAGGCGTGGTTGGGAGGGCTACAACCCAGCGGGTCGGAGGCAAAGAGGTTAAGCCGACCCCATTGCTGGCAAACGAATTCAACGCAGGAATTGCCGCCCCAAGAATAAGCAATGCAGTGGCAAGGCTTGGCACCGGAAAACTTTACACTATTGCCGACCTCGGGAGCGGAGGCGGAGGAACAATACTGCCCATAATTGAAAGGGTTCCAAAACAGCAAAGGGCTAAACTCAGGGTCGTGCTTGTTGACGTGATGAAAGTCGGCTTAAGGGAAGCAAGTGCGGAATTGCAAAAACTTGGCGTTCCAGCAGGACAAATAGTTGCCATAAACACAAACATGGCAAAACTTGCTTCAAACCAAAAAGCAAAGGAATTTTTTGGGGCTGCGGACCTTGTGACAAGCGGGGCGGCAATGCACCACACTTCAAAAATAGAGCCGGTGTTTGAAGGCGCCAAAAGGCTTTTGAAAAACAACGGGGAGTTCATTTTCTGGGACTGGGGCCATCCGGCGTGGAGAGCGCCAAACCTTATAATCGCGCCTGAAGGCGCAAGGGTTGAAAAATACGGGCAATATTATGAAAAGGGAACAAGGACACGCGAAGCGCCTGAACAGCACGCATTTATTTCGAGAGAACAGGTGCGCGGAGTTACGCAAGGCTGGGCGCCGACAGAACTGGCGGCAACAAGGGAAATGCTGTCAACATGGGTCGGCTTGTTGAAGTATTCGCCGGCAGAAAAGGAGAGGTTTTTGTCCTGGTTTGACCGGGCAGCGAAAAGAGGCGAACCGATAAACCTGGCTGAATACATTAAACGGCTTGAGGGAAGGCCATTGGAGACCGGGATGAAGCCAGCTGAGATAAAATTCTGGGAGGGGCACCGGCCACCGGAATTTTATCACGAGGCGATGAGGAAAGTTGGCCTTATAGGCAACACAGGAATCCCTTCAACGAGGTATTCGACCCAATCGCCTTTGCTTTATCAGATGATGGTTAAAAAGAATGTTTAGGCATTCTTTCACAAGGAGTGATATCAATGGATGGCAATTGGTTGGCAGTATTCGATTTTGACGGCGTTTTGGTGGATCCGCTTGAGGAAGTGGTGCAGGCGGCAACAAAAACCTTCAACGAATTGAACGGCACCGAACACGCGCCCGAATTCTTTTTCGAAAAATTCGCGAATTCAACGCACTTAATCCGCACAGGGAAGGATGTCATGCCCATAATCGGCATGATAGCACAGGGCGAGGACACAACCAAGATGGGAAGATGGCAGATAAACAAATTAAAGCAGAAAATGGGCGAAACCGAAGTGCTCGGCCTCGAAGGCGAGTATTACAAAAGGAAACTGGAATTGAGGGAAGACAGGGATGCATGGCTTAACACATTAAAACCGCACCAGGCTGCAATCGAGGCGTTCGGAAAAGCCATGGAACAATTGGATACCTGGATTGTGAGCACAAGGGACGCAGAATCGATTCTCTTGTTCCTTGAAAGCCAAGGAATATGGCTTGAACCCGAAAAAATAATAGATAAAACAGTATCACATGAAAAGGACAGGCAGTTCGAATTGCTCGCGCAAAAAACAAGGGTGCCATTCGCAAAAATGATTTTCTTTGAAGACACGTTGTACAACGCAATCGACGTGAAAAGATTAGGGGTAAAAGTGTACCTGAGCACCTGGGGCTTTTCCAAGGACATGCAGTGGAAAATAGCCGAAACAAAAAGAATCCAGCTCATAAAACAGGAAGACATACTGCCTGTAATCGCAGGCCATGCCGGAGTGCAATTTTAAGGAGTTTGGAACAAAGGGAAATACTATGGCGACAGAGAAAAGAAAGGAAGAGCATTTGGACATTGCGCTGAAAGAAAACGTTTCTTTCAGGCATGTGACAACAGGCCTTGAAAAAGTGCTATTGCAATACAACTGCCTTCCGGACATTTCACTGGATGACGTGGACACCTCGGCAGAATTCCTTGGAAAAAAATTCAAGGCACCGCTCATGGTGAGCGCAATCACCGGCGGCACCGAACGGGCAAAAAAAATAAACAGGGACATTGCAAAAGCCTGCCAGAAGTGCGGAGTCGGAATGGGGCTTGGGTCGCAAAGGGC
>JAZDDY010000060.1:0-9004 GCA_043809265.1 Candidatus Iainarchaeum sp.
GCCACTTCCTTTTGGGTCCTTCTTTCGCCCTTGAGGAGGCCGGCAATATAAACCGCTGCAGCCGCAACGCCTGTCGGCCCTCTGCCGCTTATCAGGCCCTGGTCGATGGCTTTCTTGATTATTTCGCGGCCTTTCTCCTGGACTTCCCCGCTGAGGTTCAGTTCCGAAGCGAACCTCGGAATGTAGTGTATAGGGTTTGTGAGCGGCACATCAAGCTTCAGCTCTCTGACCAAAAACCTGTACGTGCGGCCTATTTCTTTTTTGGTCAGGCCTGATGCTTCCGCCATCTCGTTCAATGTCCTTGGCACATGGTATGTGCGGCACACAGTGTACAAAATCGCGGAAACAACTGCTTCGATTAGCCTTCCCCTTATCAGGCCTTTTTCGACTGTTTTCCTGTACAGCAATGCCGCTGCCTCGACCAAGGATTCAGGTATGTTGAGGTATGATGCCACCCTTCTCATTTCTGTAAGCGCAATGCTGAGGTTCCTTTCCATTGAGGAACTGACTGAAGCCCTCTTGTGCCATTTTATGAGCCTGTACATCTGGGCCTTGCTTTTGCTTGAAAGCCTGTTGCCCCTCAAATCCCTGCCCTTCCTGTCGATCATTGTGACAAGGCCTTTGTTTAGTTTTACATATTTTTTCGGGCTGCCTGTCCTTGCCCTTTTCTCGAACTGGTCTGAATCAAATGACCGCCATTCCTTGCCTGTGTCTATAAGGTCATCAGTGATAACCAAACCGCATTTCTGGCAGATTATTTCGCCCCTGCCTTCGTCCTTTATTATCTTTTCTGAACCGCATTCCGGGCATTTACGCGTTTCCATAAAACCACCCTTCCCTTTCCAAGACAAAAAATACAGAATCCCCTAGCAGAAAAAATCCCAAAAAACAAGGAAAAAAAAGCATATCTTTATAATATTAATAGCCCTCACCCAATTATTTAAACCTTTCGGTTCAAACCGCTTCCGGGCAAGGGCTTTTGCCAAATAGTGAAACCGCGTTTTTCAGCGTTTTAAGGCGGTTTAAGCGCGTTTTTGGGCTTTTTTTGGCTTTGCGGCTTTCTTTGGCGCGGTTTCAGCTTTCTCCGAAACAGGAATCGCCTGGACTTCGCCCTGCTGGCCTGGCCTGCTTGTCACCTTTGCAAGCCTTTTCTCGCCGTTCACTTCTATTTCAATCAACGCGCCTTTTGTCATTATCTGCCTTCTCGCAAAGTGCCTGTCCGCGGAGTTTTCCTTTACATTGACGACCTTTGCCTTGAAGGTTTTCCCGTTCTCTGACACAAGAACAAAAGAAGTTTTTGTGAGCTTGACTTTTGTTGTTTTGCCTCTTCCCTTGAGCACTTTATTGTCTTCTTTTTCCGCTATCTGGGTCAATGCGGCCGGACCGCCCATCCATGAGCGCTTTTTGTCGCAGCGGTTCCTTGAATGCCTTACCCCGCCGGTCTTTTTCCTCTTTGATTTTAAATGCCATTCTGTCATCCTTTCACCTGCAAAGTTTGAAAAAACCTTTATCTCCAAATCCTTAATGCTTTTAAAAATTGGACAATTCCAAGCCTTAATGCTTGAAGGGACAATTCCTATCAATAATCTGGAGGCAATAATTAAAAAGGGAACTGATTTGTTCAGGGAAGAGGAAGGCATGCTCCAGTGCTGTTCGATTGAAGGCGTTCCCTCGGTTGGATTCGCAAAAACAGCGCTCGAAAACGCGCTTTTTGGGCGCAAAATCTGCAAGGCAAAAACCGCGAAAAAAAGCCTGCTTTTCCTGCTCTGGCTTTACTGCACATGCCAGCTCGAAACCGCAATAGTGCAGGCCGGGAAGGCGGAGAAAGGCTGCCTTCTTGTGATTGCATCAAAAGACAAAAATGCCGCAAATGAGGCACTTGCCTTTGCCAAAAACCACGGCTTCAGGGAAAAAAAAGGCCTTATCCTGCAAAACTTTTCAAAAAACCAGGATGCCTTTGCAGAACGCTTCGGCATTTCGGAAAAAGAAGTGCATGCATTCAGGCACCTGCCGAAAAAGCAGGCCATTGAAAGGCTTATCCTTGAAAGGCAGGCGATGATGGCGCTGTGAAAGGTTTTTATTTGAGGACAGCGTATATGCTATAATGGGCTTGAGGCGTTTAGTCCAGAGAATCAGGGGCTACTTTGCGAGAAAAAGGGCGGCAAGGGACAGGGCCAGGGCATATGCCCAAAAATATGGAATCCCATATTCCCAGGCAAAATGGTACCTGAAAAAGCACCCGGATGCAGAATAGTTTTCGCGAAGGTTTGCTTGAAAAAGAGCCTGAAGCCCGCTTTTTTAAACCTTTCTTTTTGTAATTATTAGTCTTATTTGTTTTTTTGCTTTTTTGGTGTTATGGATGAATTTGCCTAAGAAAATCAAGACGTACTGCAAGAAGTGCAAGAAGCACACTGAGCACAAGCTCAAGGAGTTCAAGCCCGGAAAAGCCAGGACTATGGCCAAGGGCACCAGAAGGCACGCGGTCCACACAAAAGGCTACGGCGGCAGGTACCAGTTTGTTGCAATGGTGAAAAAGCAGAACAAGAGGCCGACCTTCCTTGCGGAATGCAGTGTCTGCAAGGCAAAGCACTATTTTGTCATCCCCAAAAGGATGAAGAAGCCGGAACTGGTTTAAGACGGGAAGCATTTTTTATTTTATTCTGCCTTTCAGCATTCGTTTCTGTTTAGTGTTCACTGCCGGCAAAAACCTTTTATGGACATAAGAAAAAAAGAACATATGAAGATATCAAAATTCATCAAGGAACTCCCGAAAGCCGAACTGCACGTCCACATAGAGGGGACACTCGAGCCTGCGCTTCTGCTTTCCATGGCGCGGAAAAATAAGATACGGCTTAAGTACGGGAGTGTTTCTGCCCTGAAGAAGGCATACCGGTTTGGAAATTTGCAGGAGTTTCTTGATATTTACTACGAGGGGTGCAAAGTTTTACTTGCAAAGAAGGATTTCTGCGAATTAACGCTTGCCTATTTCTCAAAAGCGCACGAACAAGGGATACGGCATGTTGAACTTTTTTTCGACCCGCAGAGCCATACTGCCAGGGGAGTGCCATTCCAGGCCATTATTGAAGGCATCCATGAAGGGCGTATAAAGGCGCTTAAGCGCTTTTCAATATCCTCAAAAATAATCATGTGTTTTCTAAGGCATTTGCCGGAAAGTGAGGCTGAGAAAACCCTTAGAGAGGCCGTCCCTTACCGTAAATGGATTGAAGCGGTCGGATTAGATTCATCAGAAAGCGGAAATCCGCCTTCAAAATTCACGCACGTATTTTCCCAAGCCAGAAAAGCCGGTTTTAGGGCTGTTGCCCATGCCGGCGAGGAAGGGCCGGCTGCATATGTCAGCCAAGCGGTCTCCCGGCTGAAAGTATCCAGAATCGACCATGGAAATCATGCGCTTGATAATCCAAAACTGGTAGGCATTCTGGCGCGAAAACATCTTCCTTTGACGGTCTGCCCAATTTCAAACTGGAAGTTGCGGGTAGTTAAAGACCTTCGAAGGCACCCCCTCAGGAAGATGATGGACGCAGGGCTGTTAGTCACAATCAATTCAGATGACCCGGCTTATTTTGGCGGGTATCTCGGGGAGAATTACCAGGCGATGAAAGACGCATTGGGCTTATCCAAGGAAGAGCTAATTCAACTTGCAAAAAACTCATTCGAAGCTTCATTTCTGCCGCGTTCCAGAAAAAAATATTTTATGCGGCTGATTGATTCATATGCGGAAAATAGCGCCTCATTTCATTAGGAAACGCACCATGTCTCAAAAATAACAGCACAAAATACAATCGCATGATGCTGTGCGGCCGGCATCTGCACATCTTGCAAGCGGTTTTAATTTGTTTTGCACCATAATTGGCCCATGGCTTCCAAGAATTCTGTCCTGCTTGTGCTGAAACAGAATTCCGGCATAAAATACCACGACCTGCTGGCAAAAATCGTGGGGGAGTATTCCAACATCAACTCGTCGAGGGCAGCCCTCAGCCGTCTTGTGAAAAACCTCGAAGTGCTTGGCCTTGTGTGCAGGCGCAATGAGCAATTGTTCCTTACGGACAAGGGCCTTCTGAAAATACAGGCGGAAATGAAAAACAAGCTTTTGCTGAAAATAGAGGAGATTGTCAAGGAAGCGGACCACAGGAATCCGGAACAGCTTGTCAAACAACTTTCGGTGTTAGTCGAAAGGGCAAAGCAGGAGCAGGATTTGCAGAGCATCGCGAAAAGCAGCCTTTCCTTCCCGGTCTCAAGGATTGAAAAAATAGGGATTAGGGCAGAAGAGCACAGCAGGCACCTTGCCTACCTTTCAAGGGTGATTTCAAAGGATGTCAGGGCATTGAGGGCGATGGACTTCAAGGATTCTTTGGAGTTGAATGCCGGCGAAAAAAAATCAAGGAGGATAATCCTCGGCATTTCAAAAAAGATTTCCGCTGATTTCCTGGTGCAGTGCAATGACCCTGAAAAGATGAGGCAGCTCAAGGAATCCTTCGGCGGCGGCGCCCAGGGCGAAAGCGTGGTTTTCCCGGTGGCGGGATTTGAAAAAACCGCCTCTTTTTTGCTCGGCTGCAAAACAAAGGCGGTGATTGTCGCAGGCGACCTCAGGATAGATCTCGAGCCTGAAAAAGCCGTTATCACCGGGCCAGCGAAAAAAATAATCGAAATCCAAAGGTAGTGTCAATAAATTTCCTTTTTTATTTCAGGCCTGAGCTCAGGGAATTTCGCAAGCCACTCTTCCCTTTCCTTCCTGAGCCTGCTGATTTTTTCTGCAAATTCCCCCTGAGGGTAGTGCGTCCCGGGGTCAAATGGGGAGCCTACAACTTCCTTCGGGATTTCCAAAAGCAGTTCCCTGTCCTCAATCCAATCAACGGCTTTCCTTGCGGCCTTTTCGATGAAACCGACAGTATCGCGGATTTTCACTTTTGCCCTATTCCCGCCTTCGCCGACATAGCCCGTGTTAATTATGTAGCATTCCATTCCTGGGTTTTTTGCAAGTATTTCAACCAAAATATTTCCTTCCGCGCCTGGCTTCCCCATAATGAACGGGTTTGTGCCCACGACGCGGACGCTCTGGCCTGCCTTTGTCGGGTCGCCTGCAGAGCTTTCAACGCTTTCCCCGAGCATGAATGCCACCCCGGCTTTTTTCGGATTGAGCCTTGCAATCGGCGGCATTATTGGATTCCTTGTTATGAAGAATAACTGGTCTGCGCGCTCCAAATCGATTTCGCTTGAGGCATTCCTTAGCTCGGAGCGCTGCACCACAGCGCGGCCGTTCGAGGTGAGCTCATAATTGTTGAAATCGACTTTTCCGCCTTTGCCGACAGCGATGTTTTCAAGGAAAGCGTTTGGCTGTGTGACCGCGTGGTAGAGTTCTGGCTGCTCTTCTTTTGCAATGCCTTCTGTTTTGATGTAAAGGCCTTTGCCTTCAGTGCCAAGGCAATAACCGTCAGGCTTGAGAGCGACAACATCGTCTTGTATCAATTCGGCTTTTTCAGGATTCTTTAAATAAAAGCCGTGGCCTGTAAGTGTGGATTTGCCTGTCGCGCTGAGGCCGAAATAAAGCTGGCCTATTTTCTTTATTGAACCGTCCTTTTGCTTAAAGTGCAGAAGCTTGCTTCCTGCGTGCAATCCAAGCCAGCCTTTTTTCTTGGCCAGATACATCCACATCCTCAAAAAGGATTTTTTTGCCTCGCCTGTGTAATCTGACCCCATTGCAAAAGTGATTGCTTTTTCGGCATCGATTAAAACTTTGACGACAGGCCATTCTGGCACCATTACCGTGACCATGTCCGGCTGCCCTTCGCCGGCCCATTCTTCAAGCATGTCGCTCCAGCCAAGGGCAATCCTTGCAAATGCCTTCGAAACATAGAGCCTGCAATGGAAGGCCCCGGCGCGGCCGATTTTCCTGTCGATTTGGAGCATTTCGCCTTTTTCCTTAAGGCATGCGCGCAGTTTTGCAAGTTCTGCGAGGTCTTCTTCGTTGAAGCCATTGTCGATTGAGTTTTTTGTGAATTTGGCTGAGCGCGAGCGCACGCGCGTGACATAGCAAGGAGAGCCGTATTCTGTGGTTTGCTCGTCTTTTTTCGCAAGTTCGCGCAATTTTTCCCTTGAAGGATTCTCAAGGATGCTTTTGAATTCCGGAATTGAAAATAAGCCCTCTGCCATGAGGCAAAAAAATAGATAGAAAAAGGATTTAAAGAGAAGCCCAATAAAATTAATTCGATGAACGCAAAAAAACTGACCGTGGGCCTCATCTTCAGCAACCTGTACAGGCTTTTGAAGGTTTTCCCGAACAACGACCCTTTGATGGGGTTTGCACTGCCTCTTGCAAGGAAGGGGAAATGGTGGCATGCGATGCTTTTCCCAATCATTGCAATGGTTTCCTTTGACTTTATTTCAGGCGCAGTGGGAATATGGACAGTTGGAACCGCTCTCACTTATGGCCTTGTCGGATTCCTTTTTTACAGATACTGCAAGGGAAAGAAAAAAATCAGCCTGAAAACATATGCTGGGGCAAGCGTTTTGGGCGTTCTTTTTTTCGATTTCATTACAGGGGCAATAATGAGCCCTTTCATGTTCGGCATGACCTTTGAGGCAGCATTCATCGGCCAGATTCCTTTCACCGCAATGCACCTTTTCAGCGCAACGTTTTACACGCTCCTGCTTGCGCCTGTGCTCGACCCTGAAATAGCGGTCGACGTGAGCAAGCATGTTTCTAATTTCACGAGAAGGCTGAGGGCGGCGTTAGGCTTGCCTGAAGCGATCTGAAGGCCTGAAAAATCACTTTATCCATTTCAGTATTATGGGCTTGCGCTTTGGAATGCTTTTGTCCTGTTTTTTCGGGTAGCCGAAAATCAGGGGTGCGACAATTTCCATGTCAGAGGGAATGCCGAGTTCTTTCATTGAAGCAGGGTCTTTGTTGAGCGGTTTTGCCAGCCCAATCCAGCAGCTTCCAAGGCCAAGGGAATGAGCTGCAAGGAACATGTTTTGCACTGCAAGGTTCACGTCATCCTTGAGGTAATCGTAGCCTGTTTTGCCTGAAATCACTATGAGAAGCGGGGCATTGTAGAAAATAGTGCCTTTTCCTGCAAGCCGCAGGCCTGCTTTCAGGCCTTTGCCGAGCATTCCGCGCATTTCAGCTGCCTTGTCGCCCAATTTATCGATGGTTTCCCTGTCCTGCACTATGGAAAAATTCCAGGGCTGGGTATTGCGCGCCGAAGGCGCCATTACAGCGGCATTCAGCAGTTCTTCGACTATTTCTTTAGGCACGGGTTTGTCCGAATAGTCGCGCACTGAACGGCGCGAATAGATTGCCTCGATGACCTGGTTCTTTTTCTTCCCCATATGACCACCTCAGATTCCGCTTTTCTTAAGGAATGAAATAGCTTTTTTTGAAAGTTCCGCGGCTTTTCCTTCATAGCTGTGCGGCGCGCCGGCAGAAAGATACGTTTCGGTTAAGGGCGAAGAAGCTGCCCTTGATTTGATTATTTCAAGGCATTCAGCCACGTTAGAAGGCAGGGCGAAATCCTTTTCCCCGGCGGCAAAGAACAGCGGCAGCTTGATTTCGGACAGTTCTTTGAATTTTTTTTCGGGATTCGAATAGTCGAACATGAGGAAATTGCTTTTTTTTCCGTACCAGTTTGCGTATGTGGCGGCCGATACCGGGCAGTTGCTCCAAAGGTTAACCGGCATAAGCTCCCTTCCTTTTCCGGCTGAAACCATTTTTTCTGCAAGTGCCAGGTTCTTGTCCGCATCCTTTACATATGCCCTGAAAAGATAGCCGATGTCCGCAGGCGAAAGCAAAAGCATGGCTTTCACGCGCGGATTCCTTGTATTATGCTGGTACCACACTATCTTTTGCGGGGTCGAGTGCTGCTGCAGCACAATATTTTCGAATCCAAGGTTTTCCAGATAGTCGGCCCAGCATTTTATGTCGTAAACGCAGTTTTCAAAGATGTCGAATGCCGAACCCTGCTGTGAATATTCCCAGCCTGCGGCGCTTTTCTTGAGCACGTCCGCCATATAGTCGTGGCCGCGATGGTTTGCGGTCATAAAGGCATAGCCGGCTGCCGTATACTCCTTGTTCATTGTGAACAAAAAATGGTTCTGGACGAAATTGCCTTCCTTTCCGTGGAAATGCAGCACAACGGTTTTTGTTTTCCTCTCAGGCTCGAAAAGAAGTGCCTGAAGCTCGAGGCCGTCGTCTGTCAGGGCGGCATGGAAACCGGTTTTCATATTGGAAATTAACCATAAAACCATTAAAAAGGATTTGCGCCCGGGATTGGCGCAAACCCTTTAGGTTTGCCTTTACTCGTAACCGCCGTAATAGGTGCCGCCTGCGCTCAATGGCACACTGCTTATTTCCTGCAGCGTTCCAAGGTCGTTCGCTTTCAGCATGCTGTCCGAAAATGTGTAAAGCGCTTCGCCGATATAGAAGGACCTTTTCACTGAGTATTGGCCGCCGTAATAGTAGCCTCTCTTGAGCTCTTCTTCAGCGGAAACATGCGTGATGCGGCCTTTTTCGCTTATTCCGTTTTCAAGCGAAACATTGAACACGAATGCGCCTTGGAATACTTGTTCGCCGTAGGCAGGGGAGCGCATTTCCTGTTCGGTTTCCTTTTTTTGCTCTTCAGGTATTTCAGCAAGAGTAATCGGTATCACGAGAAGTTCCTTTTCTTTGTCGAAAAGGAATGCCTTGTGGTCCTGCAATGCATAGCTGTCGGTTCCTCTGTCCCCGATCACTGTCTTGTACATTTCTTTGGGGTTTTCAGGGTCGGATACGTCGAATACTGCCATTTTTATCCCCTGGTACCATGCGAAGTCGCCGTAGGTGGATTCGATTGTGTCCTTGCCCAAGCCCAATATGTGGGTTTCGTCTATCGGGTGCAGGTAATCCGAATAGCCAGGAATCTTGAGCTTTCCTAGCACTTTCGGGTTTGTGGGTTCGGACAAGTCTATCACAAACAGCGGGTCGACTTTTTTGAATGTGACCATATAGCAT
>JAZDDY010000061.1:0-11558 GCA_043809265.1 Candidatus Iainarchaeum sp.
TTCCAGAAAGAATTTCACGCTAATTTTGGGGATGAAAATCCCCACCCCCCTACGACGCTCTTGACATAAGACTTGGTTCCGGGGCAGGGAACCGAATTAAAAGCAGGCTTATTTTTTGGGCTTCTTCGCGAATTTGAAGTAGGCGATTGCAAGCAATACTATAAAGGCGACCAGGAGCAGGAGCGTTTTCTCCCACTGGTTTTTGGAAACCGCGTAGTAAACAAAAGCGCTTTGGAGAATGCAAAGCACGCCGCCGCCCATAATGCCTGTGCTTATAGAATCCAATTTTATTGCGAAATAGCCTAAGGCAAGCGCAGCCAGCCCGATGGCAACCATGCTGATTGACACCAGCAGGGAATTGAAATCTGCCTTTGCCTGCCATTCACCAGTGCAGGCCTGCCTTTGTGCCAGCAGCGGGTCTTCGGCGTCGAAGTCCTCTGGGAAAGGGTACTTTATGTAGCAATCGTCGCCGTAATTGGCGTACGGGTAAGTCTGAAAAATCTGGCCTGTGATGTTGCTTGCAAGCAAATAGAGCACAAGCGCAATTCCCACAGCCAGGATTTTTTCCTTCAATTCCATGTTTATACTTAAGGTGAAGGTTATATTTAAGCCTTTTTAGGGCAATTGCAGAAGGCTGCCTATTCTTCTTTTTCCTTCAAATCGTTCAATGAATCCTTAATCAGCTTGATTCTTTCTTTTCCCTGGTTGAGTTCTGTGAAGGCTTCTTTTATTTTTTCGTCGCTGAAGACGATTTCGAATTCGCCGCGCTTGGGCTTTTCGAAATTTATGCTGTCCCCGAATTTTCCTTTCAGGGATTCAAGCAGTTCTTCTTCCTGGATTACTTCCTTTAATTTGATGCTCAGGTAGTTTTTCATCTTGTTCAGTTCGAGCAGGTGCTTTTGCACTTCGGTGTAAACATCGCCTTCATAGGTTTCGCTGGGCTTCAGGCTTATCGGCGTGGGGGAAAAAGAATGCCTTGTGATTTCTTCCCTTATCGAGTCCATTTTCACCTGCAGGACGTTCTTCAAATACTCGAACCTTGCGACCTGCTCTTCGACAGTGCGCATGAACTGCCGCAACTGTTTTTCCTGTTCAGCCAAATCAGCCATTAAAACACCTTTTTTTGCCTAAATCTCCACCCCTATTAAGCCATAAAACATTTAAATAACCTAGCACTTTTATCTATCTCAGATACAATGGCTATTGACCTTGCTGCACAGGAATCGATTGTCGGGCGCCAGCAGAAAGACATCGACAAGTACGGCGCCGAAGGCACTGGTTATATCGGAAAAGTGGTGATGTCGAGCGGGGAAAACCCTGTGCTCGGCAGAAAGATAAGGATGGACCTTGCCGAACCCCATGTTGTTCTGATTTGCGGGAAACGCGGCTACGGTAAAAGCTATTCGATGGCTGTTTTGATCGAGGAATTCGCGCGCCTGCCTGTGACACTGCAGAACCGCATTTCTGTCATAGTCATCGACACAGTGGGAATTTTCTGGTCTTTGAAGATACCGAACAGGCTCAGGACAGACATTTTACGGCAATGGGATTTGGAGCCGCAAAGCACGAACGCCCGCGTCCTGGTGCCTGCCGGAAAAATGGATTTCTACAAAAGCAAAGGCATTCCGATTGACGGCTCTTTCACGCTCAAGGCATCAGAGCTTTCAGGAATAGAATGGATGGCTTTGTTCAAGCTTACCTGGTCCGACCCCGAGGGGGTTCTTGTTACAAGGGCTGTTGAAAAATTAAAGGAAACAGTGGGAACTTACTACGGGATCGATGAAATCATAAAGGCTGCACAGGACGACACAGAAGCGGATTCCATCGCAAAGCAGTCGCTTGTCAACAGGCTCAGGATCGCAAAGGACTGGGGTCTAATCGAAAAGACAGGCACAAGGGTTAACGAAATAGCGAAAGCCGGCGTAATCACAATCATCGATGTTTCGGCCTACAGGCAGGCGATAGGAATGGAAGGCACAAGGGACATAATCGTCGCATTGCTTGGGAAAAGATTGTTCGAGGAAAGGATGCTTTTCAGGAAAGAAGAGGAAGTGAAGCTGATAAAGGGCGAGAGAAGGGAAAGCGAAATGCCTATTGTATGGCTGTTTATCGACGAAGCCCACATGTTCATGCCAAAAGATGAGGAAAACATTGCGCTGACTGTATTGCTTGAATGGGTCAGGGTTGGAAGGCAGCCCGGCCTGAGCCTAGTGCTTGCAACGCAAAGGCCTGAAAAACTGCATCCTGATTCGATTTCGCAGTGCGACCTTTTCATTTCGCACCGCCTGACCTCGCAGTCTGACATCAAGGCAGTCGAGGCCATGAGGCCGAGCTACATGTACAAGGGCTTTGACAAGTATTATGACGAAATGCCGAAAGGCAAGGGCTTTGCGCTGATTCTCGACGACAACAGCGAAAAATTGTGGTTTGTGCGCATCCGCCCGAGGTTCTCCTGGGATGCCGGCGTCACTGCAACCGCATTCACGGAATGAAAAATCCGCAGGCAGAATCAGCGCTTCCTGTGGATTGAAATAAGCCTGTTCGTGAAAACCTTGTCCATTGCCTTGAATTCTATTGGTTCTGCAATCACTTCGGTTTCTGTGGCAGACCTGTAAATCGCATTGTTTTCCGCGAACACCAGTGAAATGCCGTATTTTTCAAGGATTGAATTGTCGCTTGAATCCAGGAACCGGTAGGAATCGGTCAGCTTTTCGGAATCCGCGTATTCGACCATGAGGTCGGCAAGCGTGATGCGGCCGCTTTCAAATGCGATTTTGTGCCCGTAATACGGGTCGCATAAAACCCTGTCGCCTGTGGAAGAGTTTTGCTTCAGGGCAAGAAGGGCGTCATTTGCCTGCTGCGAATAAATATAATACGGCGTGACAGCCAGTGCGAGGAACAGGCAGAAAACCAGCACCAGGCCGAAAATGAAAAACGCAAGATTGGAAAGTTCCTTTTCATATTTTTGCAATGAATATGCAAGGAAGGCGGAAATCAAAACCGCAGTGGCGAGGCCCATCCTCGAGCTGATGAAAACCTGCGCGATGCTTGAGGCAAAAACGCCGAGCAGAAGCTTTTTCCTGAAAGAATCCCACCCCGCTTTTCCAGAAAAATACCTGGGCGCCTCGAACAATGCTGAGAGGCAGAAGAAAAAGAGCAGAAGCCCCGGATCCATGAAAAGGTCAGCCGCCGGCATCGGGATAAGGTAGCCCCACATGCGGGGCATTGCCTGCGAGGGCACGCCGCCTGAGAGAAGGATTAGCGCGAGGAAAGGCAGGAACAATGCGATTCCGCCTGCAAGCGCCTTTGCTGTTTTCTTCCACTCTGTTTTTGGAACCAGGAAAAACGCAAGGAACGGATAGAATGCCGCCAGGGGTATCTGGACCGCAAGGCCTGCTGCCAGGAATACTGATGAATGCCAGAATTTTTCCTTTCCGAGCAAAAGCCCGAGGGAAACAAACAAAAAAGCGAGCGCAATGCCGTGCCTCGGGGTGAGGGTGAACGCGGTGAAAACAAATGTGCTCATGGAAAGGAAAATTAGGAAGAGGGCAGCTTGGTTTCTTTTAAGGCCGAGCCTTGAGGCAAAAAACAATGCCGCAAGGGCAAGGAAAAGATTGGAAAAGGCAAGCGTCAGCGCAAATAATTCCTGCCCGAGTGCGCCTGTAAGCCAGTAAATTGCGCCTTCAAAAAGAAAATAGCCTGGCACAAAAGAGAACGGCCTGCCAAGATAGCTCAATTCATCCATTGCCGGAATGCCGAAGTTTTCAGCAACAGCATTCGCCTGCCTTTCATAATAAACGCTCCATGCCGTCTGGTGTGACGGCGCGAAAAACTGCAGGAAAAGCGTGAGGAAAACAAAGAACAAAACCGTGATTATTTCGATAAGGCTGAAAGAAATCTTTTTCTGGAATGCCTTGGGCGAAAAATTTGCCCTGAAATAAAAAACAATCAAAGCGATTTCCGCCAGAAACAGTGCGCTGAAAGAGAACGCGTTGAGCACTGAAAAAACCGCAAGCGCGAAGCCGTTTGCCATCAAAAGCGCTGCGATGCCTGCAAGCGAAAGCGCCGAGCCTTCAAGGATTCCCTTCCTTCCGAAAACAAAGGCATTGAGCACAAAAAACGCGAGGGCGATTATTAAAAGGCCTGCGAAAAGCGGAAGCGTGAACGGCTTTTCGTATTGGGCGGTTGTCTCCGCAGAAACTCCAAGCGCGGAGATTTTTACGGCGTTGTCGCCTTCCAGCAACCCTATTTTTTCAGAAAATTCTTCAGCTCCCCCCTCGGGATAAATGCGGTGGTCAAGCTTTCCGTTCACGAAAATTTCAACCGGAACAGCCTTATGTTCTGGCAAACCCCTGACATTGAATCTTACTTCCGCTTTGCCCCCTTTGAGGGCAGTGGTGCCTTCTATTGCAACAACAGGCGTGCTTTCCGTGATTATGTCTGCTTTTTCAAGCACATAGAAGAGATTTTCCTTCCCAATAAAAATCTCGACAAGGTTTTTTTGTCCAAGATTTTGTGTTGAAAAGCAGTGCCCTTTTATGCCGCTTTCTGATGCTTCAATTGTTTCCGCGAGCAGGGTTTTTCCCCCGGAGGATGCAAGAAGGCTCTCCTGCCTTTTTTCCGGCGCATTGCTTGCGGTTATTTCGAGCGAAAAGCATGCCTTTTGCCCTTCCGCAAATTGCCTGTCATATGAGTAAAGGGAGAATGAAACGCTTTCCTGTTTCAGGGCAAGGGAATGCCATCCGCCGCTCAGGAAAAAAGATGAGGCCAAGAGCAGTAACAACAGCAATGCCATGAACGCGGTGCCGGGTATTTTTGCGCCCATTCATTGCCCCCTGTTGCGGTGGATGAAGATAAAGCTGTTCCCGTAAATCTTGTCAAGCTCGCTGAATTCTATGGGCTCTTTCATCGGGGTGCCATCCATTGCCTCCCGGTTTATGTAATTCGACTGGTTGAGCACATAGTCTATGGAATATTTGCCGAGTATCGCATAGTCTTTTTTTTCGATGAAAGCGTACGCGTCCTCAAGCTGGCTCTTGTTCGCATATTCGACCATGAGGTCCGCCATTACGCCGCGGCCTGAGAAATAAGTGATTGAATGCCCGTATAACGGGTCGGAAAGGATTCTGGCGTTGGTCGATGTGTTTGCCTTGAGGTATTGCATCGGGCTCAGCCCGATGTCCGGTATCGCGTTCACATTGGAGAGGGAATACCAGAACGCGGCGATTACGAAAATAAAGCAAAGCCTTTCAAAGTGGAGGTCCTCCAGTTTTTTGTAGGGGAACCAGATTGAGAGCAGGAGCGCGATGTTGAGTGCGGTTATGACATTGTACCTGTAGGATATGGTGGCCTGTATGAGCAGGCCGACGAGGGCGGCAATGAACAGTTTTTTTGTGTAAGGCGTGAATTCGATCCTTTTCCTCAAAATATCGATCAAATAGAACGAGGCAAAAAGCGCAAACATCGGCGCAAAGTCGGTTGAGAGGAACCATAACGGGAATGTTATGAGATAGCCCCAGTTGCCGGATTCTGTCTGGTAGGGGAGTCCATACCTAGCCAGCGACGGCGAATAAAAGGCGAGGAAGCACAGTGCGGCGATAGCGGTGGCTGCAAAAGCCCTTTTCGCCTCGAATTTCTTTGAGGCGATGAATGCGAATGCCGGGAAAAAGATTATGAGCGGCAATTGGATGAAAGAGGCGATTCCAAGTGTGGCGCCGGTAAGCAGGGTGTTTCTTTTCCTGAAGTACAGCACAAGGGAAAGTGCGAAGAGCGCGAATGCCAGTGAATGGCGCGGGCTCAGGGTTACTGCGGTCAGCAGGAAGCCTTCGCTGATTGTCAGGAGTGCAAAAAGCGAGCTTTGCTTTTCGGAAAGCCCGAGCGATTTGCCAAGGCAGTATACCGCAAGGAAAAAAAGTGCGTTGGAAAAAACCATTATAAGCGCAAAAAGCGCACTGCCCTCGAGCCCTGAAACCCATGCGATGCCTGTGTTAAAATAGAAATATCCCGGCACAAAGGAATAGCCGCGCCCGAAATAGCTCAGCGGGTCGGCTGTCGGAATCGCGTTCTGCTCCCGCACCATCAGGCTGAGCCTTTCATAAAACCCGTTCCAGTATGTCATGTGCTGGAATGTGAAAAGATGGAAAAATATTGAAATGACCAGGAATGCCGCGGCAGTGAAGAGGAAGGTGCGGTCTATCCTGCCGAGCGCTTTCGGCATTGAAAGCGAAAACCTTTTCCTGAAAACCACTGCGATGCCGAGGAGCAGGAGCAGGAAAACGGCGAGGAAAGAAAAGATGTTAAGCGCCCCGGCCAGGCCGAGAACGAAAACCGAAAGAATGAATGAGGCTACGACCGAAGCGAAGGACATTGCGAGCCTTTCCCAGAATTCCATTTCCTGGAAGAAAAAACAGAAAAACACAAAAAGTGCGATCGTTATGATTGCAATCCCCAGAACAAAAGGCATCGAAAAAGAGCCTTGCTTTTCGGCTTCAGCCGAGGCCTTAACCCCGCCGGCCAGAACCTCGACAATGTTTTTCCCGTCGCTAAGGGAAACTTTTTCTGAAAATTTTTCCTGCCCCGCGTTCGGGTAAAGCCTGTGGTCGAGTTTTCCGTTGACAGTTATCTCTATCGGGGCGACCCTGCCGTAGGGCATGTTCCTTGCTGAAAATTCAATTGTGTCACCTGTGATGCCGGCTATTTCGATCTCCGGGCTGCCGGCTTCCCTTTTGCCCTGTTTTTTTTCCACATGGTAAAACAGGGTGTTGCTGTATGCGAGGATGGTTATAACATTGTTGCCGTCCCCGAGCCCGGAGGTGTCAAAGCAGATTTTTTTTTCCACGGCCTCCTGCTTGTTCTGGGTGAATGCGACCTTTTCCTGGGCAAGCAGGCGGTCCTTGGAATAAAAGAGGATCTTTTCAACCTTGTTAATGTCGTATTCCGTGGGGTAAAATTCAAGGGTCTGGCAGGATTGTTCGCCTTCGAATACTGCCGAATCGTATTCTTTTAAAGAGACGGCCGGTCCGACATAGTTTGCCATCGGCATTGCATGCCAAAAATTGCTTGTGATTGCCGCGGCAATAAATAAAAGGAACAGGGCGGAAAAAACCGCCAATTCAACAGGCTTTCCGCCAAACCAGTTTTTCAAAAAAACACCTTTGTCGGGGATATGGGCAAGGGGAGGCTCGAACTCCCGATCTCCACCGTGTGAGGGTGACGTCCTAACCGACTAGACCACTCGCCCTTTTTTTGCGCTTTTTCATGCCCGGAATTAACGGGCGTTGCTATAATCTTTTTCAGGCAAACGCTTAAAAACATCAATCTTTTAAATAGGAGGACACGTATATAATAATAGGGAAAAGTTAACTCTGGTGGGTGAAAAAAATGAGGGCGGCTTTGTTTCCTTTGGCGGTTTTGCTTGTCTGCACCGCTGTTTTCGCGCTGGAAATAAGCGTTCCGGAGAATGTTTCCGCGAACGTGAACTGGAGCCTTTATTCTAATCTAAGCTCCCAAAACTATGACAAAATACAGGTCTTTTTGGACGGCGCCAAGGTTTACGAGGCGTCTTTCGGGAGCAATCCTTTCATCGACCAGTCAAAAATAGTCTCCGCATACCATTACGAAAAACAGGTTTCAATTTCTTTTTTCGGCCTGCTTGAGGGCACCCACCCGGTTTCGCTGCAAATCTTCAGGGACGGTTCTGAAATCGCATCGGCTTCAAAGGATATTGTGGCATTCAATCCCTACACAAAAGAAGCCACAGACAGGCTTGAGCAGAATGTCAGTGCGCTGGAAGCAATGGTCAACGAGAAAATCGGCAGCAACGGCGCAATAATCTCTTCGCTTGCGGCAATACAGGCAAGCATTTCTTCCCTGGAAACGCAGTCCGCAGACAAGGACGAACAGATTGCGGTGCTTGAAGCGTCCGTCAAGAGCCTGCAGGGGCAGCTCGCGTCACTCTCCGCAAGCGACGATAACATCAATTCAGCGCTCGGGCAAATTGGCGACTCGCTGTCAAAAATCGAGGCAAAGCTCATGATTGACGAGGAGCCGCGGCCGCTCTTCACAGGCTTTGTTTCGTTTGTCAGGGGCAATCCAGTGCTTGCACTCGGCCTTCTAGTCGTTGTCATAATCCTTGTAGTCCTGGTCATCATCAGGAAAAAGAGGCTCATGGACCGCAATTACATGTTCGAGCCAGGCGAGATTGAAAGCGAAGTCCACTCCACCGAGGAACCGAACTCTGTAGGCGGCGTAACCAGCAAAGGCAAATGGTCTGCAGAAGCAGTTGAAAAACCAGCCAGGCCGGAAAAGAGCGCAGCCAAAGTCGGCTGGGGCGACCTCATCAAAAAAGAAAGGCCGTAAATGTTATGTAGCAATCGGCTTTTTTTTTCTGTTATTTTTTTAAACCCCTTTGTCTTCCGCGAATTTTTCGAAGCTGCGGTCGTAGGTTTTTTCCGCTTTTGGCGAAAAACAGCATGCTGGCAGTTCCCTGTTTTCTAAGTGGTATTTTATGCACTCGCAGCAGACGCCTTTACGCTGGCAGCCTTGGTAAGTGCAAGTGCATTCCTTTAAATTTTTTTCTTTTTTGCAGTCCATAAAAAGGCCTCTCGAAAGGATTAAATAAAAGGAAGCCATTAATATACTTCGGCTTTATCTGCCATTGGGAGGCATTTGAATGAAAATTGTGAAAACCGTTTTTTTTGCATTGGTTGTTTTGGCATTGCTTTTCGCTTCAGGCTGCAACCTGCCAGCGCGGCCGGCTCCAACGCCGACTCCTGCGCCATTGCAAACTCCTACTCCTGTAGCTGAGCTGAAATGCGGTTTGGACGATTGCTCCTGCGATTGCGTTGAACAGGGCAAGGAGGCCGAATGCATAACAGACCTGCTTCTGGACTGCAAAGCGCTTTACGGCCTTTCAAACGCCAGCTGCGAAGCTGTTTCAGGAAAATGCCAGTTAAAGGCAGGCTTTTCAAAAACCCCTTTGAAGTCGGTGCCCAGCCTCCCGTTAAAGCTTTCATATGAAATGGCCAGCACAGGCCCTAACGGTGAAACGCAGACAGTCCTTGCTTCCTATTATTTTGACAAGGCAAAGGAATGCAGCGGAAAAGACGCAATTATTGGGATTGTTGAAGCAAAGCAGCAAGGCCAGGAAGGCTCTGCATACTCAAAAATGACCGCCTATCTTGACGACGGTCGGATGGCGATTTCAAACATGTCCGGAAAGCCGGACCTTGCATTCGACAAAGCCGTGCCTACTGCCCTGGAACTGGACTTGGTGCTCACCCTGAACTCATTGTTCGCTTCCGCAGGCAAGAACTTCAACACTGATGCTGTGTGGACAGAAGAGGAAATTCCCACAATACTTGAGGGGGCCACGTTTTTCAACAACCCGCAGGCTGAAGTCTCAATCATAAAGAAAGGCGAGTCAAAAGGCATAGTGCCCTGCACAAATTTCGAATTATTGTTCAGCCAGGGCGGTCCAGGTGGAGAAGGCATTCTAATCTGCGTTGCGGACAAAAGCAAGGAAATACTTCTCCCCTATGTTGTTTCGGTCACAATGCCGCAGGGTTCAGGAGTTACCTGGGCATTGACAGAGGCAAAAAAGGAAAAAACAGACATCACCTATTTCCCGCAATGCCTTGAACCGGTGGACTGCACCGCAGTAACAGAGCCATTGCAGGCCGACAGGGACGCATGCACTGCAGGCGGCGGCTCAATGGACACTGTAAGGGACAGCAGGAACTGCGTATCCGAATGGAAATGCTTTACTCCAAGGGATAGGGCAATATTCGAATTGCAGAACTGGGGCCCTGAGCAATGCAGGCAAATTGTGCCAGCGGATGCCCTTATACAGGCAGTCATTGACTGCAAGGCGCAGAACAAGCAGGCAAACTATAGCCAGGGCCAGAACGGCTGCGTCACCGAGGTAAAATGCCAATAAGGCATTTTCCCTCTTTTTTTATTCTTTTTCTCCTTTATTTTTTCCATGAAACACATTGTTTCAGCCAGCCCTTTGGACGAACGTATTCTTGCGCGGATTCCGGTAACTTCCAATGGCCGAGTCAAAAAGACTGTCGCGGATGCAAGGAAAGCGCATTTGAAATGGGTAGAAGTGCCGGTTGAAAAGAGGGCGGAAATTGTCAGGAAGCTGAAACCGATTATCAAGAAAAGAATTCCAAAAATCGCCCAAACAATCCACCTTGAAATGGGCAAGCCTTACTGGGATGCGTTGCGCGAAACCGAAAGCGTTTTGGACTCGATTGAATTCCATTGCTTGAACGACCCGAAATGCCTGAAGCCGATAACGCTTGACAAATCAAAAAAGGAAACAAGCATCCAATTGTTCGAGCCTATCGGGGTTGTGGCTGTCATCACGCCCTGGAATTTCCCCTTTTCGATTCCGTTCGATGCGATTCTTCCTGCCCTCATTGCAGGCGATTCAATTGTGTTCAAGATTTCAGAGTTCACAACCCTCACTGGAATCGAAATCAGCAAGGCATTCAAGGAACTTGAAAAGAGAGGCCTTCCGAAAAACGTTTTCAATTTTGTTGTCGGAGGCAAGGCAACCGGAAAATTTTTGGTGAAGCAGGACGTTGACATGATTTCTTTTGTCGGCTCCCGCAGGGCGGGCATCGAGATAATGCGCGATTCTTCTGAAAAATTGCATCGCCTGATTTTGGAGCTTGGCGGAAAGGACCCGGCGATTGTGTGCAGGGACGCGGACCTTGCAAAGGCCGCCAAGGGAATTGTTTACGGCGCGTACAGGAACTGCGGGCAGGTATGCTGTGCTGTCGAGCGCGTTTACGTTGAAGCGCCGGTTTATGATGAATTTGTGGGCCTTGTTTTGGAAAAAGCAAAGGAAATGAAAGTGGGTTCCGGAAAGGATGCGGATGTCGGGCCGCTTGCCGCTGGATTCCAGCGCCGCCATGTGCAGGCGCAAATTGACGATGCCGTGAAAAAAGGCGCAAAGGTTCTGCTTGGCGGCAAGGCAATTCCCGGAAAAGGCTTTTGGTTCGAGCCGACTGTGCTTGCTGATGTGAACCATAAAATGAAAGTGATGAAGGAAGAAACCTTCGGGCCTGTGATTCCGATAATGAAGGCCAAGAATATTGAAGAGGCCCTGCGGCTTGCGAACGATTCAGCTTACGGCCTCACCGCCGGAATCTGGACCGAAGACAGGGCTTTCGGGAAAAAACTTGCCCGCAAGCTGATTGCGGGCACTGTCACAGTCAATCGCAGGGGCGGGTTGAAGGAAGGCTGCCCGTGGGGCGGAGCAAAGCAGAGCGGGATCGGCCGCCAGTCAGGCAAGGACAGCGTGCGCTCTTACACCGAAATAAAGCACTTGTGGGTGAAGTGATTCACAAAAGCCTTTCGCCCAATCCGACTTCCTGGTCGGGTTTGACCAAGACAACGCCTTTTTTGCTGTCTACTATGCCGAGCACAAGCACTTCGGATTCGAAGCCGGCGATGTTTTTCGGCTGAAAATTTGTCACTGCGATAATTTGCTTTCCAATCAGGCTTTCTTTTGAATAATTTTTTGTTATCTGGGCGCTGGATTTTTT
>JAZDDY010000062.1:0-12141 GCA_043809265.1 Candidatus Iainarchaeum sp.
GCTCGGGCTTCTCATCGCCCTCGTACTGCTTTCATTTTGGGGCAACGCAGTAATCAGGAGCCAGTTTGCCTGCAACCACTGCAAGCAAAGGGAACTCGGCTGCCCGGCTGAAAAGCTCTTTGAAAAAGCCGGGAAAAAAGAAGTGAAAATCGCGGACGATTGTGTAAAATAGGGGGCTATGGCTTTTATTTTGCCACTTTATTCAGCCTAGCTAACTTTTGCTTAGCTTCATATTTTCTCTGCCAAGCCCTTACCTTTTCGACGTTCTTCGCCCTGTATTTTGACCTATACGCAGCCATCCACTCTTTTGAATATTTACCTTGGCAGCCCTCACATCTTTTGCATTTTATCTGTAGTTGGGCAATATCGTTTCCACAATCAACACACTTGCGGTTCATTCTTGGTTGGACCCATTCTTTCAATATTTTTTGCTTTGGTTCTCCTTTCTTTTTGCCTTTTGAAACTTTTGAGAAAGGGGAGAATCCAATTTTGTTGCAAAATAGAATGACTTGGCTGTTTTTTGTGATAGTGACCACATAGCAATTGCATTTGACAATATAGCAATCGATGCCAAAATCTTCTTTCAACATCTTCTTTACACCATAAGCCAAACGTCTTGACTTGCTTGTAAGTGTTAATCTTGGAGTCCCCCTATCAACTATAAACCCGCCATCATCTCCAAATAAGTAGGCCAAATAATTTCCTTTGAATCTATCACTGGCAGCTCGGACAATTTCTGGGACGATTTTATTGCGAGAAAGGATGTTTCCCTCAAATGCCCGATGTAGCCATTCGCCTAGCAAAACAGAGCTTGCATTTGTTCGATAAAATGTAGGATAATGCAATTCACTTGCCCTTGCTATTCCAAATTGTTTCTTTAGGTTTTTTTTAAATTGCCTTACCGCGGTAAGTGAAGAATTTGTATAACTAATGCTTGTTTTCCCTATATGGCCATCGCCAGTTATGTTTCCCAAAAATTGCGCCAGCCCTACTCTTGATTTATCAAATCCTTTCTTCAATGGTTTTTTATAGTGCCTTTTTAGCCCTAATTTTAACGCTTTCATTAAAAGAGCACGATAGGAACGTCCAGAGAACCGTTTAGCCAATTCTTTTTTTGAATTATTTGGCCAAAGTTTCTCCAATGACTTAATTTCATCCGTGTTCCATCGCTTCAACATATTGATTTCCTTTCTCAGAACTATTAAAACAGCCATTATAAAAGAAAAAAGAAGCCCCGAGCGGGATTTGAACCCGCGACCCCCGGCTTACGAGGTCGGTACTCTAACCACTGAGCTATCGGGGCAATATAATGAAATAGCACTCCTGAGGTTTTTATTTCAATTGGTTGAAGGATTTCCTGCCAGCGGAAAGCGCCCAAAGCGTTTCAGGCAGCTGTTCGACCTTCAGCCTTGCCTGCTCCATGGAATCGCGCTCCCTTAAGGTCACAGTGCCGTCCTTGAGCGTGTCGTAATCGATTGTAATCGCAAAAGGCACCCCGATTTCGTCCACGCGCGCATACCTCTTTCCAATAGAGCCTTTGTCGTCGAAAAACGCATTGACTCCGCCGTCCTCGAGGAACTCAAACACCTCGCGGCCTTTCTCAAAAACACCGTCCTTATTAACAAGCGGAAAAACCGCTACCAGGTAGGGCGCCACAGAAGGCGGAAGTTTCAGGTAAATGCGCTCTTCAGGCCCGCGCTTTTCCTTCCTGAAAGCACAATCCAAGCCGACGTAAAGCGAGCGGTCGATTCCAGCCGACACTTCGAAAATGTGCGGGGTGAATTCCTCGCCCTCTTCTTTTACCCTCAGGTTTTTCTTGCTTCCTTTCGCATGTGCGGCAATGTCGTAATCAGTGCGGTAATTGCATGCAACCAGTTCAATCCAGCCAAGGTCGGTTTCCACTTCAAAATCCCATGTTTCTGCAGAATAGAATGCGCGCGCGTCCTTTTCGAGCTCGCGGAAGCGCATTTTTTCAACCGGAATGCCCAATTTGGCGTAAAACTGCTGGGTGCGCGCAAGCCAATAAGCGACAATCTTTCCAGAAACAATCTTTCCATCCACTGCTTCTGCGCAGGTTTTTTTCTCGAATCCTTTTTCGAGCCTCTGCAGGTTTAATGTGTAATCCTTTACCGCTTCAAAGCGCGGGAAATCGTTTATTTTTTTGGGATTGAAGAAAAATTCTATTTCCATTTGGCCGATTTCGCGCTCCCTCAGCAGGGTTTGCTTTGGCGCGATTTCGTTCCTGAAGCTTTTGCCTGCCTGCGCTATTCCGAGCGGCAGGTTAAGGCGCCCGGTCTTGTAAAGCCTGTCAAAATCCAAAAAAATGTTCTGGCAGGTTTCGGGGCGCAGGAAACAGGTTTGGTCGCCTGTCGCACCGATTTCAACGCGCATCATCATGTTGAAAGAGCGCACTTCCCCGAGGGCGCCTTTGCATTTCGGGCACACAATTTTGTTTTCTTCAAGCATTTTGCCCATTTCTTCCACGGGCTTCGATTCAGGTATTTTCTCTTTTGTTTTTTCCTCAATGAGCTGGTCGGCGCGGTGCAAGCCCCTGCACTTTGTGCATTGCACTATCGGGTCGTTAAAGGACTTCAAATGGCCTGATGCCTCGAAAACAGGCTTCGGCAGGAGGACAGCGCCGTCTATTTCGAGCAGGCCTTCCTTTTCAAGCAGTTCTTTTCTCCACAGGTCGACAACCTTGTTCCTTATCCTTACGCCGACAGGCCCGAAATCCCAGAATCCTGCCGGTGCTCCCGCATATATTTCGGCTGCAGGAAAGTACAATTGCCTGCGCAGTGCAAGGTTAAACAGTTCTTCTTTCGGCATTAAAACCACTACATGATAGTTCCCCTGGAAACCTTTTTTAATGAATTGCAGCCATTTCTTTAGGGTTCTTATGCAGCAAACAGCAAATCTCCGCAAGGAATTGATCCACAAGGCCAGAAGGCAGGTAATCGAGCACTACACAGGCCGCGACGTGCACGTAATCCGCGCAATAAACGTGCTCGAAGACATAGATTTTGTCTTCAACCTGCTTTTCGAGGATGTCAGGGAATGGTATTCTGTGCATTTCCCTGAACTCGAAAAAATGGTCAAAGGCAACGAAACATACCTTGAACTGGTCGCAAAAATCTGCGACCGCAGGGATTTCACAGAAAAAAACATATTGGAAGTTTATTCGAACCAGGAGCAGGCGAAAAGAATTGCGGATGCGGCGCAAAAAAGCATGGGCTCGCCGCTTGAAGAAAAGGACTGCCTGCGCATCCAGAAACTGGCGGACAAAGCTGTGGACATCAAAAAGCAAAGGAATGCGCTTGCTTCTTACATTGAATCGGAAATGAACGCCCAGATGCCGAATTTTTCAAAAATTGCAGGCGCGCTCCTCGGGGCAAGATTATTGAATGCCGCCGGTTCAATCAAAAGGCTTGCAATGATGCCTTCCTCGACAATCCAGGTTATTGGAGCCGAAAAGGCTTTGTTCCAGCACTTAAAGACTGGAAGCAAGCCGCCGAAGCACGGTTATATTTTCCAGCACCCGTTGATGCGCGCAGTGAAGCGCAAAAACAGGGGCAAAATAGCAAGGGCTTTGGCAAACAAGCTTTCGCTTGCTGCAAAAGAAGACTATTTCGGCAAAAAAGGCGCAGAAGCCGGAACAGCAATGCTCGAAGGCTTAGAAAAACGGGCGCTGGAATTGAAATAAAAAAGATGCCTGGTTTATTCCCTGATGATTTTCCTCAGTTTGGCCTTGTCTTCGGGGTGCACATGCCCGCTTTCCAGCAAGGCATCAATATCCCGCTCTATAACGCCGCGGTCTACGCCGATTGCATCGGCAAATGCTTGCGGGCCGGCCTCTTTAAAAGATTCATAGCCTGACAGTTTAAGAATCTCATTCCTTCTCGAACGCGGGTCATGAGCCAGCCTTGACTCGCGGTCTGTGAGCCCGCGCACTGTGACGCCACCCCTGCCATGCGATACAATATCCTCGGCCTTTATTTGCGGCGGAGCCCATGGCTGTTTTTCGCCTCTGTGCTCCGGAAGTGTAATAGGCTGGGGCTCGTTCCTTGCAATTGCCCTCCTGACACTTGGCTTTGATGCGGCAGAAAGCTCAAAAGGAAGCGACCTAAGGTTTGGGTTGCGGTTCCTTGGGCTGATAAAAACCGGGGAAGTGCCTTTGGCATTGAGTTTTGCAACAGTCGATGGCTTGTACCTGCCAGAAGCGATAAGGGAATTAATAATCTTTTGCACTGTTTTTGGGCTGCCCTCGATGGCCCTGGCGACAGTCCTGTTGTTGAAACCTCTTTTTGTTTTGAGGAAAAGGACAAGTCTGCGCCTTTCTGCAATCTGTTTCTGGGTCGGCTTTGGCCTGCCCCCATATGTTACTGGCATGCCAGAAGAATTCAGCCTTTGAGAACCTCTTGCTCTTGCACGGCTTGCCATAATCAAAACCTATACCTTTATGGCACTTTCAGGATTTAACCATTTCGCTTCCATTTTTGCCTTGCTCATTTAAAAAGGCTTGTCCGGCCCGGAGGCAGGCAAAAAAAGTAAAATCCAAGCGCCCAAAGAGGCTTAGTGCCTCTCGGGAGCCAAAAAAGAGATTTATTCTTTTTTTCCGAAAAGGTTTGCGAAAAAGCCCTTCTTTTTCTGTTCTGGGGCCTTCTGCGGTTCAGGCCTTGAACCCCTTGCAAGGCTTCTTTCAGCCATGTCGCGCAGAGGGCTCTTATCCTCATCTTCAACGCTTGACCTTATCGGGATTTTTCTAGGTTCCGAAGAACCGTATTTTGGCAATAATGGCATGTTTCCCCACCCTCCACAAAAAAACTGTACTAGATATGTCCATTAAAATAATTTAAAAACATTCTTTTTGGGAAAAAAGCGTGTTTTTCGGGATTTCAGGGCAAAAAGCCCTTTTTCCGATATGTTAAAAACCGTTTTCAAGCATTATTTCGCAGGCAGAGAGGGAGGTTTTCGGATGGATAAAAAGATTGTTTTGGCGATTCTGGTTTCATTTTTGATTTTGGCGCCGATGGTCTTTGCGGCAGTACAAGCCAAAGAGCCAATGGAAAAAATAACAATAATCCACTACAAGAAAGGCTTCGAGAAATCGCAGGCATCGCCTGGAAAAGCAAAAACAGTTTCCTGCACGAAATATTTGGGCAACGACCTGAAATGGAAAGTTCTGCCTGTAAATCTTTACATTGACCCGGCCAACCAGTTTGGCTTGCCTTCCTCTTTTGTCGAAAGTGCGATAAAAAGCGCTGCAGGCGAATGGGATAAATACACAAGCAAAAGCCTTTTCGGGGCATTCACATTGATAAGCGACGGCAGCTGGGATGACAAAACACCTGATGGCAGGAACGAACTTGTGTTCGGAAACTATCCACAGTCAGGCGTAATTGCGGTCACAAACATCTGGGGCTATTTTTCAGGCAAAAACAAGCGCATAACAGAATTCGACATAATGTTCGACACAGACTTCACCTGGGGGGACGCTTCAGCGAATCCTGCCCTGATGGACTTGCAGAACATTGCAACCCATGAAATCGGGCACGGAATCGGGCTGGCAGACATTTACTCAACGTCATGCAAACTTGAAACAATGTACGGCTATTCCACCGAGGGGGAAACATCCAAGAGGGACCTTTACAGCGGAGACATAAAGGGACTGCAAACTCTTTACGGGGGCTGAAAATCGCTCCCTTTTTAATCCCTTTTTCCTTTCATCCCTATAATGAAAGAACTGTTTAACGGCGTTTTCGGGCGCGACAGCATGGTTTTAACAAAAAACCTTGTGCCTGGCAAAAAGATTTACGGGGAAAGGCTCCTGAAATCCGAAGGCATAGAATACAGGGAATGGATTCCTTACAGGTCAAAGCTCTGCGCCGCAATAAAAAACGGGCTCACATCGGTGCCTTTAAAGGAAGGCTCGAATGTTTTGTATCTGGGGATTGCCGAAGGCACAACAGCTTCGCACATAAGTGACATAATAGGGAAAGAAGGAATCATCTTTGGCGTGGACATCAGCGAAAAAACAATGACAAGGCTTTTGCGAGTCTGCGAAGACAGGGAAAACATCCTGCCGCTCCTCGCAGATGCGAACCGGCCTGAAGAATATGCCGAGCACCTTGAAGGCTATGAAGTCGAGCTATTGTACCAGGATGTTTCGCAGAAAAACCAGGCCGAAATATTCAATAAAAATGCGGAACTTTTCCTGCCGAAGGGCGGGGCGGGAATGATTTCAATAAAGTCGCAGAGTGTTTCGAGCACCGTGCCTGCGACAAAAATTTTCGCAGAACAGAAAAAGATACTTGAAGAAAAATTCAATATAGTGCAGGAAATAAACCTGAAGCCTTTTGAGAAAGACCACTTGTTCTGCCTGCTGGAGAAAAAATGAGGGAAAATGGGGAGACTGGAAGGAAAGCAATCCATATCCTTTTCGGTTTCCCGCGGGGGATGGAATCGTGGGTGAAATAGGAAGGAAAGCAATCCATATCCTTTTCGGCTCGCTGTTCATAGTTAGCGCGGTAGGACTTGGCGGGGAATACACTTTTGCAATAACCTGCGCTGCCCTTATAGCCGGCATAATTGTTTCCAACCTTATTGCGCACGGTCTTGAATTCCCTGTGTTTTCGCTTCTGGTTGAATTGTTCGAAAGGGAAAACGAACGGGAAATGCCGGGAAAAGGCGCAATAATGTTTTTTGCAGGCGCCGCACTCCTGATGTTTTTGGCCTTGTTTGTTTTCCAAAGCGAAAAAATCATCGCCCCTGCCCTTGCCCCGCTTGTTTTCGGTGACGGAATTGCGGCAATTGCCGGAAAAAGGTGGGGAAAGCACACGATAGCGAACGGAAAAACCGCAGAGGGCACGCTTGCCGGCTTTATCGCCTCCTGCCTTGCTCTGGCGCTGTTCCTGCCGTCCTGGACCGCGGTTATTGCGGTTTCGGCTGCCGCAATGGCCGCAGAATTGCTGCCTGTGGACGACAATTTTTCAATGCCGGTCGCCGCCGGGATTGTACTCTACATAATTTTTTAGTTCGCTTTCCGAATTCTTGCAAAAACTTTTTAAATGTTGGTTGAGTTATTCATTACGCACGATTTTTCGCGCAGAGAGTGGGGGCAAATTGAAGAGATTTTTGGAGAAGGTCAAGAAGCACGACGGCCGCATTGCCCCGTTCCAGCGGGAAAAAATCGAGGAAGCTATTTTTAAGTCCGCAAAGGCAGTAGGCGGCAAGGACCGCGAAATCGCAAGGAAGCTCTCGGACCGCGTTGTTTACAGGCTGAAAAAAAAGTTCGGCACTAAAATTCCCACGGTCGAGCAGGTTCAGGACGAAGTGGAAAAGGAACTGATTGAGAGCGGGCATGCCCAGACCGCAAAGGCTTTCATCCTTTACAGGGCGGAACGCAACAGGATAAGGGACACAAAGGCGTTTTTGGAAAAGGCTTCGAGCATAATAGACGAATATGTTTTGGAGAAATCATGGCGCGTGAAGGAAAACAGCAACGCTTCCTATTCTTTGAGCGGATTGCAGGCGCACATTTCAGACTCGATTGTTTCGGAGTATGCGCTCAAATTCATTTATCCGCCGGAAATCGGGAAAATGCACAAGAGCGCGGCATTCCACCTCCACGATTTGGGCGTTGGGACCTTTGCGGCTTATTGCGCCGGCTGGTCTTTGAGGCAGCTTTTAGAGGAAGGATTTAACGGTGTTCCGGGAAGGATTGCAGCAAAGCCTGCAAAGCACTTCAATGCCGCATTGGGCCAAATGGTCAACTTTATGGGCACAATGCAGAACGAATGGGCCGGGGCGCAGGCATTTTCATCGTTCGACACATACCTTGCCCCGCTCGCCGCAAAAGACGGCCTGGATTATGACAGGGTGAAGCAGAGCCTGCAGGAATTCGTTTTCGCAATCAATGCAACCTCAAGATGGGGCAACCAGGTGCCGTTCACGAACATCACGCTTGACTGGACAGTGCCTGAGGACATGAAGGGAATGCCGGCCGTGTGGGGCGGCGGCGAACTTAAGGAAACTTACTCGGAATTCCAGGACGAAATGGACATGATAAACAAGGCATTCATCGAGGTAATGACAAAAGGCGACATGAACGGAAGAATATTCACGTTCCCTATCCCGACTTACAACATCACAAGGGATTTCGATTGGGACAGCGAGAACTCCAACCTTTTGTTCGAAATGACCGCAAAATACGGCACGCCGTATTTCCAGAACTTTGTCAACTCCAGCCTTAAGCCGCACGACGTGAGAAGCATGTGCTGCAGGCTCCAGCTCGATGTAAGGGAATTGAAGCTTAAAACAGGCGGCCTGTTCGGTTCAGGGGAAAAAACCGGCTCGATAGGCGTTGTGACAATCAACATGCCGCAACTCGGCTACCTCTCAAAGGACGAAAACGATTTCTTTGAAAGGCTCGATTACCTGGCTTACCTTGCAAAGGAAGCGCTTGAAATCAAGAGGAAAGAAGTGGAAAAGAACCTGAAAGACGGCCTGTTGCCGTGGTCGAAAAGATATCTCGGAACATTCGACTTCCACTTTGCAACCATAGGCATCAACGGCATGAACGAATGCTGCCTGAATTTCCTCGGCGAAAACATCGCATCAAAGGAGGGCAGGAAATTTTCATTGAAAGTGCTGGATTTCATGCGCGGCAAGCTCAAGGACTTCCAGGAAGAAACGACAAACATTTACAACCTCGAGGCAACCCCGGCGGAAGGCACTTCATACAGGCTTGCAAGGATAGACAGGGATAACTATCCGGACATAATCACGTCAGGCACGAAAGAAGCGCCGTATTACACGAACTCGACTCAATTGCCCGTGGAATACACTGACGATATTTTTGATGCGCTCGAGCACCAGGACGAACTGCAGTGCAAGTACACTGGGGGAACAGTATTGCACGGGTTTTTGGGCGAAAGGATGAGTTCCGGGGAATCCTGCAAGAAACTCGTGAAAACAATAGCTTATAACTTCAAGCTCCCGTACTTTACAATAACGCCGACCTTCAGCATCTGCCCTGTGCACGGCTACCTTTCAGGAAAGCATTATGCGTGCCCTGTCGAAACACAGGAAGGCAAAGAAAGCAAGGCAGCCGAGGTGAAACAATGACAAAATGCGGAAAAAACACCGAAGTTTATTCAAGGGTCGTAGGCTATTACAGGCCTATCCAGCAATGGAATATAGGCAAGGCCCAGGAATTCGAGGACAGGAAAACTTTTTCGGAAAAAAAAGCCCTTGACAGGGAAGAAGACTGCAAAATAAAGGCAAAAGCGAAATAACCGCCTGCCTGAATTTGGTGCATTGGATGATTTTCAGGGGATTGCAAAAAACAACTCTCATCGATTACCCCTCGCACATCGCCTCGACGCTTTTTGTGGACAAATGCAATTTCAGGTGCGGCTTCTGCCAGAACCCCTCGCTTGTCCTGGAAAAGGAAACAAGGGAGATTCCTGAAAAGGAAGCCCTCGAATTCCTGAAAAACAGGAAAAAATACCTGGAGGGGGTGTGCATTTCTGGGGGCGAGCCCACAGTCCACGGCGGATTGAAATTCTTCATCACCCAGGTGAAAGAGCTCGGGTTGAAGGTAAAATTGGACACGAATGGCACGAACCCCTCGCTGTTGCGCGAACTCATAAATGAAAAAATGGTCGATTACGTCGCAATGGATATCAAAGGCCCGCTGGAAAGATATGATGCCATAGCAAACGTGCGCGTGGACATCGAAGCGGTAAAGGAAAGCATCGAACTGCTCAAGGAAGGGAAAGTGGATTACGAGTTCAGGACAACTGTTGTGCCCACCATCATCTGCCTTGACGACATAGAAAAAATAGGCCTGCTTGTGGAAGGCGCGAGGTTTTTCGCATTACAGCAGTTCGTGAACGAAGTCCCGTTAGTGGACGACAAATTCCGCGAAATACAGTCCTATCCGGTTGAAGTCCTCCAAGGCATGGCAAAAATCCTCGAAAAATACGTCAAGAGAGTCGAAGTAAGGGAATAAAAAAACAGGAAAGAAAAAATAAAAAAAGAGAAATGGCAATTAAGCCATTTCCCCGATTACTACTTCCTGGTCAGGGTCGATGAGGCCGTTGTTGAACTCGTCGACAGCCTGGTTTTGCTCTTGTTCCGAAAGCTGCGGTGTTGCGGTTGCAGCAGGCGTTGGTGTCTGTTCACCAGGCCCCGCAGGCTGCTGTGTGCATCCCGCAAGGAATGCGAACACCAAAAGCAATCCTGCAATTATTGCGAATGATTTCATGCATTTCCCCTCCCGCCTTGGTTTCCGACATTGCCTGTCAGCGGGCCCTGCCTGTTCTCATTCCTGTTTTCAATCCTGTCCTTTACGCGGTCCGCTATGTTCTGGAACCTCGGGTCGTTCTTTATCTTTTCAACCCTTGTCTCAAGCCTGTTCACGCGCCTTTCAAGGAACTGCTTTTTGGCTTCCAGCGCCTTGGCCTGCCCGAAAACGCGCTTTTTTGCGTTGGCTTCTTTAAGCCACTGGAATGCCTTTCCTTTTGGAGCCGGCCCGAGCCCTTTAAGGTAGCCTTTTATCTGGGCTTTGGCTTCAGCGAGGGTCATTTCCCCGCTTCTGACTTTTGCCACCAATCCTGCCTGGCTTTCTTCAATTTTTGCAAAGAAACCTTCTAGCCTTTGGGCGTTGAATTCCTTTGCAAGGCCGGCTATTTCCTGGTTCAGTGCCTCGATTTCTGTTTTGTCTATTGCCTTGAGCGCTTCGGCAAGGCCGTTCCTGTCCTCGCCCTGCAGCAAGTCCCTCACTGCGTCCCTGAATTGCTTCGCAAGGCTTCTCGCGTCGTTTTTCAGGTCAACGAAAGCATTTACTGTGCCCTCGCCGACGCCGTCGGCCTTTACTGTTTCATATTCCGCCCTTACCTCGTCCTTCAATGACTGCATTTCAGCAAGGGTTTCTTCAAGGGCATTTACGTCCTTTTCAGGGTATGTTCCCCGGATAAAGCCGATTATTGCCTCGCCTTCAAGCGTTCCCTTCAGGACGGCTTTTTCAAGCTGCAAAAGCCTTATCTGGGCCCCGATGCCGCTGTCCATCGCCATTATTTCATTCTGTGTTTCCATGTCCACGATTTGATCGCCTGTTTCAGGGTCTGTTTCTGTTTCGCCTTCAGGCGTCGGAGTGACAGTCGGCGTTTCCTCCGGAGTCGGAGTCGGCGTGACCGTGATATTTGTGTCCGGTGTTGCTGTCGGAGTCTCTTCCGGCGTCACGGTCGGGGTAATTTCAGGTGTGGCGGTCGGCGTCGGTGTTGCATTTTCGTCTTCCGCAAACACTGCCGGCAAAATCAGCGCCGCCAGCAGCACAAGCAGAAGGACAGAATATTGTTTTTTCATTTCCAATCCTCCTTCAACTTTGGTTTGTTGGAAGTATTACAGCGGAACGCTTAATTAGGTTTTTGCGGAAAACAGCGGAACAAGGCGGAACACGCAGGAATTACCGCTTTTCCTGCAAAAAAAGCATGTTTGACATGCCCTTCCCTTCTTTCCTCAAATATCCCTTTTTCACGAGCGCTTCAACATTCCTGGAAACAGAGGATTTGGGAATGCCGAGCTCTTCTTCCACTTTTTTCTTGGAAACAATGAATTTGTTTTTTTCAACTTTTTCAAGTATCGCAAGATGCCTTTCTGTCAAAGAGGCTTTTTCTTTTTCAGAAAGCCCTTTCGGCTTAACCGGTTTTCCGATCGGTTCCGAGCTTTTCTTTTTATAAATAAAAATCAAATAGCCCGCCGCAATAAAGAGCGCAAACAAAATGAGCACATATCCCCCCCAAGGAATCAAGGGCTCTGCCCTAGCCGCCTCAATGGAATACTGTATTTTCAGGGAAAAAGGCGCGTTGCTTCCGACGCCTTTCACGGCAATCCTGTCGTTTTCGGTTTCAATGCGGACCGAAGGGCCCTTGATGTAATTTATCGAAGCGCCCTCAGGCAAAATTATTGAAAAAACAAAATCAGAGAACTGTTCGTTCAAGTCAATGGAAAAAAGCCAGTATTTGCCTTCCTTGGAAGTGAACTCATGGCTCTGACCAGCCGCGAGCGCCGGATGGTTTGTGGTGCCCGAAATGGCTGTAATGCCGTCTGTCCCGATGTCGGCCTGTATGTCCGCATAAT
>JAZDDY010000063.1:0-4029 GCA_043809265.1 Candidatus Iainarchaeum sp.
TTTTTTGCCGAAAGATTCTTCTTTGAAAGAGTGGTCAATGGAAACGATTGCGCTTCCCAAGAACTGCATTTCGACCATGCGGAAATCAAGGTCTGAAGAGGAAAAGCCTTTTGCAAGCGTCCCCGCAACCTTCAGTTTCACCAAAGGCATTTTCTCGAAACGCCTGCCGCCGACAAGCGAATTTATCGCGTCCTTTGCAGCCTCCCTTGCCTCTTCCGCATTGGTCATGTTCAATTCTATTTTTTTATAAAAGAAAAAGCGCTGGCCTTCAATTTCAACAAAGCGCAGTTTTTTGCCTTTGGTTTCAAGCACAAAAAAGCCCTTTTTCTTTTTCGACTCGAGATTTTTCATCTGGGTTACAACCGTTGAGCCAGGCATAATCAGGTGAATTCCTTGCTCCTGCACTTCGCTGTTCCAGTGCAAATGCCCGTTCACGACCAAATCAAAGCCTTTCGGGAGGTCTGAAATGGACAGGGTTGCGACCATGTCGTCATCGACAGGCAAAAATTCCTTGAAGGACTGGTGCAATAAGAGGATATTGAACGCTTCTGGTTCAGGCAGGGGATTCCATAATTTCAAGGCATCCCTTGCCTTCAATTCCGGAACGCCGCCCATGCCGTGGAACACTATTTTTTCCCTGTGCCTTTCAAGGCATGCCTGTTCCGCGTGCACGTAAACAACAAAGCCGGCGCTTTCCATCAATTGCAGTGCGTTAGTGTAATCTTTTTCCCTGTGCTCGTGCGTGCCATGGATTGCTATTACGGGAATGCCCTGGCATTCCACCGCAATCCTGCCCTCTTTTGTTTCCTTTTCGATTACCACCGCCTTGGACTTTTCCGACAGCGGCACTGCAAGGATTTTGAATGCCTCAAGGAGAGTTTCCTGCGAGGGGATTTTTTCATGAAAGAGATCCCCGGTGAAAACAATCGCATCAGGCCTTTCCCTTACCGCAGCCCTCATCGCAGACATGGCATTCTCGAAGGCCTCGCCTTCCCTTTCAGGCTGTGAAAAGCCGAGATGGAAATCCGAAAGGAAAGCGAGCTTCATATGAACCGTAAAAGGAAGGCTCAATTATTTTAAAGCCTTAATTGTTTCCAGCAGGGCATCCAATTCTTTCTTGGGCAAAAACAACAGCGGCCTTAACACAGGCAATTGCTGCTTTTTGTCAGCCTTTTCATACACTGCAAAATCCTTTTTTGAAACACCGGTTTCAGCCGAGGCAAGCATAAGGATTTCCCTTTCAGGGATGAATTTTTCCAAATCCTTCGGTTCTGTCAGGATAAACTTCCTGTAAGAGTTCCAGGGCTCGAGCAGGGCAAGAATCTTGTGTACTGAAGCGGTATTCTTGCCTGTGGGGAATATGTTGCAGCCGCGTTTCATGAGGAGCCATGCGGCTGTGGCTTCTTCTTTTTTGCCTGAGAAAAACATTGCTACCGAGCCTTCGACGCCCTGGGGCAGGCCGCCGAAACAGGGGGTTTCGTCTACATAACAAAGCCCTTGTTCTTCGTATATTTCTATTGAAATTTTTTGTTCAGGCTTTGAGAGGTTCACTGTCAGTTTGGGAAAAGCCTGCAATATTGCCGCTCCCACTGCCCTTTCGATTTCCTGGCTTGAAAAGGGCTGTTCGCCGCTGCGCACTGCCTTCACCGCAAAAGTGCCTTCCTTTATGCGCCCCTGACAGTATTCCACTGCTGCACTTTTGATGACCGGCAGGTCTGGCGCTGAGAAGGCGAAAACTGGCGCTATAGCGTGGATGCCGAAAACCCTGCCGAGCACTTCGCGCGCTTTGGGGATTTCCTTGCATTGCAGGAACATTCTCCCGCGGCCCTGCTCGAGTTCAGAGAATTCAAGGTTATTGCGGCTTAAGGCGCATTTTATGTTGTCCCTGAGCTTTTTGTTGAAATACACTTTCACCCTTTCGCTTTTCAGGAAAATCTCCGGCGAGGGTTTTATTAGAAGCAGGTTGGG
Organism: Candidatus Iainarchaeum sp.; assembly: GCA_043809265.1. Classification (GTDB taxonomy): domain Archaea; phylum Iainarchaeota; class Iainarchaeia; order Iainarchaeales; family DTGL01; genus JAPLVS01. The sequence goes on from JAZDDY010000063.1 coordinate 1,969, forward strand.
CTCTAACATAAAAAGAATGGGTGCCAATTACTTATTAAAAACCATTCAGGCGAATATTCCTATGCTGCGGGATTGGCAGAACGGCTATGCACCCGGCTGCAGACCGGGGGAAGGGGATTCGACTTCCTCATCCCGCTCTCTAAAACGGAAAAGGGAGCCAAAGATAATCTTTTTAAATTCATGGTTGGAAGTTTGATATATTGCGCTGATTTTAGTGCATATTTTTATTCGATGAATTAAAGGTGTGGTTTATGGGTTTGAGGCCGGGGCACTGTTATGACACGCTCAAGGACAGGGCCTACACAAGGACTGCTGTTACTGTTCCGAAAAGGAATTATGTAGGCACAAGCCCGGTTGTCAGGATAAAGCAGTTCAACATGGGCAACCCTGCAAAAGACTACTCCCATATCCTTGACCTTGTGACAGACGAATCAGCGCAAATCAGGGATAATGCAATGGAATCCGCAAGGATGGCTGTCAACAGGTATTTGAACAACAAGGCAGGAAAGGAAAACTATTTCATGCGCATAAGGGTTTACCCCTTCCATATAATGCGCGAAAACAAGCAGGCACAAGGCGCAGGAGCCGACCGTGTTTCACAGGGAATGAGCCATGCCTTCGGCAAGCCGATCGGCAGGGCAGTGAGGATCAAAAAAGGCCAGGTGCTTTTGAGCGTGCTTGTGGACGAGGCAAACATTGACGCCGCAAAAACAGGGCTTTTGAGGGCAAACTCGAAAATTCCCTGCAGGTGCAAGGTGAAAGTGCACACCGACATTGATTCCATCGGCACAAGGCCGCGCGCAATCAAGATGGCCGAAGCCGAGAAAAAGGAAGCCGAAGCGGCAGCAGCCGCAGCACCGGCAGAAGAAGCAAAGGAAGGCGCTGCCGGCGCAAAGGACGAGAAAGGCAAGGAAGAAAAAGGCGCCAAGAAAGAAGAAGCCAAAGAAGAAAAAGGCAAGAAATAAGGCTTCCTTTGCTTCACGGATTTATTGCAGGCTTCCGCGAAACATTAATATACTTCTTCTGCGTTTTCCTTATTCATGCCTGACAAGAACATTGTTTTGTTTGCGGAAGTCAACAGGGAAAGCATTCCCTTGGTCGGCGGCAAAGGCGCGAACCTTGGCGAAATGATTAATGCTAATTTTCCGGTGCCTGGCGGTTTTATTGTAACGGCAAAGGCGTATTTTGCTTTCCTTGAAGAAACAGGCATCAAGGCAAAAATCGTCCAGAAAATAGATTCAATCAATGTCGAAAACGCCGAAGAGCTGAAAAAAACATCTGAAGAAGTGAGGGCGCTGGTGTTTAAAACCAAAATGAACGAGGCGCTCAAAAACGAAATCATGCTTGCTTACACAAAACTCGGAGAGTCAAGGCTTGCCTGGCTTACCTCGACAGAACTGCCTTATGTGGCAGTGAGGAGTTCGGCAACCGCGGAGGATTTGCCCGAAGCCAGCTTTGCAGGCCAGCAGGAAACCTACCTGAACATTATGGGAAAAGAGGCGGTGGTAAAGGCGGTAAAGCACTGCTGGTCTTCGCTTTTCACTGCACGCGCGGTATATTACAGGAAAAAACAGGGCTTTTCCACTGAACAGGTCGGCATTGCGGTTGTCGTGCAAAAAATGGTCAAATCCGAGGTCAGCGGGATAATGTTCACTGCCGAACCGACCGGGGACACTTCAAAAATAATAATCGAGGCGGTTTTCGGCCTTGGGGAAGCGATTGTTTCCGGGAGCGTCACCCCTGACACCTATATTGTGGACAAGGGAAGGATGAAACTGCTGGAAAAAAAGATAGGGAGGCAGGAATGGAAGCTGGACAGGGGAGGCAAAACCAACAGGAAAATAATGCTGCCTGAAGGGAAAGGCAGGAGGCAAAAGCTTTCGGACAGGCAGATAATAGAGGTTGCGGCGCTCGGAAAGCAGATAGACGAGCATTACGGCGCGCCCCAGGACATAGAGTGGGGCATCGAGGAAAGCAGCATCCTAATACTGCAAAGCCGCGCAATCACAACGCTTGGCTTAAAGGACAAGGTGGAAAACGAGCGCGGGAGAAGGCAGGCGC
>JAZDDY010000064.1:0-2869 GCA_043809265.1 Candidatus Iainarchaeum sp.
TGACATTTTCCTCGTGCAATGCGTCTTTTCCCACTCTTGCATATGCGGCCATTTCGTTCCTAAGAAAGGATTCGGCGTTCCTTGTGATGCTTGAATGCGATTTTTTCAGCCTCATCGAGAAAAGCTCCTGGAAATGGTGCCTTCTCTCGTGGACGCGCGTGCTTGCCTCAACATTTCCATTTTCGAGGCGCGAGATGGAAACAGTGTCCTTCAATCTCAGCCTGCCGAACTCTGAATCTTCCGGAAAATAAATCCCGTGGAGTTCCGAATCCAAAACCCCTTTTCTTGCCAAAACTTCGCGGTTTGCCGGGCTTATCGATATATGGATGTCGCACGAAGTGCAGGTGATTTTTATCCCGCCATCGGCAGGCTTTACCCCGAAAACCCGCTCAAAAAATCTGGGCGGGTCCTTTACCGCCTCTTTTTCACAGCTCCGGACAATGGTCCATGAAGTGTTCAGCCCTTTTGTGCCTTTCAATAGCTTTTCCCTTGCCTCCGGCGTCAGCTCTTTGTTTTTTTTGATAATCCTTATGGCAACATTGCTCGGCTTTTCCCTTGTTTCAGAGAGCGCATTGAAAAGCTCTTCTTTTGCCTCCAGGAATGGAATCATGCCCGCGACCTGCAGGTGGGCCAGGCGCTTTCTCATTTCAAGCCTGTTGCGCCTTCTCGCAGGGCTTCCGGCTCCCATGCGGCGTGTATGCGATGGCGGAATGAACTTCCTTAACTGCCTGGCCATATGATATTATTGCTATGGTCAAAATAAATAGTTTTTGAAAAAGGCTTTCCCTATTTCGCCCTCGGTCTTTCAGTTTTCCTGCTTTTCACGAACGCCTTCACAGGCTTAATTCCTGTCCTGCGCAGTTCATGGTATTGCTTTTGCCTTTTGATTGAGGCAAGGTTTGCCAGCCTGCCTTTTTCCCAGCGCGCCTGCGCGGTGCGAGTGTAAAACGGGATTGAAAGGATTTGCTCGCACGTCTTGAACCATTCGGATTCTGTTTTCGGGAAAGCCCCTGTTTCCTTCATTTCCCTGCAGAGTTTCCGGCCCTGGTAAAAGAACCCGCCCAAAAGCCTTCTTCCCTTTGAAGCAATGTCCGAGTCACGCATTATTTTTTCTGCTGTTGTTTTCGGTTCCCTGGTGAAATCGGTTGCAATAATCAGCCTTTCGATTTCTTCCCTGCGCGGCTCCAGTTCGGTTCCTGAAAGCAGTTTGTGCAAAAGCCGCTTTCCTGTCTGTTCGTGGCCTTCCCTTTCGACAATGTTGCCTATGTCGTGGAACATTGCGGCAATCATTATGTTTTCCCTTGCCTCTGGGCCAAGGCCTTCGCCCCTGGCAAGGAAATCGGCATCGCGCATGAACTGCCTGATATGCGCCCGGTTATGGTAAGGCAGTTTCCCTTGCCGCATCGATTCTTCAGCAAACCGCCTCAGTTTTTTCAGCAGTACCGGATCAACAGGCTTAAAACCGCCTTCAGGCGGTTCAGGCTCCGGATTCCAGCGCCCCATGCGCCTGCCTTTCATTCCACTGCCGAACATAAAGAATATTTTGCCAAGTTTGGAATAAAAGGATATGGAGGGCAACCAGCTTTGCCTCAGATTTGCTTAAAATTTGAAGCAGGCAATATAATTAGCCGATAAAGGTTGTGTGTTTTTATGTCACAGGTCAGCCGGGCATTGGAGAAAGCCAAGGCAAGGTATGCAGGCCGGGTGCGTGCAGGCGAAGAGGCAGCCGATGTAACCTGGCTTTTTTCACAGCCGAAGTCAAGGACCCTTAGGGCATCCATTTCCCAGGGAATGCATGTTTACGCTTTGCCTTTGTACGGCGGAAAAGGCATGCTCGAAAAATGGGAAGTGGACAGTGAAGGCAACCTTGTAAGGGATGCGAAGGGAAACCCTATTTTCAGGCACGGCCCGAAACAGATTGCGGCAATGTTCCTTTGCTCGCCGCAGTCGAAGAACATGGGCAGCGACGAGCTCTTGGTCGGAAAAGAGGATTCAATGGAAGGCATCAGGAGGACTGAGGCGCTCGCAATTCTTGAAAAACTAGGGTTGAAACCGGAAGCGGACGCATACGTGCTGTTTGTAAGGAGGCCGCAGGAAATAGGGGCTTCGGTCAGGGAATTCAGGGAAAGGCTTGAAGGCATCCTAACCCATGGAAAGAACTGGAGGCCGCCTTACAGGCTCAAACTCAGGATGGGGGAAAGGTTTGCCAGGCAGCAGGCCGGCCAAATTGCCGCGCAAACGCACCCGCACTTAAGGACTAAAGCGATAGCGGATTTTTTCGGGCCAGGTTTCATGAAAGACCCTTTCCTCGGCTCCCAGGCCAGGTCGGTTGCCAGGAGATTGAAGCCGCGCAAGCCGGCCAGAAAGGCATTAAAGGCCTGAATCAGGCAAAAACCGCCGGCTGAAAGCCGGGCGGCCTGAAGGAATGCCCAACAAATAAAAACTGTTGGTTTCACATCCAATAAGGTGGTTTTGGTGAAGAGGGTTTATGCGGCCGATGTTTTGGGGGAAGCGAACAAGCCTGTATTGGTGCAGGGCTGGGTTCAGGAAACAAGGACATTTGGGGGCCTAAAATTCATTATCCTGAAAGACCGCTCTGGGCAAATCCAGATAACACTGCCGAAAAAAGAAGTCAAGCCGGAAGTGTTCGATTTGGTTGACAAAATCACCAAAGAATCGGTCATTTACGTTAAAGGCATTGCAAAAAAATCAGAAAAGGCTTTGATGGGCGCCGAAGTAATACCTGAAACTCTCGAGGTAATATCACTTGCGGATGCCCCGACACCCATAGACACAAGCGGCAAAATAGAATCGGATTTGAGCGTAAGGCTGGACCACCGCTTTTTGGATGTCAGGAACAGAAGGAGCA
>JAZDDY010000065.1:0-7118 GCA_043809265.1 Candidatus Iainarchaeum sp.
GAACGAAACCGAACCCGCGCTCAGGCTGAGGAAATACCCTGCAAGGCCGCCAATTACCGCTGTCACCTGCGCCAAGAAATTATACAATAATGCCTTTTTTTTGCCGAAGCCGCCGTGCACCATGATGCCGAAATTTCCAAGTTCCTGGGGCAATTCGTGACCGATGATAAGGATTGTGGTGAGTATGCCGAAGGGAATGCCTGCAATAAAGCTTGCAGCAATAATAAGACCGTCGATGAAATTGTGCACTGAATCCCCGACCAGTATCAGATAGGATACAGGGTGGACATCGCAGTGACCTTCATGGCAGTGGTGCCAGTGCAGGAATTTCTCTATGAGGAAAAAAAGTATGAAGCCTGCGAAGAGCAGGTAAAACGCGTTCTGGGAGCTCATCTGCTCGAGGGCTTCTGAAAGCAGGTGGAAGAATGCACCGGCCAGCAGGGCGCCTGTGGAAAACGCTATCAGCCACCTGACCAGTTTCATCAGTGTTTTTTCATTGAGCCTGAAAGCGAATATCCCTGACAAGGCAAGGAGGCCGTCAAGGACTGTCGCGCCAAGAATCCACACAAGCACAGGGATGTCCATGGAAATAAAGGAACGCCAAAAACTTATTAAAACATTCCGAGCCCTTTCCCTTCCATGGCCTTGAAAGCGGTTCTTTTCGATTTCGACGGCGTGCTCGCCGACACAGCGCAACTGCATCTTGAATCCGAACAGGCGGTTTTTGCCACTGTCGGCCTGAAGATTTCGAAAGGGGAACTGGCGGCCTTTTTCGGCATGAAAGTAAGCGAATTCATCAAGGCAGTGCTGAAAAAATATCGGGTGAAAGCCGACTGGGAAAAATTAATGGCACAAAAATACAAAATATTGGAAAAATTGATTGAAAAGAAAGGCATTCGCCCTCTGCCCGGCGCGAAAGCGCTTGCGCTCAAAGCCAAAAAATCAGGCCTGAAAATCGCGGTGGCTTCTGGCTCAAGGAAAAAATTCATTTTTCCCATATTGAAAAAAATGGGTTTGGATAAAACATTCGATTTGGTGCTGTGCGCTGACGATGTGAAGAAAGGAAAACCGAATCCTGAAATTTTCTTAAAATGCGCCAAGCGCCTGCGCGTGCAGCCAAAGGATTGCCTTGTACTGGAGGACGCGGAGAACGGCATCATTGCGGCAAAACGCGCAGGAATGAAAGCGATTGCTTTGAAAAGCGCTTATTCCGGAAAGCAGGATTTCTCGAAAGCGGACAAGGTTGTGAATTCGCTGAAAGATGTGGATTTGGGCAATTTCTGAAATAAAAGAAATGAGGGCTTGCGCCCTCACAAAAAGTTTTGGTATGCAGGCATGTCCATGAAGCCGTGGCCTGAAAGGTTGAAGGCAATGGTTTTCTTTTCACCTCCCTTTTTTGCTGCCAGCGCTGAATCAATGGCTGCACGGATTGCATGGCTTGATTCGGGTGCAGGAATAATGCCTTCTGTTCTCGCAAACAAAAGGCCTGCCTCAAAGGTGCCTTTTTCAGCCACCGCCACAGGCTCAACGATTTTGCTGTCAATCAGGGCACTGAGCGTCGGCGCAAGCCCGTGGTAGCGCAGGCCTCCAGCATAAATTGCAGGCGGCCTGAACTTGTGGCCCAAGGTATGCATTTTCAACAACGGAGTCATTCCCGCAGTGTCGCCGAAATCATATTCAAATGCTCCTTTGGTCATTGAGGGCACAGTTTCAGGTTCCACGCCGACAAACCTGCACTCGCTTTTGCCTTTCAGCCTGTCCCTGATGAAAGGATATGCCATGCCAGCGAAATTGCTTCCGCCGCCCACACACCCGATGATTTCGTCAGGGCTTTCATCCAGCAATTCGAACTGCTTTTTTGCCTCAAGCCCGATGATGGTCTGGTGCAGCATCACATGATTCAGTACAGAGCCGAGCGTGTACTTCGTGTTCTCCTGGCCGACAGCGCGCTCGATTGCCTCACTGATGGCAATACCCAAGGAGCCTGTGCAGTCAGGCTGTTCTTTTCTGGTTTCCCTGCCGAACGCAGTCCTGTCGCTCGGAGAACTGTACACTTCAGCGCCGAACGCATTCATCAGGATTTTCCTGTAAGGCTTTTGCTCGAAGGAAAGTGCAACCATGTAAACTTCGGCTTTCATGTCGTTGAATGCTGTTGCAAGCGCAACAGCGCTCCCCCACTGGCCTGCGCCTGTTTCGGTCGTGTATTTTTCAACACCTTCCTTTGCGGCATAGAATGCCTGTGCGAGCGCTGTGTTGGTTTTGTGCGAGCCGACTGGGCCCAAATCCTCGCGCTTGAAATAGATTTTCACCTCCTTTGGCAGTTTCAAGAATGCCTCAAGGCGGCGCGCGCGGTTCAAAGGGCGGGGCCTCCCGATTTCAATCAGTTGCTGCCTTAATTCTTCAGGGATGCGGATGAACCGCTTCGAGCTCACCTCCTGCTTCACCAATTCTTTTGGAAAAAGCGCTTCAAGCGCTTCAGGCTTTATCGGCTCGCGCGTTTCCGGGTTCAAGGGCGGCGCCAGCCTTTCAGGCAAATCCGGCAGGATGTTGTAGTATTTTTTCGGCAACTCATCGATTGTAAGGTCAGCCCTGCCAAAGGCACCTCCCATTCCTCAAATTCATTTTTTTGTTTCCGAATTCCATTATTCCACCTCTTTTATTTTGGTTTTGGTGGGGTTAATGGGATTTGAACCCATATTTCTTGGTCTGGAGCCAAGCGCACTGCCTGGTTGTGCTATAACCCCAAAAGAAATCAGCCGAAGGTCAGCGCCAGAGCCAATGCCAAGAAACAGGAACAGCCAGATGGCTGGAAAAAGAAAAATTTTCACAAAAATCAAAGGCATGGCTAACTAAAACAGAAACAGATTTACAGCCAAAGATATTCGCCTTTGTTCATGAAACCACTATAAAGAATTTGGGGGGAACCGAATTTAAAGGGGATGGATTTAATGGTACTTTTTGGATCTCATTATCTTTGTTGTACTTACCCTTGTGGTCAATGTGGATTCATCCGGCCTATCGCTTCTGCGCTCTTTTGGTTCCCTGGTTCTTTTAGTCAAAGCACCATCTGAGTTGAATTCTCTGCTGATTTTGGTTCCTAAAATTGTTGTTTTGTCAGTCGTGTATGTGGGCAAATTAGGCAGTTCCGGGCGCCGCCTGCCAATTGTGCGGCCGCCTAAACCAAAATGAACAGCTTCCCCATCTGTTGGGGTATAGCCAAATAAGTCTGCTTTCTTAGCCCTGTCAAGCCTTGCTTTCCTGCGCTTGGACAAGCGCTCGCCTCTGGCAACTTCGATGCCCTTCAACAGCGGGTTAGCAGCTCTCCACATTGCATTGGGAATTGCAGTTCTCCTTTTGCCCATAAAAATATTATTGCAATTAAGCCTTTATCTAATTATCCTTTGGGCAGTCACAGGCTTGCCTGCTTCCCTGTCTTTTCGTAATGCACTTTCCCGAATTCTTTTGATTTGTTCAACTGCTCGCGCGAAAAGACCGGGCCGTCCTTGCAGCACAAGTGCTCGTCCAAAGAGCAGTTTCCGCAAACTCCGTGCGCGCACTTCATATAACGCTCCACAGCGAACTGCGCAGGCACCCTGAACTTGTTGCACAAGGCGAGAACAGAAACCATCATCGGTTCAGGCCCGCAGCAATAAACGCAATCAAACTTTTTTTCCTTCAAAAGCTTTTCAAGAACCGTGCACGAATTGCCTTTTACCCCGCAGGAACCATCATCCGTTGCAACATGCATTTTGGCGATTTTGGAAATCCTTTTTTCAAACAAAACTTCTTCCTTGCACCTGCACGCCTGCACGAAATCGATTTTGATTTTCTTTTTGGCCATTTCTTCGGCAAGCAAAATAATTGCAGCCACCCCTATGCCGCCGGCAACAATGCACGCCTTTTTTGTTTTGCCAAAATCAAAGCCTTTCCCGTAGGGGCCTCTTATTCCAAGCAGGTCGCCTTCTTTGAGCGAGAAAAGTTTTTCAGTGAAAGCGCCGCGCTTTTTTGCTGTGATTGCGATTTCTTTGCCGTTTTTTGTGAGCGCAAAGGGCTTTTCATCAAAGGCAGGAATCCAAACCATAACAAATTGACCTGGCACTGAATCGAAAGCCGAATCGAGGTAAAAAGATTTGACTGAAGGGGTTCCCTGTATTATTTTCTTTATCTTATAGGAAACAGGATACTCATTTGTGTGCAATTCCGACCAGCTCCTCAATGCTTTTGTAAGAATGCTTTTTCATCCATTGCTCCATTTCTTTTGAAATCTTGCCGAAAACTTCAGACCCTTCGTAGTGGATTGCTGTTCCAACGCCTACTGCGGAGGCACCTGCCTGCAGCATTTCAATCGCATCCCCGCCGTTCATCACTCCGCCGAGGCCGATAATCGGGATTTTAACAGCTTGATATAAATCGAAAACGCAACGCACAATTATTGGCCTTATTGCCGGGCCTGACATGCCGCCGACCTTGAAATGCAGAACAGGCTTCCCAGAATTGATGTCGATAATCATTCCGGGTCCGAGCGTGTTGCCGCAATTGATTGCATCCGCCCCCGCTTTTTCGGCCGCGAGGGCGATTTCCGCAATGTTCGGAATCGACGGGGAAACTTTCACAATCAAAGGCTTCTTTGTTTCTTTCCTCACCGCCTCGGTGATTGCCTTTGTGGCCTCCGGAGTGCCTTGCCCTGCAAGCAGGCCGAAGCCAGGAGTGTGAGGGCAGGAAAGAGGAAGTTCAAGTGCGCTGAAGGAAAGCTTTTCGAATTCTTTTGCAAGGGAAGCGAATTCTTCCGCGTTGCCTGCGGTGACACTGCCAATAAGGGGAACTTTGAAATCCGATATGTCCGCGAATTCCTTGAGCGCTTCTTTAAGCCCTGGATTCGAGTACCCCACCGCATTCAGCATTCCGCATTCGAAAACCGCAGTTATCGGGTTTTTGTGGCCTTCCCTTGGTTCAAGTGAAATGCTTTTGATTGTGAGCGCGCCTGCGCCACCGTGCTCCGCGCGCAATAAATTGTTTTTGTTGACTCCAAGGACGCCTGAGGCGAGAATCAACGGGTTTTGCATTTGCAGGCTGCAGAAAGAGGTTTCAAGAATGCCCAAAAAAACACCCAAGAATAGAGGAAGAAAAGGAATTTAAAGGAAAGTCCGCGGGATTCAGGGGAACCGAACTCTGGAGGCCTATTTATTGCGAAACTGCGCTTTTATTGCATGAGGGTCTTTGTCGACACCAATATTTTCCTCGACTATTATTTTGACAGGAAGGATTCAATTAAGCCGCTTGGGGAGTTCGCTTTCAATTTTTTCAGGGATGCCCTAAAATGCAAATTTTCGATTTTGCTTTGCAATCCCGTGATAAGGGAACTGGAAAAGACTGTCGGGCTTGAAAAAATTGGCGTTTTTAAAAGTCACATGAGTGCCCTGAAACTTGCAGGAAAACTGGAAATTATTGAAGAAACAACATGGCAGGTTTCCGAAGCCCAAAACTTGAACAGAAGGAGGGGGCTGCCATTGAACGACTGCATTATTGCAGTCATGGCAAGAGACCAAGGCGTTTCAATTGTCACGCGGGACATGCATTTTTGGGAATTCGGGTTTATTACAGCGTTGACACCCGAGGAATTATTGTAATCCGTGCTTTTTAAGGAATTCCTTTCCCACTTCTTCCCTTATCTTTTCGAATTCTTCAGGGGTCGGGTCCTTTAAGCCGAGCCTTTTGCCTTCACCCAAGCCTGCGCGCAATTCCCGGATAAGGCGCTCCTTCTTGCGCTCCTCGACTTCCTTCCTGAGGGTTTCACGGATGAATTCGGAACGATTCTCATAAGAAGCCCTGGAAACAATAGAGTCGATTTCCTTGAGCAGCTTCGGGCCGAGGCGCAGGTTCACCATCTTGTTAGCCATGCATCAATTGTATATACGATTGATTTATATAAGAATGAGGCTATTTCAGCCTTTCCGCTTCTTCCACAAGCATTACCGGAATGCCGTCCTCGATTTTGTAGGCGAGCCTGCATTTTTTGCAGAGCAGTTTTTGCTCTTTCTTTTTGTATTCCAGCGAGCCCTTGCATTTCGGGCAGGCAAGAACTTCCAGAAGCTCTTTCGAGGGCTCGTGCTTTTGCATGAAAGAATAGGAGGGCGAAAGGATTAAAATAATGGGCTGTTTTATCTTTGCATGCCTGCAGAAATAAGGAAAAAAATCGGTGGGAGAAAGCTTGACGCGGTTCTTATCCTCCTTCTCCTGTGTTTCGGCCTCTTTCTTTGCAGGCAGGCGCTCGAGCCCGGAATGCTTGTCGGGCTGGATTCAGCAGGGCATTTCCTCAAGGCAAAATTTTTGGCCGAAGAGCTTCTGCCGGCTTGGAAAATAGACGGCTGGTTCCCTTACTGGCATCTGGGATTACAGCTTTCGCAATTCTATTCGATAGGGTTTTATCTTTTCACCATTGCGATAAATATTTTTTCATTCGGCCTGCTCGGCATCGAAACAAGCTTCAAAATAGCGGTGATGCTTTCTTACGCGCTCATTGCCGTGACAGTTTTCATCATGATGCGCTGTTTCGGCTATTCTAGTAAAAGCTCTTTCCTTTCCGGCCTGCTCGCCCTCTTTGTCGGCAGCTGGTACGGCGGCGGCATCGTTGGAACCTTCCAGACAGGGCTTATACCGAACACTTTCGGCTTAATGCTTGTCCCGCTCGCTGTCGGTTTTTTTTATCTTGCCCTGGAATCCAAGACAAAAAAGCATATCGTGCTGTCAGGGCTAGCCTTCGGCATTCTGGCAGTTGCGCATATTTTTTCAGCATTTTTCACCTCGATTCCGGTTCTACTCTGCTTTTCGCTCTATTGCATCAGGGAAAGGAGGTTCAAGGAAAATTTCATTGTGCTTGCCAAAGCCTGCCTGGTCGGAGCGCTCATATCCGCCTGGTGGCTAGTTCCATTCATCCTGAAATACGCCGAGCACGGCTATGTCACTAATTGGGGCGTTATACCGCCGTGGGATTTCTTGAATGGCCTTGCCGACGGCCGCCTGAGCGGAAGCCTTTTTGTTTCATGGCTCTGCATTGCAGGCATCATATGTTCCGCCTGGAGGAGAAAATTCCACGACCTGCTTTTGTCTGCGGCAGTCCT
>JAZDDY010000066.1:0-3300 GCA_043809265.1 Candidatus Iainarchaeum sp.
GCCGAGGACGCGCTTGCCGAAGAACTTATTCTGGCAAGCCAGGAAAGCTCGAAAAGCCAGGCAGTGAAAAGAAGGAACGAGGTCGAAAGGATTGCAGTGAGTTCAAGGTAAAAGAGGCAGCTTGGCAAAGCGGTTCGAATCGGTCATGGTGGTTTGATGGGCAGACGCGAAGACATGGTCGGATTGGCGCAGGACCTTATGGAAAACAAAACGAACATAAGGAACATCGGCATAGTCGCGCACATCGACCACGGCAAGACCACGCTGACGGATTCGCTGATTGCCGCCGCAGGCCTGATGTCTGAAGAGCTTGCAGGCAAGCAGTGCCTGATGGATTACTATGAATTAGAACAGCAGCGCGGCATCACAATCAATGCCGCAAACATTTCCGTTGTATACAAGTATGAGGACAAGCCCTACCTTATCAATGTGATCGACACTCCCGGCCATGTGGACTTCGGCGGCGATGTCATAAGGGCAATGCGCGCTGTCGACGGCGTGATAGTATTGGTGGATGCGGTTGAAGGCGTCATGCCGCAGACAGAAACAGTCATAAGGCAGGCATTGAGGGAAAACTGCAAGCCTGTGCTTTTCGTGAACAAGGTCGACAGGCTCATAAACGAATTAAAGGTAAGCGAAGAGGAAATGCAGGACCGGCTTATAAAATCGATTTCAAAAGTGAACATGCTCATCAAAAAGAATTCACCGAAGCACGCAGGCGACAAATGGATTGCAAGAGTCGAGGATGGTTCTGTCACATTCGGCTCAGGCCTCTATAAATGGGCTATTTCCGTGCCAAAAATGAAGGAAACCGGCATCACATTCAAGGAAATCTACAAGTACTGCAAGGAAGGCAACATGAAAGAATTGTCCGCAAAAATCCCGCTTTACAAGGCATTGATGGACGTGATAATAAAGCATTTGCCGAGCCCGGTCGAAGCGCAAAAATACAGGATTCCTGAAATATGGAAAGGCGAAATCGAAAGCGAAACAGGCAAGGCGATGGCAAGCTGCTCAAGCGATGGCCCGCTCGCAATGATGGTCACAGACATTGTTGTGGACCCGCACGCAGGCGAAATCGCGACCGGAAGGGTGTACAGCGGAAAAATCATGAGGGGCATGAAAGTTTCCCTCATAAACTCGAAACAAGAGGTCACAATCCAGGCCGTCGGGGTTTACATGGGGCCTGAAAGGATAAACATGGATTATATTCCGGCAGGCAATATTGCCGCAATTTCAGGGGCAAAGGACGTTTATGCAGGCGAAACAATCGCCGCGGAACAGATACAGCCTTTCGAATCGTTCAAAAGCTGTGTCGAGCCTGTAATGACTGTCAGCGTCGAGGCAAAAAAAACAGCCGACCTGCCGAAACTCATCGAAGTCATAAAACAGGTGTCAAAAGAAGACCCGAATGTTGTTGCGACAATAAACCAGGACACAGGCGAACACCTGCTGAGCGGAATGGGCGAACTCCACCTCGAAGTGACAAGGTACAGGATTGAAGTGGACCACAACGTGCCGATCGAAGTGAGCCAGCCGATTGTCGTTTACAAGGAAACCGCATTAAAGGACTCGCCGTCATATTCAGGCAAAAGCCCGAACAAGCACAATCTCTTCAAGATGAGCATCGAGCCCATACCACCGGAACTGCTTGAAAAACTCGTGGAATCAAAACTGAACGGGAAAATAAGGAAGAAAGACGTTGAAAAAATGGCGCAGCTCGAAGAGATGGGCTTCTCAAAGGACGATTCAAAGAACACGTGGTGGATCCACAACAACAGCATCCTCATAGACTGGACCAAAGGAGTGCAGGCAATACAGGAAATAAAGGAACTTGTATGCCAGGGATTCGTGGACGCAATGACCGAAGGGCCGCTGGCAAAGGAAAAATGCTACGGCCTTGTTGTAAGGCTTGAGGACGCGAAACTGCACGAGGACGCAATACACAGGGGGCCTGCGCAGGTACTGCCGGCAATCACAAGGACAATCTATGCATGCATCCTGAGTTCGAACGCTGTATTGCTTGAGCCAAGGCAGAAAATGTTCATTTCTGTGCCGCAGGATTTCATGGGCTCGGTGAGCAGGGAATTGCAGCAGCGCAGGGCAACAATAAACGAAATCCAAAGCGAGGGCGACCAGACAATAGTGATAGCGGTTGCGCCGGTGAAAGAACTTATAGGGTTCAGTTCGGCGATAAGGGGCGCGACACAGGGAAGGGCAATCTGGACCGCGGAATTCTATGATTACAAGGCATTGCCTGAATCGCTGCAAAAGGAAGTTGTCAAGCAGATAAGGACAAGGAAAGGCATGGAACCGGAGCCGAAACCGGCCTCGTTCTTCCTTGAATAAAACTGCCGGAGCCGGAAAACCGCTCTTGGGCGGTTTTTTGGCATGAAAAACACCAAAAGCCGAAGAATGATATTTAAATTTATCCCTTTAATTATTATTAAATACCTTGTTAGGAAGGAATTGTTTTAGCATTTAATTTATTAGGAGGGCAATTTATGGCTGAAAGAAATCACTTGAACCTGGTCTTCATTGGCCATGTCGACCACGGGAAATCAACAACTGTCGGAAGGCTCTTGTACGACTCAGGAACGCTGAGCGAACAGGAATACAGGAAACTGGAGGCCGAAGCGCAATCGCAGGGAAAGGCATCTTTTGCCTTTGCTTACGCGATGGACAGGCTGAAAGAGGAAAGGAAAAGAGGCCTTACAATCGACCTTGCCTACAAGAAATTCAAGGGCAAAAAGAACGATTTCACAATCATTGACGCCCCGGGCCACAAGGACTTCATAAAAAACATGATTACTGGAACGAGCCAGGCTGACGCTGCAGTGCTTGTGATTTCAGCCAAAGAAGGAATCCAGCCGCAGACAAAAGAACACGCCTTCCTAGCCCAAGTGATGGGAATAAAGCAAATCGTTGTTGCAGTCAACAAAATGGACGAAGTCAACTATGACAAGGGCAGATTCGACCAGATGGAAAAAGAAATCCTGAAATTCCTCACAGGAGTTGGCATGAAAGCAGAACAATTGAAATTCGTGCCGATTTCCGCATTCAAAGGCGACAACGTCGCAAAAGGAAAAGGCAAGCTCGACTGGTGGAACGGTCCGATGCTCATAGAAGCGCTGGACGAACTGAAAGCGCCGCCGCCACCGACAGACAAGCCGTTGAGATTGCCGATACAGGATGTTTACAACATCAAAGGCGTCGGCACAGTGCCTGTCGGAAGAGTTGAAACAGGCGTACTGAAGCCAGGCGACAAAATAATAATCATGCCTGCAAACAAGACAGGCG
>JAZDDY010000067.1:0-22853 GCA_043809265.1 Candidatus Iainarchaeum sp.
ATGGAAATCCGCATCCGCTGTTTCGCTGCCAGCGCATTTTTTCTCGGATGAATGCCCGGCAAACTGTTCCGGCTCTTCCTTTTCCACGAGGCCTATTTTTGTCCTTACAATTTTTTTTTCCACGTGCTCCGGCTTTATGAAGAATTCGTTTTCGTTGATGCATGCCCCTATTATTTCCTTCCAGTCTTCCCTTGCCGCGAGGATTTGGAGCGCCTCGTTGCCTATGAATGTCCGCTTTGCGTTGACAAAATCGAGGATTTCCTTTTCCCTCACGCTTTCCTGCCCCAATTTTTTCCCTATTCCTTCAGTTTTTCCTTTGCGCCCTCAAGCCTGCTTATAATTGTCCAGATGCTTGTGCGCGTGTGCGAGGGAATGTTGATGTCGTTGCTTATGTCGTCAAGAAGGTAAATTGCGTTCGAAAAGTCGACACCGCTTGGTTTTTCCTTGCAGATTTTGTCCTTTGCGTCGCTTACTGCCTTCCTGATGTTTTTTGGGACAGAGCGGTCGTCTATCACTTCTCCCATTATTTCGACCGCTTCATCGAATTCTTCAATTGCTTCCTTCAGCATTTTCTCCCCTCTCTGTTCATTTTTACGGCAGCCCCTCCCGCCATTGCGGCTTTGGGGGCAGGCCGAAACAGTTACAGCATACCAATAGTAAAAGAAAACAAATTTAAACAAATTTAATTATTGCGGTGGTCGGTTGCCGGACAGGCCGGTTTCTTTGAGCGCCAGCCTTTTTTCTTCACGGTAGAGTGCCGTCCAGAGCATTGCCCTGATTTCTGCGGCTTTTTCTTCCGGGAATTCCACGGCATTTTTTCCTGCAAAGAGTTCTTTTGCGCGGCTTTTCTGCTCTTTCGAGGAAATGTCAAGCTTGTTCAGGAAAACCAAAAATTCTTTTTTCGCGAATTCTTTTTCAAGCGCCGCAAAGAGCCTTTTTTGCTGTTCAAGCCCGCAGGCCTGCTCCGAGCAGTCGGCCACAAAGCCGATAATGCAGGGCAGCAGCCCCAATGCCAGTGCGGCCTTCCTTTCGATGGAATTCCTTTCCCTTGGCGGCCTGTCAAGCAGGCCAGGGGTGTCAATCACCTGTATTTTCATGAATTTCTGCTCGAAATACCCGACATTCAATTTTTTTGTGGTGAAAGGGTATGCCGCGATTTCAGGCTTTGAGCCTGTAAGCCTTTTCAGGATTGTGGTTTTGCCGACATTGGGATAACCGGCAAGCACCAGTGTTTTAAGTTTGGCGTCTATGTTCGGCAGTTCTTTCAGGTTTTTTTGCAGTGAATTGAATTCTTTTACTGTGGTTTCAAGGCTTTTCATCATCGAAGCGCTTCTCCCTATAAGTTCCCTGAAGATTTTTGCGCTCCCTTCCTTGCTTGCGCGCGTTGTTTTAATCGCGTCCCGTCTCCTGTATGCAAGAAGCCTCCGGACTGTAAGGAAATGGTTCCGTATTGTGGTTATTTTTTCCTCGCTTTCAAGTGTTTTCACAAGTTCATAATGGAAGGCGCTCATGCTTTCTCTTGTGGGAGTGGCCCTTATCGCCTTGTCTATGCTTTCAAGGAGATAATTCGAAAAAGTGGTTATTTTTTTTTCGGCAAGGAACTCACGGTCCCCGAGCCCTGATGTCCTTCCGGCCGCCCTGTCAAGCGCGGTTTCGACCAGTTTTTCAGGCTTTTCAAGGCTTATTATTTTTTTCATTAAAGGCACCGGTTGCCCTACTGCAAGGGTTTTTAATTGTTTTTTATCACGTTTTTATAATTGTTTTTGGTTGAATGTCCTTAATTGCTTTTCCCTTTGTTTTATATGCGCATTTCAAAGATGTTCTGCCTAAAGTTGTTTGTTTAAAGGTGTTTTTTTGAAAATAACGGATTTGGCAACCAGGATTTACAGCGAGAAAAACTACAAGCGCTATCTTGTGATTCCGGCGGCATTGGTTCTAGTATGCCTTTTCTTGGCGTTCGTGTTTCCTGGAATTGAGCAGGGCATCGACCTCAAGGGCGGCACGCTGGTGGTCGTCGGTGCAAAAACGCAGGTCGATGCCGCAGCCATTGAAAGCGCGGTAAAGGCGCAGTTCGAGCTTACGGATTTGAAAGTGATTCCTTTCCAGGGCGGGGTGCAGGTCCAGTACGGCGGAAACCGCGTGCTTGAATCGGCGGCGGCGGATTTGGAAAGGGCAAAAGCCAGGGCTTTGGATGAGGCCCAGTCAATGGCTTTCTGCCAGGGCGCAATCGGTTCGCTCAAAAAATTCCTTGAGCCTGAGAAAATCTCTTTTGACAGCGCTTCCTCATGCATTGCGTTCGCTTCCGAGTTTTATGATTCTTCAGCCGCGGAATTCGACAGCCGGTTGCAGGCGCTTTTGGTTTCAAAAATAGGGCCTGAAAACGTGAAGGAAGGCGGTTTCACAAGGACCGAGATTTCGCCTGCGCTCGGGCAGGTGTTCTGGTCCACGGCGCAATTGATTTTCCTGATGGCGATTGTCCTGATAATTATCGTGATATTTGTCAGTTTCAGGGAACTGGTTCCGAGTGCCCTGGTGATTACCTGCATGGTGTTCGATGTCCTTGCAGGGCTTGCGGGAATGGCGGTTTTCCACATAAGCTTTTCGCTTGCATCTATTTCCTCGCTTTTGATGCTGATAGGTTATTCGATCGACACCGACATAATGCTTACCGCGAGGCTCACAAAGCGCAAGTTCCGCACCCTGACAGACAATGCCGCAGATTGCTTTATTACGGGTCTTACAATGACTGGAACCGCATTGGGCGCGCTGGTTGTAATGCTGGTGTGTTCTTGGTTCTGGAACATTGACACGATGTTCAGCATTTCTGCTGTTTTGTTCTGCGGCCTTATCGGCGACGTGATTTTCACATGGTTCATGAACGCCCCGCTGCTGATGTGGCACCTGGAAAGAAGGGCGAAGAAGAAGGCAGGAAAGTGATTTGATGGCTAACCTTTTGAAAAGCTGGCGCATCTGGGTCCTGTTCGCAGGCATATTTTTGGCGGCGGGCCTTATCGCGTTCAGGGGCATAGATTTCGGCATAGATTTCCAGGGCGGCACGCTTTTCCAGATCCATTTGTCTGAAGACGTCAACAACATGGAGCCAGTCATACAGATAATCGAAAGCAGGCTCAACTGGAGCGGCCTTAAAGACATAAGGGTTTACGGGGCACAAAACCAGTTTGTTTTTGTAATAGTGCCGGAAACAAAAGAGGACGATATCCTGCGCATAGAATCGCTTATCAAAAAACAGGGAAACTTTGAGGTCACAATCGACGGCAACGTGATATTCGCAGGCGACGGCCTCATCAACGTGGACCAGGGCGGCGGCGGAATGCTCCAATTGGCGCAATTAGACAAGGAAACCTACGAGTGGAGGCTTCCGTTCATGCTCAAAATGGATGCCGCAGAAAGGTTCCGCGACTTATCCTTCCACAAATGCAACCTTATAAGCTTCGAGACAGCGGAATACGACTGCGCCCTCACATATTTCTATATGGACAGGCCGAAAAAATCCGTGCTTGTCCTCTCGCAGGAGCGCTTTGACGAGGACAAAAGCATTTTCACAAACGGTGCCCAAAAAATACCTTCCAACACAAGCACCCAGGAAATCCTGCTTAACGGCGGAGCCCAGTATTTCGCAGTAAGCGATAATGCCCTTTCACAGGGGCAGGCCGAAGGCCTGAAAAAAGAATTCGCGAAAGGGAACACGACCGCGGTAGTGCAGGCCGAACTATCTGATGGCCTGAAGAAAGAGCTGGCTTCGCTCGGCTTCACGCTGAAGGAAGTAAAGGCTTTTGATGCCGAAACGCCATGGCTTTACACTGCCACCGGCTTAAAGTCGATTGTCAAGCTGAACCCAGAACTCACAGGGAACAAGCCTTATGTCGAAAGGCCGGAGGACTCCAAGGCAGTCCAGGACCTTATAATCATGGGCACAGAAACAGACCCTGTCACTTCCAAGGCCTTTGACAAGGCAAAAGCGGAAAGGGACGAGACAAAGATTTTATTGAATTCTGGCTCGCTGCCTGTGTCGGTCGAAAGCATCAGCCATTTCTGGACTTCGCCGACCCAGGGAAAGGAATTTTTGGTTGATGCGGCAATCATGGGCTTCCTGGCGCTGCTCGCGGTTTCACTCATAATCTTTTTCAGGTACAGACAGATAAAGCTTTCAATGGCAATCATTTTCACCGCAATAGTCGAGGCGTTCTGCACAACCGCTTTCGTTTCGGCGCTCGGCCAGAGCATCGACATTGCGGCAATAGCCGGAATAATCGCCGCAATCGGCACAGGCGTCAACGACCAGATAATCATCACTGATGAGCTCCTCAAGGGCGGCGCAGAGGAAGAGCAGACCTCGATTGCAAGGAGAATCAAGCGCGCCTTTTTCATGGTCATAGCGGCCGCAGCCACAATGCTTGCCACAATGTTCCCGCTGATAATTTTGGGCGGGGTAATGGTCAAACTGGTGGGCTTTGCGATAGCGGTCGTAATCGGAGTCCTGGTCGGCGTCCTCATCACAAGGCCGGCCTACGGCGAAATAGCAAGATACCTGATGGGCGAATACTGAGCCCTGCAAAAGCCGGAAACCTTATTCTTGCAGATTGCATGACCGGCAAATACTGAAAAACAGGCGCTTTGATCAATCGGGCTTTACAGCAGTTCCGAGAAATCCCTTATTTTCGCTATCCTTTTTGTCAGGTAATACCACAGGGCAATGATGAATGCCGACATCACGAACCAGGAAACAGTGTGCAGGGTTTCCGCTGTTTCTCCGCCGAAAGCGATTCCCGCCAAAAGCACAAAATACACTCTCGCGAGATTTATGAAAAACAATGCCGCGGCCCCGGCAAGGAAGACTGCAATTTTCTGCTTTATTGCAGGTTTCCTGAGCGAAAAAACAATCGCCGCAAGGATTGAAGCCGAAACAAGGCCTGTGCAATAATTCGTTATTATAAAATCGGAATCCCCTGCCGACAGCGTGCTGCCGTGCCTTTCAAGCGAAAGCGCCAGGGATTCGATTCCGGCAATCCATTCGTTCAAAGGCTGGATTTCCGCGGCCCAGAGAACCGCATAAAGCACGCTGAAAATCACGAAAAATTTTGCAAGGAACAAAGCGCTTTTCCTGTCCATATGCCCACGCCCCTGAACCCTACCATGGCACGCTTTTTATTTTGCACTTGAAGGCAGCATAATTTGAAAGCTTGTGCATTACAAGCGTCAAAACAACCATGATCACGGCTTCTTCGATTGAAGGAATCCGCATCCACATGGTAAATGCGATGCCTCCGGCGATAAAGTCAAGCTGGTCGAGCGGGAATATGGGCTTGCCTCTCTCGATGCCGCATCTTCTCTTGGCAAAAGAGGCTGCAATGTCGCCTGCAAGTGCGCCGGCGCAAAGCAGTGCGCCGAACAAAAGGAAGTTTTCATGCACTGGCAGGGTTTGCTGCCTGAAAAAAAGCCCAGCACTAAAATCGCAGCCATTCCCATTGCGAACCCGGCTATGGTTCCTTCGATCGATTTGCCTTTGCCGAAAACAGGCTTTCCCGCAAGTTTTTTGCCGAAATCCAGCTGGTGCTTTCCTCCGAAAAGAAGCGCGCTCGCATTGGTTATGTATAAAGGCGCAAGGTACAGTGCGACTGTAATGGCTGTTTCCAGCAGTTCCACAAACCCACCAGTCCAATTAAAAATTGTTTTTAATTTTATATGTTGTTATTCTATTTTAAATATGTTGAATGCATTTTAGTGTGGTAAAATGAAGGCCGGCGCTGTTTTGGTCGTGGTTGCTGCTTGCATCCTGCTCCTGCTGGGCCTTGGTGTGCTCCTTTCCCTGCTTTTTGCGGGTTTCAGCCCTGACACGGCGTTTTTTTCAGGCGGGCAGGCAGCCCTTATCGAACTGAAAGGCGATATTTCTAACGATTCAGGGCTTCTTTCAGCGAATTTGACAGCCGAGGAAACAGCCGCGCTCATAAGCAAAGCAGACTCGGATCCCTCGATTTCCGGAATTCTTCTTGAAATAAATTCCGGGGGCGGCTCTGTTGTCGCTTCAAAGGAAATCGTAAGGGCCTTGAGGGCTGCAAAAAAGCCCAAGGTCGCGGTTATAAGGGACATCGGGGCAAGCGGTGCGTACTATGCCGCCTCTGCATGTGATTTTATTATTGCTGATGAAGATTCGCTCACAGGTTCGCTTGGCGCGATTTCTGTCAGGCTTAACCTCGCTGACTTGAGGGAAAAAATCGGCATCGGCGCGGATTCCTTCAGCAAAGGCGAAAACAAGGGAATGGGCGACCCGTTCTCGGAACTAAGCGAGGAAGAGCGCGGAATAATGCAGTCGATTGTCGACCAGGCCTGGCAGGGCTTCAAAGACAATGTCCTTGAATTCAGGGGCGAAAAGCTCGACAAGAAAAGGCTGGATGAAATATTCGACGGGCGCATCATGTCCGGAAAGCAGGCCCTCTCCTACGGCCTCATCGACGCAACAGGCACCAAAGAAGATGCAATCAAAAAATTGGGCGAATTAACAGGCATCGAGGAGCCCTCGCTCCGCAGGCTTGCCCCTGAAAAATCCCTGTTTTCAATGCTCAGCCAGATGGGCTATTCTTTCGGCACAGGCTTCAAGTCAAGCCTTTCAAGCGGGGAAATAAAACTGCAGTCCTAGTGTTTCTGCCTGCTAATCCCTGATTCATTTTGCGACAAGGCAAATCCTTGCTGTTAATGGAAGGTCGATTTCTTCTGCTTTTTTGTTGTTTTGGAATCTTTTTGTGAAATTCAGTATTGTGAAGCCAGTTATCTCCTTTTTTTTGGAATCAAACCTTACAATTATGTCGTCGCCGATTTCCCTGCTCGTTGATTCTTTGGGCTTGCCGAAAGAGATGTCTAGCACATCGCCTTTTTCATCCCACCAAAATCTCATTTTTTCTTCCATAGCGTTTCCCCTAATTTTATTCTGTCCGTCATATATGCAGTTATGATAAATCCGTTGCCATTCAACACCTTTACCGCGGCAACAATATATTTGTCCAACGACTTATAAAACTTATAGTGCAGCCAGACTTTTGCGTCGTATTGGCTCGCCCTTATCTCATCCGGGCTTTCCAAGGCGCGTGTGAGCTTTGAAAGATGCCCCCTCATTTCAGGATGGCTTTGAAGGATGTGCGCCAGCCTCTCTTCGCCCAAAATTATCTTCTTGCCGAAAATTGCCAAAACTTCGAATAAATCGCCCACAAAAGCATTCTGGTTCGGGCTTATTTTACCGCTTGCGGAAGTTCATTTCCCCTGAACAGTCCAGCGGCCTTTTTTGCCATGCCGCGCCCATTGCGAAAACCAGGGCCATCAGGAAAGAGCTGGCACTTTTATCTCGAATTCGTTCGAGTAGATTTCTGTTGCTTCCTGCTTGCCGCTGCTGCAGTTTTCGTCTTCCCAGTAACTTATTTTGTATTTGTACATGCCTGCTTTTGCATTGATGTCTGTGCTGCAAGGCCAAGAACCATTCCCGCCGTCGGCCCATGTGCAATCGACATTTGTTTGGATGCATTCCTGCTGATTCCACTCATGTATTGTCCCGGATTCCTGTTTTCCGCATTTCCAAGATTCTTGTTCGCACAATATTGAGTAGTCTTCGCATTTCGTGCTTTCGGTGCATGTCATGGCGCAAAAGCAATATTCTTGTACATTTTTCCATCCTTCTGAGGCCTTCCTGTAAAGCAAGGTTTCCCCGCCGTTATAAATTTCCTTGCTCAAAAGCAGCTTCACTGTTTCGCCTTGCAGGTATTCCGTCCTGTCGGTTGTGATTGCGACTCCTGCAGGTGAAGCCGGAGTTGGCGTTTGGGTCGGCGTTGCCGAAGACGCTGGAGTTATGGCCGGTGTTGGGGTTGGTGTGCCGCTTTCAGGCTGCGTGCACCCGCTGAGAACCATTGTTAAAATCAGCGCGATAAGCGCAAAAGAAAATTTTTTCATTTATTCCATCTGTTGCCTGCGAGCGCTTTTTTTTATTTTCCGGCTTTTCTTTTGCGCCAGCATCAGCACAGCCATTGCTATCAGTGCAATTAATGCCGGGTGGATTTCAGGTGTGAACAGCGGCGGCATTTCTGTTCCGACCGCAATGTTTGTTGTTTTCGGGCAGTTGCCGCAGGCTTCGCTTGTGATTGCCGCTTTTACAAGGTAAATCCCTGCGACCTGGAAAAAACCGGCCGGCTTTGTTATTTTTGCAGTGGTGGGGCCGCACGGCAGGTTATCCGGCTGCAACCCTGCTGGATTGCCGCCCTTGTCAAGGTATTCGATTTTCACGTTCGCTACATCTTTGTTGCAGGCGATTGCAACTTCGGTTGTTTCGTTTTTGTTTTTCGGGTTGGTTGCGGTGAAAGCTGAAACTGCGGCGAGTTCCTTTGCACTCAGTGTTTTTTCAACTGAAATTTGGCCATTGTAAGGGTCCTTTACTGTGAGCCTTGCTGTGACTGCCCCTGGCGTCGTGTAAACATGTGTCACTTCTGCCTGGCCCTGGATGTCGACGGCAATGCTGTCCGCAGTGTTGAAATCCCACCAGTATTGCAGGGCATCGCCTTCGCTGTCGGTTGAAGTTGACTTGAATTCGACTGTCAGCGGGGCGAAACCAATGTCAGGGCTTGCGGTAAATGAGGCTTTCGGCGCCTTGTTGCATTTGTTGCCTATGCAGGTTCCGGCAGTGCATGTCCCGCAGTTGATGCTTGTGCCGCAATTCGATTCGGTTGTTGTCCCGCAGTCAAAGCCGAGCTGTGCGCATGTTTTCGGGGCGCAGCAGGTTCCGCCGATGCATAACTGCGGTGCAATGCAGTTGCTGTTGCAGTTGATTGTTCCGCCGCAGCCGTCGGAAATTGAGCCGCATTTCCCAGGGAAATCCGCGCATGTTTTGGGTGTGCAGCAATTGTGGCCGATGCAGACTCCTGTTCCTGTGCAGCCCCCGCTGTCCCCGCATGAAATTACTGTATTGCATCCTGTTTCTGTTCCGCTTCCGCAGTTCCATCCCATTTGCGCGCACGTTTTAGGCGTGCAGCATTTGTTGTTTTGGCAGGTTTGGGTCGCAGGGCATGTTCCGCAGTTGATGCTTGTATTGCAGTTTGTTTCTGTGCCTGTATAACAGTCCCAGCCCATCTGCGCGCATGTTTTCGGCAGGCATTCGCATTTGTGGGTTGAATTATTGCATGTTTTTCCTGCTGGGCAGGGCAGGCAGTTCAAGGGGGTATTGCATTTGTTTTCTGTTCCTGTTCCGCATTCCCATCCCATTTCATTGCATGTTTTCGGGGTGCAGATGCACTGGTGGCCTGTGCACTCGGAATAGCCTGTGCAATTTGGGCAGGAAAGATAAGTGTTGCATCCTGTTTCAGTGCCTGTCCCGCAAGCCCAACCCATTCCGGCGCAAGTTTTTGCCACGCAACCAGGAACG
This sequence comes from Candidatus Iainarchaeum sp., assembly GCA_043809265.1. Taxonomy (GTDB): domain Archaea; phylum Iainarchaeota; class Iainarchaeia; order Iainarchaeales; family DTGL01; genus JAPLVS01. The sequence continues at coordinate 9,416 of JAZDDY010000067.1, forward strand.
CATTTGTGGGTGCTGTCATCGCATATTTTTCCTGAAGGGCATGACCCGCAGGAAATCGGATTGCCGCAGTTTGTTTCTGTCCCTGTTCCGCATTGCCAGCCCATTTGAGCGCAGGTTTTCGGGCTGCACTGGCAGTCGTGGTTTGTGCAGGTGTAGCCTGAAGAACAGCTGCCGCAGTTAATTGTGTTGCCGCAGGGCTCTGTTCCAGAACCGCAGGACCAGCCCATGCCTGAACATGTCGACGGATTGCAGTTGCTTATGCATTGGTGGTTTGTGCAGGTGTAGCCTGAAGGGCATGAGCCGCAGGAGAGCGTGCCGCTGCAGCCGTTATCGCCTGTCCCGCAGTCCCAGCCAACTTGTGGGCAGGTATAGGCCGTGCAGCTTGGAACGCAGGAGTGGTTTGTGCAGGTATAGCCTGAAGAGCAGGGCCCGCATGAAATATAACTGTTGCAGCGTGTTTCTGTTCCAGAGCCGCAGCTCCACCCCATTTCGCCGCATGTTTTCGGCGTGCAGGAAACGCACTGGTGGTTCGAGCAGGTTTGCCCCGAAGGGCAGGTTCCGCAGGAGATCGTTTTATTGCAGTTTGTTTCTGTTCCAGAGCCACACGCCCAGCCCACCTCGGCGCAGGTCTTTTTGACGCACAGGCAGCTCAAGCAGACTTTTTTGACGTGAACTGTTTGTGTGGTGGAATTTGTTTGGCCTGCCGAATCCTTGACTGTGAGCTGTATTTGGACATCGGTTTCGAATAGCCCCCCGGTGCTTCCGGTGTCATAGCACCAATTGCCGCTGAGTGAGGCAGCGCCAGTGACCTTGGGGTGCCATAGGGTCATATGGCATGCATTGGAAATGGATTCGTCTTTGATATACCACGTGTAAGCGTCGAGGTTGTTGCTTTGGCCGTTCGGGAAAGTGCTTGAGCTTGCGTCAAGAGTGAAACTGTCGCCATAGCCAGGCGGGTAAAGGTTGTTGCAAGTATAAGTAAACTTTGCTGTCGGGGCGCCTGCCGCAAGCGCTTCGGAAAACAGCATTGTTGCAAAAATGATTGTTGTAATTGCAAACAGTTTTTTCATCCGTAACACTCCGCTACAATTTTATTGTAATATTTTGCCGCAGGCGAAAGGTTTTCTGAGCGGTTATAATAAATGGCAAGGCGGTTGCATTGGCTGTAAAAGTCGAGGGTGAAGCGGCCGTCTGTTCCGGCCAAATCCTGCAGCGCTTTTTCCGTGCAGTTGTTTTCGTATCCTAAAAGGTCCCCGCAGTATTCTGAGTAGCCGTCGGCGATCGTTTCGGAATTGTCAATCCAGCATTTGCCCATTTCCTCCACTAGGTCTTCGCATGTTATTTCATTTCTTGCCATTGTAAGGCCGCATTCCTCGGACCAGAGGTTTTGGTCGTCAGGGCTTACCTGCCAGTAGTATTCGCCGTCCCCGAGCGTTTCGCCAGGCTTGAATTGCCCGCTCATTGTTTCCTCGGTTTCGATTGCAATAAAATCAGGCGTCCCGCGCCTGCTTATCCTTATTATGTGCTTTTCAGGGCTTGCAGGCGCCCATGAAAACGAGAACTGGTTTGCTGTTGTTTCAAGCCCGCATGGCGGGAATTCAGGCTTTGCGGCCGCCTTTTCCTCGGCGCAGGCGTTGTTTTTGCAGGCGCACCCTGTTTCAGGTTTTGGCATCATTACCGCCGGACAGGCATTGCCAGACTGGCATTTTATGCCTGACTGCGCCGCATTAATGCATTCCCATTTTGCTCCGGCTGTTTCAGGGCAGCAGTTTGTGCTAACCCAGCCGCAGTCCGCGCTTTCGGTGCACCCCTTTTCTATTGTTTTTTTCTCTTCGGCTTCTGCAGGCAAATCGAACAAAACCCATAATGCCCTCAGTGTTTTTTTCGGTTCTGGTTTGAATTCCAGTGAAATCCTTTTTTCGATTTCTTCAGCCGGCAGCCTGTAGGAGAGCCTTGCGAATGTCCCGAAGTTTTTTGGGAAAAAGAAGCTTTCCTGCCAGAGCGCACCGAACGATTCCGATTCTTTTTCAGTGAATCCCGCGGTTATCATCTGTTGTTTCAGGTTCGGGAATTCCGCATTCTCTTTGAGGGATATTTCTTTTTCTTCGCCTGCCTTCAGCTCTTCAATCGAGCCGGTGAGGGCGCCGAAGGTTGTAGGCGACAGTGCTTTTGTGTTTATTTCCTTGCTGACAGAAATTGCCAAATCGTAAACCGCATACTCTGCGTTGTTTTTCACTGTCGCCTTTCCTGTAGCGGTACTGTATTTTGCTGAAATCTTGTTTTCGAAAGGCATTTCCCCCTCATAAAACAAAAACCTTGCCTTTGTTCCCTCGAACTGCAGGCAGGCGGAATCCACATCGTTCAGAATTGGAATTATTGATGCGAGCGGCACAGGCTCGAAGCCCTTCGAGATCTGGGCGTTTTCTTCTGCTTTCAGGCAATTTTGGAGCACTTTCACTTTTTTCCATTCGACAGCATCGGCTGTCATTGCGGTTGAAGGGTAGGTTATTGTAGGCGCGCCTGCTATGAAGTTCACCTTCAAATCGAATTCATTCAGGTCTTTTGAATGAATGTATATCACCGGCTGTTTTACAAGCATCGCCTGTTCCGGCCTTGAAGTCAGCAAAAACTGCCCTGCTTCATTGCAGCCAGCCATGACGCCCCATTCGTGCACTTCGAATTCGGCTTTTTTTTCATTATTTTCGCTGCATCCGCCCAGGAATGCAGGCAGGGCTAAAAGGAGAAAAAAAATGATTGCGCCTTTGTCCATAAAGTCACCGGTGCGGCTGTTAAATTAGGGGGTTTCCTGCTTTAAATATTTCTCTCGCAGGGGAAAAGGTTTATTTGAGCAGGCTTTTCAGGAGGATTGCGATTGTTGCGCCTGACGCCGAGCCCAAAAAATTCACCTGCGCGTTGTTCAGCATTTTCTTAAGCTCGAACACGGCTCCGAAAACAGAGTCAGCTATCGAGCCGAAAAATCCGCCGAGTATGATTACCAGCGCAATGGCCGGTTCCTGGAATTTAAGGAAATGAAATAGCCCTATCATTGCCGCACCGAACAGCGCGGCATAGCAGCCCAACGGCGTTATTCCCCCGTCTGTGCCGTGCTCCACTTCCTTTAATGTGGTGATGAGCCTCGGCTTTTTTTTGGAAAGCATGCCTATTTCAGAGGAAAGCGTGTCCGCAAGCGCGGCCGATACCGCGGCATAATAGCCGAAAGGCGAGGCAAAATAGAGCGCGAGTATTGCGGCGGCGCTGTTGCCCAAAATGTTCCCGGTTGTCCTTTCCTCGTGCTGGTTTTTGGACTGGGACCTGCCGAATTTGGTTGCGATCTCGGCTGCCACAAAGAAGAATACAATCAAAAAGAAGCATTCGAGGCCGCCCATCAGGTAGATTATTATGCCCACAATGACAGCTATGATGATGCCGTCCGTGTCAAGGAGCCTTTTCCTGAAAGAGACAAGGGAAAAAATCGAGAGCGCTGATAAAAGGACTAGGGCGTTGGCCATCTGGTCCATTCTTATTTACCTTCCAGGATTCTGGTTTTGGCTATTTCTATTTTCCTTAGCCTGTCGATGTCCTTTGTCCTCTTGATGATTTTGGCTGTTGTAATCCCGAAAATCAGTTCCTGGACAAGCTGGTCGAAGGTTTTTTTCTGGATGTCCAAAGCGACTGTTTCGATTATGCCTTTCCTTATTTCCTTTTCCTTCCTTTTTTCCAGCTTCCTGCTTGAAATCGCAATCACTTTCACCCTTGCTTTCTTGCCGTCCTTCGTGGTGTCGGTTATCACTGTTTCAATCTTTGTAATCCTTCTCCTTATCATTCTCCTTATGTACGACTGGTTTACCTCGAAGCCGACGGCTTCGGTGAATGCCTTGGATTCCTTCACTTCGGTTACCTTGAACTGCACCGCAATATGCCTTAATTTCCTCTGGCCTGTGAGCTCGTCTACAGTGACCCAGGCGGTCCTGCCCACGACGGCTTTTCCTTTTTCTGCGGGCGTTTCGCCTATGGCCCTGTTTTCGAATATTTTTGGCGCTATCAGTTCGAACCATTTTTTCTTTTTCCATTTGTCGACTGTTTTCTGCACCGTAGCCATTTCACTCACATTCCTTCAATGCTTTTTCAATCATCCTGTCGCCTGCGGCGAGAATGCTGTCCGAGGATGCATCCCCTCTTTCTTCGCATTTTTTCCCGCAAGATTCAAGCGTGATCGAGTATTTCATTCATTTCACCAAAAGCTTTGCCTTTTCCTCTGTGAAATTCCATTCACCGGACAACAGGCCTTTTTTCTTGTAGTATTCGACAAGTTTCCTTATTTTTGAAACAGTCATCTGGTAGCCCCTTTTTGCAGTCATGTCCTTGGGGTTTGGGCCCATGTGCTCTTTTATGGTGACGCTTCTCCTGATAAGGTTCATCAAGTCTTCAGGTATTTCTTCCCTGATTCCCTGCTCTTTAAGGATGTCGGAAACTGTTTTGCCTGTGATAGCCCTTACTTCCGGGATGCCGTGCTGGTCCCTCAAAATCATGCCGATTTCGCTTTTGGGCACACCCTCGTTTGAAAGCTTTTTTATAAGCTCAACGATTTCTTCCGGCTTCATTTCAACCCAGTCAAATGCCTTTTTCTTTTTCGAATGCTTTTCCGGCTTCTCGCTCTTCGCGATTTCCACTGGCGCTTCGTTTTCTTCAACCATTCCAAAAACCTTTTTCAACAAACTTTTTGATTTTTTTTTGGCACTTTTCCAACCTACCGGCCTGGAAAAGAAAAACTATAACAAGATACTAAGTTCTTCCAGGAAAGGTTTAAATAGGTTTCATTTGCCCCGTGTCCTGCGTATGCTTTCTGCCTTTTCCCTCAGCCTCCGCCCTGTTATTGTCAGTGCGTTTTTCAATGCCTGGTTTCTTTCCCTTGCTGCCTCGGCGAAAGCCTCTTCTGCAAGCCTGTCGAGCTCTTCAGGCTTCCTGCCGTCCCTGAGGAATTGTCTTCTGACTGCGCCTTCAAGGATCTGGACATCCACGCCGTTAGCCGAATAGAACCTTCCCTGGCTTGCGAATTCAACAATGCCGTTTCCTCCAGCCGCTCCGGAGCCAGGCCTCGTTTCTTCTGGTCTTGCCTGTGGCCGCACTTCCCTGGCCGGCACAGCCGGTGCTCCGCTTCCAGGCGCCATGGCCGGAAGCGGCTGGTTAAGCAATACGTTCCTCTCCCTCAACCGCCTCCTCAAATAACCGGCATCGGTTGCAGAGACAGTCTCTCTCACGCCGATTTCCCTGTCTGTCCTGAAAGTTCTGCGGATCACTTCCCGTCTTTGCCTTTCTGCAGCCGTCATTCTCGTTTTTTTTGCCCTGGCCGGCCTTGGGCCCTGCAGCAGCCTTTGTTTCTTTTTTTCATCGCGCATTCTCTGCTTTTCATCAAGCTTTCTTTGCGTTTCTTCAAGCCTTCTTTGCTGTTCTTCCCTGAGAACTTCCACTGTGCGCCTTGCTTGTTTCATTCTTTGAGAGTCAGGCAGCGTGAAAGGGCGTGACAGCATGCTTTCCACGGTTGCTTCGGCTTCTTCTATGCTTTTGGCAAGGCCGCTTTCTGTCAGTAGTGCAACGGCTGCATTCACTCTCAATTCAGGCCTTATTCCCTTCAGTTCCGAAAGTGTTGCGCCTCTTGCCGCGGCTTTGCTTATATCTGGTTCCCTTTTCCTTGCGCCTGGCTTTTTTTTGCCACGCCTTCCCTGCTGTTCCGCCTGCAGGACTTCCAAAGTGCGCCTTGCATACTTCACTTTTTGCGAGCCCGGAATGGTGAATGGATGGGACAGCAGGCCCTGCAGCCTTGCCTCGGCTTCGGCAATGCTTTTTTTAAGCGCGCGGTTGGTCAGAATGCCTGCAACCGCATCCGTCCTCAAATCGCCCCTCATCCCGCGCAATTCAGAAAGCGTTGCGCCTTTTGCTGCGGCTTCCCTTATTTCAGGGCCGATTTCCCTCCTTCCAGAGGTGGGGTGCTTCATTGTGGTGATTCTGCGCACATCATCCGTCATGAATTGGGTTTTTTGCTGTTTTTCCCATGTTCTTTGGGTTTTTGGGGTCAGGCTGTAATATCCTTCCTTGTTTCTCTGGACTACACCGGCATTTTCCCACGCATTAAGCCATGCACTGACTGTTTCCTCTTTGGCAATGCCGTCCACTGAACCCCAGCTCGGCTTTTTGTAAGCGGATTTTTCGGAAAGTTCAGTCAACATAGCCGGTCTTTCAGCCAGCCTTCGGAGTAGCCTGCAAGGGACGCGTTCGAAATCAGCGGACAATTGCTCTGGCCTTCTTGCGGCCCCTGCAGCAATCCATACCTTTTCCTTTTTATCGGTTTTCCTTGGCTGTTCCTCTATGTGCCCCATGTCCTGGAGCACTCGCAGGGCATAACCATAGATCCTCCTTTTTGTGGCCCCCTCTATGTTGTCCGGGATATTTGCAGCCATTTCCGAAACCGATACTTCTCTTCCGGTCTTCTCGATATAATCAAGGAGCCTAGGCAGCCTGTTTCTTGAAACAGCAACCGAAATCTGGTGGAGGATAGTGGGGTCGCCGCCGATTATTTCGGGCGGTATTTTTTCGCACGCATACACCAGCGGCATGAGCCTTTCGGGGTGCATCTCTGCCTTAATTGCCAGCGCAGCCACAAGCCTTACAGGGCCAGGCGGCCTTCCTGCTGCTTTGATTGCCCTAATGATATAAATAGCCCTCCTGGTTTTTGCAAGCGCCTCCGGCGTATTTTCATGGGCCATCCTCCTGGTCCTGTCAAGGTTGGCAATCTGAGAATCAATCCGCCTCTTGTCTGCCCTGGTAAATCCTTTTACTTCGCTTGAAGCCATATGGCGCGTCATGAGCCATGCTCTGGCAACGGCGGGCATATGGAAATATATGCTAAAACCCAAATAAAAGGCTTTTCTATGAGTAGCGGCCGCGCCTTTCAATTTCTTCAATCTTTCCGGCAATCTCCCTGCTTCCGCCGCAGGCAACATAGGCTTTCAGAATCGCATTCCATTCCTTTTTCAGGGAGGCATCGCCTGCAAGCAGGGTTTTCTTGAGATTGATTAAATCAACGGCCTTGTCCTCTTCTTTCTTGGAGTTGAAGCCCAAGCCGAAATCAATGAAAACAATATCGGCTTTTCCCGTGGCAAGAATGTTGTCGGTGGTGAGGTCACCGTGGATTATGTCTGCCGAGTGCAGTGCCGCAATTTGCTTCCCGATTTCCCTGCACAATTTCAGGTTCCCTTTTACCGCGAATTTCGCATTTTTTCCTTCCACGAATTCCATGAAAATCGATTTCTTTTCAGGGTCGACCGCGAGAACCAAAGGCGTCCTTACTCCTGCGCCCTTCGCCCTGTGCAGGAGCATTGCTTCAAGCCTTGTCCTTTCCAGCCGTATTTTTTCATCCAGCTCCCTGCACCGGTAGCCTTTTGCAAGCCTGTGCTTTTCGGCAGCCTTGCCTCCGCCGAGCTCAATTTCAAGGATTTCAGCTTCAGCGCCCCTTGCGATTGCCTTGCCAGCCACAAAAAAACCTGTTTAAAAAATTTAGTTATTTATAGGATTCCTTAATCAACAATCTTTTAATGCCTTTCCGCTCTTTTCTATTATATGCCTGCGCGTTCTTTCAGGATAACCATCAGGAAAATTGAACCCCCGTTTTCCCAAAATGTGGAGGCGGAATTCACCTTCCTTTGCCGTTCCCTCGGATTTTTCGAGGAAATAGACAAGGAAAAGACAGCGAGCGCGATTTTCCGGCTGATTGTTAAAAACTATGACAAGGGCAAAAAGCTCACGTCCACAGACCTTGCGGCAATGGTGAAAATGAGCCGCGGCTCTGTGATAAACCATTTGAATAACCTTATCACGGCGGGCCTTGTCCTCAAGGACGGCAGGCATTACGTGCCGAGGTCGAGAAGCGTTTACCGCACTATCACAGAAATCGAGGAAGACATCGACAGGGTCTTCCGCAGGATGCAGGAAACAGCAAAAAGAATCGACAGGGAATTCGGGTTAAGGCTGGAATAAATATTTATACTAGATTGCCCTTTGTAGTACTGTATGCCGAAATGGAAAACCGCGAGGGCAATGAAGGCAAAGCCTGCGCCTGAAAAGCTCGGCAGGAAAGCGCTCCTGGTTCTCGCGATACAAATCCTTCTCGTGCTGTTATTCGCCTTCGAATTGTTTGATGCGGTTAAAATCGGCTGGAAAGAGCGCACCATTGATTTCTCGCAGGACCCCTCGGTTTACATCATGCTGTGCCTGATTGTTTTTGCGCTTTACTCCATAAATTTTGTCGCCAAGAAAAGAAAGGCGAATGTTTACGGCCTGCAGGCCGAAGTGCAGTCCCTTATCAAGGACACCGCGCAGGCCAAAATTAAGTGCTCAAGGGAAAACCCGTTCACGATTGCATTATTGATGATTGAAATCGTTTATGTTCTTATGCTTGCAGGTGCGATTTACCTTTATTTCGACCCTGACCCGAACCTTAACAACGACTGGCTTTTGGCCTGGCTTATCCCATTAAGGCCGTCTGCTGCCCTGCAGCCACCGCTTGGCGATGCCTTAAAAGTCATTACTTTTGCCGCAATAACGGCCGTGTTCCTTTACCTGCACCACCATGCCTCCAAATTCGACGCCCTTGACAGGCACGCCAGGAAAAGAAAAATAGAAGAAAAAAAGGAAAAAGAAAATAAAAAGAAAAAATAAAAGCCACTGCTTTTTTTCACAGCGGCAATTCAGGCGGGGCGCCACCTTCGCCTGTGTCCGAGGGCATGGGAATGCTTCCTGAGTCAGCACCGCTGCCTGCCCCCGGGCATGGGTCGAACTCGCAGTTCAAGGCCGGATTCCTGCCGACTGTCGAGCCGTCAGGGCAGACCTTGGCTTCTGCAGTGCAGCCGGCCGGCTGCATGCATCCGCTGAAAGCGGTTATTGCTATCAATCCAATGAGGATTATTGCCAATATTTTGAAGTTCATTTACCCCACCTCCGGGAGCGCCGGCATTTCAGGAATTTCCGGAATCGGTGTGTCCGGGCTTGCAAGGATGCACTTGTCTTCTGCGTAAACTGCAAGCGCCGTGCCAAAGTGCCCTGTTGCAAGCGTTGTCTCAAGCGCTTTCACCCACTGTTTTCCTGTAGTGTCATAGATAAATGCCCCTTTCAGCTTGCAGTCGCCCATTTTTCCGATCTGTGCGCCCAGCATGTCCTTGAGCACTGGCACGAAATTCCAGCCTGCCTGCAATGGCTTTAATTCAAACAGTGAAACAGGCTTTATGAGTACTGCTTTTATCGTGCAGGCTTCTTTCGGGTTGTAGAGCCAGTAGGCTTTTCCTGCTTCGGCTTTGCCTGCCTTTTCGAATTTGCCGTCCTTGAACTCGAACAGCCTGAAATCGCCGAGGCTGCAGTTGCTGAGTTCGCTGGTTTTTATTTCCCCTGGAATCGAGAACAAATTCCAGCCTTTTGCGATTGAGATTTTGAATTCAATGCCTGTGCCTTTCTCGGTGACAATGAATTCCGCGTAATTGGCCCAGATTGCCTTTGCCGTGATTTCAAAATCGCCCACAGTGGCTGACTGGCCTTCCTGCAATTTGTAAATCCGGAACGGCATCGGAATCTCTATCGGCGGGACAGGTTGAACTGACGGAATTGAGTCGCCGGATGTTGAATCGCTTATGGCGATAACCAGCGGAACCGGCATGGCCGGAGATTCCTGGCCGCCTGAAGCCGTACTGCTTGCCGGCGATTCGATTATTGTGCTTTTCGCGTTTTCTGAAATCTGTTGGCTGCTTATCGAAGTCCCGATTTCGCCCTCAAAGAGGCTCTTCAAATCGCTGACCCCGATTTTCACTGTCGGTTTGGAGGTGCAGGCGCCGCTTTCATTGCAGACCGTGTCCTCTTCAGAGAGGCCGAGCAGGTCTATCAGCATGTTCGCTTCAAGCACCCTTGCCTTCATGTTTTCCTTCAATTTGAAGGGTTCGCCGACATGCACATTGATTGTGTCATCGAACTGTGCTTCTTCTGCGACAAAGCCCGCCGTCCCATTGCCAAGCGCTTTCAGCGAAAGCTTTATGTCGTAAATTTTGAGGCTTTCGCCTTCGCGGAGAGTGTAGGTTTTCTTGTAGAACACCGCATCGCTTGAGCCGGCGCTTACCTTGTTTATTTCCTGTATGTTGCTTTCCACTCCGGCATTTTTCATGTTTTCCTGTATGGTGAGCAGTTTTTCCTTTGTTTCCGCGGTCAAAGGCACCGGCACAACACCCCAGCCTTTCTTCCAGACAGAGACAATCGCGTAGCCTTTTTGGGGGTAAGGCGCTATGCCGGCGGATGGTTCGTCCTGCTTTGGAATGTCAGCCATATAAACCGCTCCGGGGGCTGTTTGGATCAGCGTGACAAAGATGTCCTTGTCCACTATAAGTGCTGTCTTGTTTTCCTGCAGTTTGAATTCTTCCCCGAGTGCGACCTTGATGTATTTGATGTCGTCCTCGATCTTGTTCACCACAAAGACCGCTCTTTCCCCTGAAAGGCCGGCAAAGTAGATTTTGTATTCGCCGATGTTTTGGGTTTCGCCTTCCCTTATTGCAAGGGTTTGCATGGCCTGTGATGCGTATTCGCTCTCGGAAGGCGGGAAACTTATGAGGAGTTTTGCCATCGCCCTCATGTCGCATATTATATTGCCGCATTTGGTTGTGCCTGTCTCGTCCCCGTAGCATTTCTGCACCGGGCAATCGACAGCCCTGCTGATGCCTTCAAGGCGTATTTTCATAAGGTCCTTTTTGTCGAGGCTGAATATTTTGAAAGTCTTTCCCTGTGCCATTGCGAATTTTTCGCCCAGGTATGCGATGAATGTTTCGTCAGGCTCGGCATTGGATATTGTCAGGTTTGCGTAAGGCTTTCCCCCGATGCATTGTGTCATGTTTTTTGTTCCGTCTGTCGTGGTCTTGCACTGTGGGAAAAGGATTGAGTTCACTGTTATTTTGAGCCCGAAAGCCGTTCCGCTTTCCCCTGCCTTGATTTTAACCCAGGTGCTGGCGGTGCCCAAGCCCTGCGCCCAGGCCGACACCATGACAGCGTCGGATTCGATGCTTTCCAGTTTCACCGTAAAGCTGTTTTCCTTCACTTTCGCGTTTTCGCCGAGGGAAAGGTCGAATGGTTCGCCCAGTGAAACATATTTTGTGCTGTTGTCCGGGTTTTCAGAGAGCAGTGATTCTAATTTTGCAACCATGTCAAGAGCGTATTGTATGGATTCCGGCGTTTCCTTCAAGAGGCACCATCCGACGCTGTTCTGTTTTTCCCCGTACCTTGCGAACACTTTCTGTGTGGTCATGTCCGCACCGCACTGCATAATGCCGCTTTCAAGAATTATGCAGCAGCTCGGCTCCGGAATTTTCAGTTCAAAGAAGCCTTTTGCGTCAAGGTCTTTCAGGAATGCCGAGACAGTTTCGCTGCCTGCCTGGCCTGTCATTTTTGTTGTCTGGCCGCCGATTGTTTTTTTCTCGGCCAGCGCCCCGCTCTTGTAGACATAAAGTGTTTTTTCCATGTATGCGAAGCCGCCGTAAGAGCTGTAAATGAAAACAGGCGTTTCGTCCTCTGGGTCAGTGGATGTGGATATGCACCCGTAACCCAAAATGCATTTTTTGCCGTTTATTTCCCCGTATTTTGGCGCGATTTTGCCGTTCGGGCAGAATTCAGGCGACGGCGTTGCAATCTGCGGGCATTCCGCGCCTGTGTCCTGGTCGCATTCGCCGCTGGCATACCCTACAACCAAATCTGTTTTTGTGGATGCCGCGCATGCCGAGCATGCGTTGCTGAATGTTTTTTTGTATTTTGAGTAGGTGCCGTCTGTATTGAACTGTTCTATTGTGGCGCAGACAGGCTTGTATTCAGCGGTGCACAGCGCGGACTGTGTTGTGTCTGAATAAACCTTGCAGACACCTACCGAATATACCGAGCCTCCGCCGCTTCCTCCTGTCGAAACCATAACGCTTGGCTGTTCTATTGCCTGGCCTCCTGAGCCGAGCGCCTTCAGGCAGTCGGCGTAATTTTCGAACGTCTGCAAGCCAAGATAAATGTACATTCCGCAGAATTGCTTGTATCCGCAGGCTGCCGAGGCTTTATCGAACCAGTAGGAGTATTTGCAGTCTTCGCATTTGAATTCTGCGTATTTGTTTGTTCCGTCTATTGTTGTGTATGCGTATCCTCCGCATGTGCTTTTCCATGTCAGGGTTTTGCCTTTTGCGCCATAAACTTCGGCTACGCAGGTTTCTGTTCCAGAGCATGAAAAGGGCTGGGTGGCGGTGTAGCATTTTTGGGGTATGGTGCTGTTGTTGAAAACGCATTTTACCTGTTCTTTTGTTGTTGGAGTTTCAATCGGGCATGGCGTGAATTCGCATTTGTTGTTTGGGTCTCTGGCTACGTATGAGCCGTCCGGGCATATCTTGGCTTCTTCGGTGCAGCTTTCCCCCGGGCATGGGTCGAACTCGCAGTTCAAGGCCGGATTCCTGCCGACTGCCGAGCCGTCAGAGCAAATTTTGGCTTCGGCAGTGCAGCCTACAGGCGAAAGCGCTTTCACGCATTCTTCCTTTGTTTCAAATGTCTGCAGCCCGTAGTACATGTACGCTCCGCAGAATTGCTTGTATCCGCAGGAGGTCGAAGAATTGTCAAACCAGTACCGGTAATTGCAGTCCGGGTTTGGCGTTGAACAAAGCGCGCAGAGCTGTGGGCTGTCCGAAGATGAAACCGCTCCATCGACAGAGCAATACCTTGTATAGGGTGATTCACAAAATTCCTTGATTGTTTTGTATTGTGACCGCCCCTGTCCAATGCAGTCCCCTGGGCAGCTGCAGACAGTTTCGATGCTTTCGCATATTTTGTTCCCGCAGTTGGTGCAGTGGCCGACAGGCCATCCGCTTGCACTCCCTGTCTGGTAGCAATTGTCCTGAATTGAAATTCTTGTATCCAATCCGGTCATGAATCCTGTCAGTCCCGCACAGCACTTGGAAGGGTATTCGGTGGTGAAAACTTCCGAGTATTGCTCGCCTTCTTTGGCGCATTCGACTGTCTTGCATGCGTTATTTTCGCAGCCGTTTGGGCATTTCTGGCAATCAGCAAATACTTTGGTGAGAACGCACTTTCCCTCCTTACATGAGTATCCTCCGCCCACTTTGCATAAAGTGCCATTGTAGCATTCCCTGTAACCATCTGGAGATGTCCCTATTAAAGGGCACTGTTTATCAGTGGTGCATTCCGGCGACGGCGTCGGGCATGGCGTGAATTCGCAATTGTTGTTGGCATCCCGGCCTACATGCGAGCCGTCAGGGCATTGCTTGGCTTCAGCTGTGCATCCAATTGCAAAAGCCGCTCCTGAAAGCAAAATAGTTAAAACTAAGATTCCCAAAAACCTTTTATCCATCAAATCCACCTCGCCTGCCGAATTTCC
>JAZDDY010000068.1:0-11306 GCA_043809265.1 Candidatus Iainarchaeum sp.
GGCATGTTCAATTTCAACGATGTGCTGGAGGCAGGCAGAAATGTAAAGGACAGCGAGCTTGCAAAAATCCAGAAATCATTGAAATCGCGCGACATCATCAACATGCAGTACACTTCAGGCACAACCGGCTTCCCTAAAGGAGTGATGCTCAGCCATTACAATATCCTCAACAACGGCAGGTTTGTCGGGCAGGTGCAGGGATTCAGCGAAAAGGACAGGCTTTGCATCCCTGTTCCATTCTTCCATTGTTTCGGCTGCGTCCTCGGCATCATCGCCTGCGTTTCGCACGGCGCGGCAATGGTGCCTGTCGAATCGTTTGACGCGGAAGAAGTGCTTGAAACAGTAGAAAAGGAAAAATGCACTGCGCTTTACGGCGTCCCGACAATGTTCATCCTCGAGCTTAACAGTCCTAATTTCAAAAAATACGATTTGAAATCCCTGCGCACCGGCGTTATGGCCGGCGCGCCATGCCCTGTCGACACAATGCGCAAATGCATTGATTTGATGCATATGAAGGAAATAACGATATGTTACGGCCTGACCGAGGCCGCGCCTGTTGTCACCCAGACCCTTGCAGATGACGTGCTTGAAAAGCGCGTTGAGACAGTGGGAAGGGCGCACCCGAACCAGGAAGTTAAAATCTTCGAGCCAGGCACAAACAAGGAACTGCCGCCGGACACCCCTGGCGAGCTTTGCGTGAGGGGCTACAATATAATGCAGGGCTACTATAAAATGCCAGAAAAAACCGCCGAAGTAATTGACAAAAACGGCTTCCTGCACACAAAAGACCTTTCCACTGTCGACAATGAGGGCTATTTCCGCATTCTTGGCAGGGTCGACGACATGATAATAAGGGGAGGCGAAAATGTCTATCCGCGCGAGGTCGAGGAATTCCTTTATACAAACCCAAAGGTCAAGGATGTTGCGGTCATAGGCGTTCCAAGCAGGACCTTCGGGGAAGAAGTCATGGCATACATTATCCTCAAGGACGGCGCTTCTGCCGCACCCGAAGAAATAATCGCTTATTGCAAGGAGAATTTCTCCCGCTACAAGGCCCCGAAATACGTGAAATTCGTGGAAAAATTCCCGCTCACGGCGAGCGGGAAAGTGCAGAAATTCAAATTGAGGGAAATGGCAGTGGTCGAACTTGGTTTAGGGGGTAAGAAATGATGGCGGAAAAGCCGAACATGGAAAGCTACGAAAAAACCTGCAGGGAATTCAAATGGGTTGTTCCCGAATTCTATAATTTCGGCTTTGACACCATAGACAAATGGGCTGAAAAAAAGCCCGAAAAAACCGCGCTTATTTCAGTTGAAAGCGACTGCGTCAACCACAAAAAGCATTCCTTCAATGATTTGAAGGAACAATCCAACAGATTTGCAAACGTTCTCCTGTCCCTTGGAGTAAAGAAAGGCGACCGCGTGCTCCTCATGCTCCCAAGGATTCCGGAATGGTATTTTTGCGTTATCGGCGCGATAAAGGCGGGCGCAATATTCATCCCCACCACAATAATGTCCACTGAAAAAGACTTGGAATTCAGGCTCGACAAGTCAGGCGCATCCATTGTTGTCACTGATACGGAGAATGCAGACAAGATTGATGCTGTTGCAGGAAAGGCCCCCTCGCTGAAGAGAAAAGTCATTGTGGGCGGAAAAAAGGATGGCTGGATTTCATTTGATGAAGAAATGGCAAAAGCCCCAAAGGAGATAAAGAATCCTGCAAAAACAAAAAGCTCTGACCCGATGCTTGTATATTTCACTTCCGGCACCGAGTCTTACCCTAAAATGGTCTTGCACGAGCAAAAATACGCTTTGGGGCACGAAGTCACCGCGAGGTTTGCCCAGGATTTGACTGAAGAGGACGTGCACTGGACCATTGCGGACACAGGCTGGGCTAAAACCGCATGGGGCAAACTTTTTGGGCAATGGATTGTGGGCTGCACAGTGCTGCAATTCAACCAGAAAGGGAAATTCGATGCCGACACTGCGCTCGGCATAATCCAGCGCTTCAATGTGACAACTTTTTGCGCCCCGCCGACAGTTTACAGGATGATGATTTTAAAAGAGGGGCTCAAGAATTGCAATTTCGGGAATTTGAGGCACTGCATGAGCGCCGGCGAACCTTTAAATCCGGAAGTGATAAAGGTCTGGAAGGAAGCGACCGGCACAACAATACATGATTTTTACGGCCAGACCGAGACTGTCTGCCTTATATCCAATTATCTTTGCATGCCGATAAGGCACGGTTCGATGGGCAAGCCTACCCCCGGGCATGTTGTTGACATTGTCGGCGAGGAAGGCAATCCTGTGCCAGTGGAAAAGGAAGGCCTTATCGCGGTAAGGACCGAGCCCATAAGGCCGCCAGGCCTGTTCAGGGAATACTGGCAGGACAAGGAAAAAAACGAGAGCGTTTTCAGGAAGGGCTGGTATTTCACAGGCGACAAGGCATACAAGGACAAGGACGGTTATTTCTGGTTTGTCGGGAGGGCTGACGACGTGATAAAGGCTTCAGGCTACAGGATTGGGCCGTTTGAAGTTGAATCGGTCCTTATAGAGCACCCTGCTGTCGCCGAAGCAGCGGTTGTAGGGCATCCCGACCCTGTAAGGGGCACTGTTGTAAAGGCGTTCATCATACTGGCGCCAGGCTTCAAGGGCTCGGACAAGCTCACCGGAGAGATACAGGAGTTCGTGAAAAAACAGACAGCGCCCTATAAATACCCGCGCATCATTGAATATGTGAAGGAGCTCCCGAAAACAATCAGCGGCAAAATCCGCCGTGCAGAGCTGAGGAAAAGGTGATTGCTTGCAGGAAAAGCACGAAAAATTCTCTTACGGCGTTGCGCCCGGAATCGGGAAAAATTACGTTCAGCTTGCATATGATGCCGGCATTGATGCAACCGCAACAAGGGAAATACTGAGCATCACGCAGGGCCATCCTGAAATCATTTCGCTTGCAGGCGGCCTGCCTGATAACGATTTGTTCGAAGCCGAAAAATTCCTTGAAATAATTTCAGACCTCACTCACGGCAAGTGCTCAGACCACAAAGGCAGGAAAATAGAGGCAGGCGACCTATACCAGTATGCGCCAAGCGAAGGCGTGCCATATTTCTTTGAAACATTGAAAGGCTGGGTAAACAAAACAGAGGATTTCAGTAAACTGGAAAGCGAAAATCTGCTGGTAATAAGCGCAGCCCAGCACGGCCTTGACCTTCTCGCAAGGGCCTTCATAGACCCATGCAGGGAAAGCTCTGTGATTGTGGGCGCGCCGACCTATCTTGCGGAATTGAATGTTTTGGGCGGAAGGTCATCGAAAATCGACATTATAGGCATCCCTCTTGATGAAAACGGAATGCAGGTCGAGCGCATATGGGATTTGCCCAAAGAAAAACTGGAAAAATGCAAGTACATTTATGTGGTGCCGACCTTCGACAACCCCGCCGGCACAGAATTGAGCGAAAAGCGCAGGAAAGAACTTATAGACATTTCGAACGAATTCGGCATCCCGATAATAGAGGACGAGCCATATGCCTGCCTCAGGTATGAGGGCAAAAAACTGCACTCGATAATGCATTACGACGACATAGGCTGCACTGTAAGGCTGCAGACTTTTTCCAAAATGGCTGCCCCGGGCCTCAGGCTTGGGTATATTGCAGGCAACAAGGAGCTTGTATCCAGGATCAGGGTTATGCTCCAGAGCTCGACGCTCTGCGCAAGCTCGCTAAGCCAGTACCTGCTGGCCGAATTCATTAGGCGCGGCTGGCTCGAACAATACTGGGCAAAGGTCATCCCTGTCTACAGGGAGCGCATGAACGCAATGCTTTCCGCAATGGACAAGCACCTCACGCCCTACGGCTCATGGGTCAGGCCAAAAGGAGGCCTTTTCGTTTGGCTGCAGCTCAACGAAATAAACGGCGACGACCTATTCAGGGAAGCGATAAAGAAAAACGTCGCCATAGTCAAGGGAAGCGCTTTCTTCCCGCCGAATGCCGACAAAAAACTTCACAACAGCGCAAGGCTGAATTTCAGCAAGACAAACCCGGAACAGATAAAAACAGCCATCGAAAGGCTTGGCGCCGCGTGCGCCGCATTGGACAAAAAGTGATTGAATGACAAACCAGAAAGCAAGGGTTTTGCAAGAAAAATGCAAGGCCTGCGGATTATGCATCCACTTTTGCCCTGCAAAAGCCATTGCCTATGACGAAAAAAAATTCAATTCAAAAGGAGTGCATCCTGCGCTTGTCGACAAGGCGAAATGCATCGGCTGCAGGCAGTGCTATCTTGTGTGCCCTGAAGTGGCCGTAGAGATATTTGAGGAATGAAAATGCCAAAAATTTTAATGGAAGGGAACGAAGCCGTTGCAGAATCAGCGCTCCGCGCAGGCTGCACGCATTATTTCGGCTATCCGATAACGCCGCAGACTGAATTGAGCGAATACCTTGCAAGGGAAATGCCGAAAAGAAAGGACTGCTTTTTCATGCAGGCGGAAAGCGAAATCGCAGCAATCAACATGGTTTTAGGGGCGGCCTCTGCAGGAGCAAGGGCAATGACCTCTTCCTCAGGGCCAGGCATTTCACTCAAGCAGGAAGGCATCTCCTATATTGCAGCTTGCAATCTCCCGTGCGTGATAGTCAACATGGCGCGCGGCGGTCCAGGGCTTGGCAACATTGCGCCGTCGCAGGCCGATTACTTCCAGGCAGTCAAGGGCGGCGGGCACGGCGATTACAGGCTTATAGTGCTTGCCCCGAATTCGGTGCAGGAGCTTGCAGACCTCACAGTCGATGCTTTTGAACTTTCTGACAAATACAGGAACCCTGTGATGATTTTAGGGGACGGCCTTCTCGGGCAAATGATGGAATCAGTGGAATTCAAAAAATCCTCGAAAAACGATGTTTCCAAAAAAGCATGGGCTACGCGCGGGGCGAAAGGCAGGAAGCCGAACATAATCAATTCGCTTTACCTGAACCCCAAAGACCTGGAGCAGGTCAATTTGAAACTTCAGGAAAAATACAGGGAAATAGAAAAAAACGAAAAGCGCTGCGAATTCTACAAAATGGATGACGCGGAATTCGCGATTGTCGCCTTCGGCATAATGTCGAGGATTGCGAAAAGCGTGGTCAATGAGGCAAGGGTCAAAGGCATAAAGGCCGGCCTCATAAGGCCGATAACCCTGTGGCCTTTCCCTTCAGAGAAAATCGCCGATGCCGCCGGAAAAACCAAGGCATTTATTGTCACAGAACTTAACGCAGGCCAGATGGTCGAGGATGTAAGGCTTGCATTCAACGGAAAAAGGCCGGTGCATTTCATCGGCAGGCTTGGCGGAATGCTCTTGACCCCGCAGCAACTGATGGAAAAACTGGAGGCTGTTGCGAAATGAAAACACTCCTCAAAAAACCCGAAGCGCTGACTGATGCGCCGATGCATTACTGCCCTGGCTGCGGCCACGGCATAGTTCACAGGCTGTTAGCTGAAGCAATCGACGAATTCGGCCTGCGCGAAAAAACAGTCGGAATCGCCCCGGTGGGCTGCGCTGTTTTCGCATACAATTACTTCAATGTCGACATGATTGAGGCGCCGCACGGTAGGGCCCCGGCGGTCGCAACAGGCGTGAAAAGGGTGCTGCCTGAAAGCTTTGTTTTCACATATCAAGGAGATGGGGACCTTGCGGCAATCGGCACAGCCGAAACAGTGCACTCAGCAAACCGCGGGGAAAATATCACGGTCATATTCATCAACAATGCGATTTACGGCATGACAGGCGGCCAGATGGCCCCCACAACCGTGATATCGCAGAAGACAAACACCACGCCTTACGGCAGGGACGCAGCACTGCACGGCTATCCCATCAAGGTATGCGAACTGCTTTCCACAATGGAAGGCGTTGCCTTTGCAGAACGCGTCACTGTTTCAAGCCCTGCGAACATAATAAAGGCAAAGGCAGCCATAAAGCGCGCAGTGGAAACGCAATTGAACAAGGAAGGCTTTTCTATAGTGGAAGTTTTATCGCAGTGCCCCACAAACTGGGGAATGAAGCCATTGGAATCACTCAAATGGGTTGAGGAAGAAATGACAAAAACATTCCCTTTGGGCAATTTTAAGGACAAAAAAGGTGGCAAGTGATGGAGGAAAAGATTATTTCGGCAGGTTTCGGCGGCCAGGGCGTTCTGTTAATCGGAAAAATTCTTGCCCTTGCAGGAATGTCCGAAGGAAGGCATGTTTCATGGGTTCCAAGCTACGGCCCTGAAATGAGGGGCGGAACAGCAAACTGCACAGTGATAATTTCCAGCGAGGAAATCAGTTCCCCTTTAGCTCCAATGCCTGACTCGATGATAATAATGAACAAGCCTTCGCTCGAAGCCTTCGAGCCATTGCTCAAGAAAGGCGGCCTGCTTGTGATGAATTCTTCTCTCATCGATGTGAAGCCGAAGCGCTCTGACATAAATGTTTTTGCAGTGCCTGCAAACGACATTGCCGAAAAAGATGTCGGCAGCGCCAAGGCAGCGAATATTGTGATGCTCGGCGCTTACGCCGCGCTTTCAGGCGCTGTTTCAATGGATTCCGTGAAAAAAGCGCTTGAAGGCGAAATGAGGGCGAAAAGCAGAAATTCCTGCCAGCAAACCTGAAAGCCCTCGAGCTCGGCGCTGCCGCTGCAAAAAAGAAATAAAGGCGTGCCTTCACTGCTTTTTTATTCTTCGATCCTGTTGAACAGGAATATTGCCAGGCCTATGAAGACCGCTGTGAAAAAGACTATCACCGCAAGGCAGGTGCCGAATGCTATGTCGGACTGGCCGGTTAGCAGGAATCTCAGCCCATTGACGCCGTAAGTGAGCGGGTCAAGCATAGAGGCGGTCCTCAAAATGCCCGGCGCCGAGGAAAGCGGGAACAATGCGCCACTCAGGAAAAACAACGGCATCAGCAAAAAATTAACTATCAATTGGAAGCCGTGCATGTCTTCAAGCATCGAAGCAATGGCAATGCCGAGGGAAACGAACATCACAGAAATAAGGAACATGAATAACAGAAGGAGCAGGAAATTCCCGAATTGCATCTCTGCCCCCAAAAGCAATGCAATAAGCATGATAAGGACGCCCTGCAGCACAGCGGTAGTGGCGCCGCCGAATGCCTTTCCGAGCACAATTGAAAGCCTGCTTATCGGCGCAACGAGTGTTTCCTTGAGGAATCCGAACTGCCGGTCCATGATCACGATAACGCCTGAAAAAATCGAGCCGAACATAAGGACCATGCCGATTATGCCTGGCGCAATGAACTGCATGTAGTTCATGCCTCCTTCCATCGGGAAAACATTATTCAGGCCTGTGCCGAGAATTGCAAGGAAAAAGAATGGCATGCCAAGGCTGCCTATAATCCTGCTCTTTGACCTGTAAAAGCGGAGCAGTTCCCTTTTCCACAGGATATAAATACCTTCGATTTCCCTGTTCATTTCGAGCGCCTCATCGCATTGACCCTAAGCCGCATCGCATCCGAAGGCTTTGCCTCTTCGTCCCGTATCATGCGGCCTGTGAAATGCAGAAACACATCGTCGAGCGACGGCTTCCTCAGGCTGACTGATTCGACGTTCACGCCGTTTTTTTCCATTGTGTGCAGGAGCTTTGGGATTTTTTCCTCGCCTTTCTCAACCCTCACGTTCAGGAAGCCGTCGTGCTTCATGACTGCTTTCACCCAACTTAATTCCGCAAGCTTTTCCCTGCAGTTTTCCGCGGCATCGCATTTTATCGAAATGATGTCGCCGCCCAGCCCATTCTTTAGCTCTTCAGGCGAGCCCATCGCAATGATTTTGCCTGAATCAATTATGGCCACTTTTTGGCACACCTTGTCGGCTTCGTCCATGTAATGCGTTGTGAGGATTATAGTGATGCCCTCGCTTTCATTGAGCTTTTTTATGTAATCCCAGATGCCTGCCCTTGTCTGCGGGTCCAGGCCGATTGTGGGTTCGTCCAAAAGGAGAATTTTCGGGTGGTGTATGAGGCCGCGTGCGATTTCAAGCCTTCTTTTCATTCCCCCTGAAAACTTTTTCACCTGCATTTTCAGGTTTTTTTCAAGGCCGACAAGTTTCACAAGCTCTTCAATCCTTGCCTTCCTTTCCTGCCTCGGCACATTATACAATGCTGCGTGCAGTTCGAGGTTTTCCGCCCCTGTTAGTTCGTCGTCAAGGCTCGGGTCCTGGAATACAATGCCAATGCTTTTTCTCACAGAATCAGCCTGCCTTGTTATGTCGAAGCCGTTCACTTTCGCGCTGCCTGAGGTCGGCTTTCGCATTGTGACAAGCATTGAAATCAAGGTGGTTTTGCCTGCCCCGTTCGGGCCAAGCAGGCCGAAAATCGTGCCTTCTTCTATGTTCAGGCTGATTGCATCCACTGCCTTAAGACCATTGTAGTGCTTGCTTAAGCGGCCAACTTCAATGGCGTTATGCTGAACTCCAGAAACAGGCTTCATATAATGGAAAACAAAAGACAGGTTTTTAAAGCCAATCCAGCAAAAAATGCTGGGGTGTTGTTTTATGCTTGTAAAAGATTTGAAGGCAAGAGCTGCAATTGATGAGATAGAATTGGAGATTGTTTCAAAGGCAGAGCCGAGGGCTTTTGCCAGCGAAAAAGGCGAGGGAACAGTCTGCAATTGCGCTGCAAAAGACAAGAAAGGCGTTGAAGTTTCCTTTACCTTGTGGAACGACCAAATAGGCCAGGTGAATGAAGGCGACAAGGTCAAAATCATTGAAGGGTGGTGCAGCGAATTCAGGGGCTCGCTCCAGGTCAGCACTGGCAAGAAAGGAAAGCTGGAAATAGTGAAATGATTTTCCTTCAGGCTATAATTCGAGAAGCAGGTAGGGTGTCATTTCATCCTGCTTGAAGCCGAACTTTTCCACCAGATATCTTTCGAATCCTTTTGATGTCGGAAGCACGGTTATTTTTTTTGAGGCCGTTTGCATTTGCAAGCCGGATCGCCTCTTCAAGAAAAACCCTGAACAAAAAACGGCCTTTGGCTTCTTCAACCAGCGTCCTCTTAATTTCCCTGACCTTTGGGCCTGCTGTTCTGCCTGGCTCCTCACGCAGCAGCCGCGAATTTTTATATGTCTTGTCTATATACACAGAATCCGATAAAATCAAGGATTCAATCCCGGTATGTTGATGAATGTTTCCCAAAACCTCAATTTTGCCGCTGGCCTGCTCTTCAACTTTCCCGTGCGCGAAATTAGCTATTGAAATCACCCTCTTCCGGGGGGTATTTCCTGAGAATTTTGCAACATGGGTTTCCCCGGCATAATTTTGGTAAGCCTTGAAATACAGGGGATTATTTTCCTCAAGCCACCGAAGATTTCCCTGGTGCTTTCCTGCGTTTCTCCTGATTTGCCCAAGGATTCCGGAGCATTCTGCCTCGCCCAATGGCCTCACCATTAAATCCCTTTCGCGGAATAAATGCCTATTCGGTTCGCGCACAACCAATTCCCTTGCAGGGATTTTATTTTCAACAGTCCTTGCCCTAGGCCTTCCCCTTCCAGTTCCAGTTCTTCCCTTCATTGCAACCAATAACATTATCATTGCCTGAAAATAAAAGGGTTTTGGCAACCGCCTGCTTTAAAACTTTTTCCAGCCTTTATCCCTTCATGCAATCCAAGAAAATCCAGTTGCTCGCAGGCTGCATTATTGTTTGTTTTGCGGCTGCATTTATCGGTTCTGTTTTCACTGTTTCAAACATTCCAACCTGGTATGCTTCGATAAAAAAGCCTGAATTGACGCCCCCGAATTGGATTTTCGGCCCAGTGTGGACAGCGCTTTACCTGATGATGGGAATTGCGCTGTATTTGGTGCTCGAAAAAGGCTGGAACGAGAAGGCAAAGCTCCCGGTAGCGGTTTTTGCAATTCAGCTTGCGCTTAATACAATCTGGTCGATATTGTTTTTCGGCTATCATCTGCTCTTTTTTGCTTTCATTGAAATAATCCTTTTGTGGCTTGCAATTCTTGCGAACATCCTGCTTTTCAAAAAGGTTTCAAGGAAAGCGGCCTTGCTCCTCGTGCCCTATATTTTGTGGGTTTCGCTCGCTTCCTATCTCACTTATTCTGTGTGGATGCTGAACGCCTGAGTCTTATGGCACTGCCGATGCATCGCTCACTTTTCTTTTTCCTGCTCAATCCTTCTCAGGTTTTCAGGGGTAAGATCAAGGACACCGGTCATGGTCTGATTGGGCTTTTGAGGCCCAAATCTGAAACCGAAGTGCTTGGAAAGATAGGACGCGTAATTTCCGGAATAAGTCTGGATTGAGATTCTCCTTAACCCCCAAGTTCTGGCGAGGTTGAGGGCTTCATCCACAAAAATCCTTGCCAGAAACCTTCCTTTGGAGCTCTCGGCTGGCACTTCGGCTGTATTTACCCTAAATTCTCCCATGGCATCCTTGGCCGGCTCCAGGTTTGTCGTTATCAGCTGGCCGACCTTGTCTGTTTTGAATATATACACCTCTCCGTTCACCAATTGAATCACGCCTTGGGCATGCTTTTCGGCCTTGCTCCCAAAAACGCCATAAACCGAAACGGATTCATGCAAAAATGCAGGGGATACAGTCACCACATACAGTTCGCCCTTATAGTTATGGTATGCAGTGATTTTTTTCAGTTTTGGGTCTTTAAGCCATGGCCTGTTTTCAGGATTTTTTTTGAGTTTTTTAATGAGGCGATCACATTCCTGTTCAGGCAAAGGCCTGACCATGTAATCCCTTTCATGGAACGGCTCAAATTTCGAGGCTAATTCGATCGCCCCAGCCCCGGATTTTCTTTCAAGCACTGCTTTCAGCAGGACAGTCCTTTTCTCCCGGCTTTCAGGAAACCTGGAAAAAACCGCCATTGAAATCTGCCTGGACTGTGCTTCAGGAAAGCCTGCCTGCTGAAGGGCCCTTTCACTCCTTTTCAGTTCGTGGGCAGTGCGGTCCCTCTGCGCCTTTGGCAGGCCTGCCTTTTTTGCCCCTGTTTGCATTTTCCTGCGAGCCATTCCAATCGCTCTAAACTTTCAGATGCCCTGCGCAATGCATTCCTTTCCGTTGAAGCACTTGTTTTCCCCGCAATCGCAGGTTTCAACTTCATGGCTGTCGCCAGGCCCGCACCCGCATGCCCCGAGAAGGCACGAGTTCGGGAAATCGCCCGTGGAAGTGCAGCAAAGCGATGTGATTGCTGTGCCGCCTGATTCAGTGCAGGCTGCCTCTGCGGATTTCTTCCCTTCCTGGTCTCCCGGAGACACTCCGGAAACGGTTTCAGGCGGCTTTTCTTCAGGCTCCGTCTCCTCGGTCTCTTTCACTTCCCCGGCCGG
>JAZDDY010000069.1:0-3857 GCA_043809265.1 Candidatus Iainarchaeum sp.
GGAGCCTTTACGTCTTTGCTCTCGCTCTCAGGTACTTGTGCTTGCGGTGTTTCTTCCGGTACTTTTTCTTGCACCATTTCCACCGCTGCCTTGCCCTGGTTTTCTTGAAGCGCGATGAATCCTTTGCTCTCCTGCTCACCAATTTCACCAAAAAAAAGTATACGATATATCCGAAAAATTAATCAGTATACTCAATAAATTCATTGAGAGGAATTTATAAACATTGCGCCCTGCTTTCCCTCAAAAATCCCGCGTGCTGTTTTTCCGGTAAACAGCCTTCAAAATGGCCTGGCCGAGCATCTGCTCGCAAAGGTCCAGCTCTTCCCTTGATTCCTCGAATTCGTCCAAAAACAGCACGAAATCCTTGAACCATTCCTTGCTGAAATGGTAGCGGCCGTTGACGCTTGCAACAAACCCTCTTCTTTCAAGCTCGGCTAGGGCGGTTCCCAGCATGGAAGGGTAAGCGGCATTGATTTCGGCAAGCCTGCCCTCCAATTGCTGCATGTTGAGGCCTTCTTCTTTCGCAAGGCAGCCCAAGGCCTCCCTGAACGGGCTCCTGTCAAGGTAATCCAACAGTTCAGGCCTTGCCATGCAAAAAGAACAGCGCAGGTGATATTTAAGGGTTTCGGCGGCCTTTCCGGAGCGCGATTTCGCTTTGCCTTAAAACCGCAGGTTCACCAAAAATCTTAATATAAAGTTAAGGTGTTATATCCAAGGACAAAACTAATCGTGTAAATTTGTCCTTTGATAGCTATCAAAAGACACTTGGCAAATATTATTATTAATGTCTTTTGATATTAAAGTACTGTTTCTTGGGGTTGTTTTATGGATGAAGTGAATTCACGCGGGCCGATTGCAGCCAGGCTTAAGGACATTTCTGATTCAAAGGCATTCAATGCAATTGTAATCTTTGTGATTCTTTTCGGTGCCCTGCTTGTCGGCCTTGGCACAGACCCGGGGATAAAGGCTGCATGGCTTCAGTGGATTGATTTCCTTGAATGGCTTGTGCTTGCGTTTTTCTGCCTTGAGCTTTTGGTCCGCATCGGCGCGGAAGGCAGGCATCCGTTGAATTTTTTCCGCGACCCATGGAATGTATTCGATTTCATCATCATTGCAGCCTGCTTCCTTCCAATCAAAAGCAAGGCATTGTTTGTGTTGAGGCTTGTCAGGATCCTCAGGACCTTAAGGCTGTTCCGCGCTTTCCCGAAGCTCCGCATCATTCTCACAGGCATGACCAACAGCTTTTCTTCTGTCCTGTATGTCGTGCTGCTGCTCTGCCTCCTGATTTACATTTTTGCGGTGCTTGGGGTCTCGGCATTCTCTGAAATTGACCCGGCGAATTTCGGCGGCCTCCTGCCGGCATTCTTCACACTGTTCCAGGTGCTTACCCTTGAAAGCTGGAACGTGATAATGCTGCCTGTCACGATCGCTTCCCCGGTCTGGGGCCCGATATATTTCGTTTCCTTCATCATCCTCGGCACAATGATTATAATGAACCTTATTCTGGGCGTGATTGTGAGCAACATGAGCAAGGCGGTGGAAGACATAGAAAAGACCGCGGACCTCGAAAACTATCTCGACGAGGACGCTGCCCGCGAAGAACTCCTCGCAAAAAAACTCACGGCAATAGAAGCCCAGCTCGCGGCCTTGAATAAAAAGCTCTCGGAAAAACAAAGCCGCGAAAAGAAATGATTTGCCAGGGCCTGTTTTCACTTGGCCGTTTCTGGCTTGCGCTGGAAGGCAGTTTCAACCAGTTCAGGCTTGAATGCCTCCGGCACTTTTCCAGTGGTGGCGTAAATGTAGAGCGCTGTCTTGAAAATGCCGTCAAGGGCCGAGCTGACAATGGACAAAACCACTATATAGGCTACAAGCAACGCTATTGCCGCCACTATCGCCAAAGGCATTCCGGAAAGGAATGCCGGCACAAGCAGCACAATGGCGCCGCCTATTATAAGCAAAAAGAAAATGAATCCCATTGAGACCTGGCCTGCAATGTTTTCGCCCCAGGTTTTCTTGAAAAGTGAGCCTGACCTTTTAATTGACTCTATGGGGCCGACGCCCTCGAAAACCAGCACCGGAACCACAAAGAAAGTCAAAAAGCTCCAGGCCATTCCGAGAATTGCAATAATTATTCTTCCTATCAGGCCGGCTTTTTCAGAAAGGAACCTTAAAACCATTCCAACCGTGGCAGCAATCAATGCCCAGACAAAGATTTTGCCGATGTTTTTGAACGCGTTATTGAGGCCGTCCCTGAAGGTGGGGTCGCCGCCGCTTAACCTTATGTGCGCGCATGTGACCAGGCCGACATTGAAAAAGATGACAATGAAATAGCTCAGCACATAATAGGCGAAAAGCCACACAAGCCAGAGCGTGTCAAAAGCGCCAGAGCTTTCGGTTCCGCCCAAAAAGAAAATCGGCACAATAAATGAAGCCAAAAGAAGGAGCGCCGTAATGCCGGAAATTAATGGGAAAAGCAGCATCTCCTTGTCTTTCCTGAGAACGCTGAAGCTTTCCTTTACCAAATCCCAGCTTTGCGAAATCGTCATAGTAAAATACACTGCCTTGTAGTTTATAATTTTTCTTTTTATTCGTCGTCGCACTTCAAGTATGCGTCCCTGCATTTGTCGCTGCAGAACCTGCGCGAATTGAGGTCCGTGGTTTTATCGGCCAATTCTTTTTTGCAGACCATGCAATAAGCTGTTTTGGCCGCACCAGGCCTGCTATTTCTCAATCCTTCAAACCGCATAATCTTCACCCCTGGCCTTTGCCTTGACTGTCTGGAAATCTGTCAAAGAAGGCATATCATTGCTATAATCAAAAGCCGTAAAAAGGATTGCGCCAAACCCAAACAGCCAAAGATTACAGCAAAAAACAGGCTTGGAACTGCCCAAGCGCGTTCATTTCACGACAACACTGTTCCTTGCAAGCGTTTTCCCATCAAAGACAATCACAACAGGATTGCCGGCGCCGTCATCCGCGCTTATGTGCAGATGCGGTTCAAGGGTATTGCCGCTGTTCCCAATCAAGCCCAGTTCCTGGCCTGCCGTGACAAAATCGTTTTCCGTTACTAGAACGCTTCCATGCAAAAAATGCGCCATCAGCACGCGCGCGCCCTCGCATTCGACCACGACATAATTTCCATTGAAATCCACGCTGTTTTTTTCCCCTAAGGGCATGTCTTGGGCATTGTTGTTTGCCTCAAGTATCCTGCCGCTGCATGGTGAGAAGATTTTTTGCCTGTAAATGTAATAATCCTCGCGGTTCTGCGAATCAATGCCGTTCGCCCTGAAACCCAGGGCATCCAATGCCAGGATGTCGTAAGCGTATTTTTGCAGCCTTGCAAAATGCATGTTCAACTGGTTGTTGCTTCCGCCCTGTGAAACATAATATGCGCCGTTCCTTAACGGGAACTCCAGGCTTATGGTTTTCGCATCTGCAGGATAAAAGTAAGCGCTGAAGGCGTGGATTGAAAGGAACAAAAAGCCTGCTGCCGCGAGAAAGCCTGCTGCGGCAAGCATCCGCTGCTTTTTTCCATCTGGCATGAGCTTCAATTTCCTTATTTTTTTAAAGTACATGTAAGCCGGCGCTGCCAAGGACAAAAAAAGTATCACATATCTTGAGTGCATGCCGACCCAGGGCCAGAACAAATCCAAAAAAATGAAAAAGGTAAGTAAAAAGGTTGAAAGCGAATAGGAAAGCCAGCCCAGCTTTGACTTGAACTTTATCAAAAGCTGGCCTGCTGCAAAAGCCAGGGGGATTGCAAGGCAGACAAAGGCAATGGCCAAAGTTTCCGAGAGCATAAACAACAATTGTGGAAACTACTATTTAATGGTTTTGGGAAAAAGCAGGAGTGCCCC
>JAZDDY010000070.1:0-2131 GCA_043809265.1 Candidatus Iainarchaeum sp.
CGCCCATTTCATTGAAATGCCTGGAGTGCTTTTTCGGGAAGGCCGACAGCTGGAATCCGGCGCTTGAAGCGAACGGCGCAAAGCATGCAAACGACTGGTTTTCGTAAACCCTGCGCTGGGAATCCATTTCAAAAGCGATTATTTCGCAGTAAGGGCATGACTGTGTTTTCAGGAACGAATCGTTGAATGCCTTTATTTCGCGCTTGGTTTTTTCAGAAATTTTGTTCACTGCGATTATCTGCGAGTGCGAGTGGCTCAGTGAGGCGCCTGCCGAAAAGCCCTGGTTTTTGAACAGGGAAACTTCTTCCACGCCTTTAATCGATTCCGCGGCTTTCACCCTTTCAATGTAAACCCCGATTATTTCCTTTATCCTGTCTGTTGTGAAATCCGCCATTTCAAGGTCATGGAACGGGGTTTCGATTATCACTTCGTGCTTTCCGAAAGCTGTCTTGAGAACACGGTAGCGCAGGTTCAATGTTTCGATTGCGCCGTGCTCCTGCACAGCGCCGAACTTGTTCGGAACGACCCTTACGCGCCAGCTCTTTCCGCCCACAGGCAATCTCAGGATTTCGGGCGGGGTCTGCTCTTCTTTTCCAGGGCAGAAAGGGCATTTTTCAAGCGGGGTGGACTTGCGCTCGCCCTCTGCAGGCGGCTGCGGCCTTTTGCCCCTGCCTGAAGCGATAATCACCCAGTCTTCGACCAAATAATCCTTGCGCAATTCGTTCATTTGGTTTTTCCCCTTTCTATTCTTTCCTTCAAAGCGGCAAGTTTTTCAGGATCTGGCTTGATTAAAACCTGCCTTCCGCCTATTTCAAAATATGCCGGGCTTATTTGCTCTATCTCTAAGCCATTCCGGATCTGCCTTTCAAAAGACCTTTCTGCAAGAAAGCTCGCCTCAGCCTCATTGAGGTCGCGGCCCAATGCTTCCCTTGTGCCTTGGTTCAGCTTCCAAGGGCTTCCAAGTTGTTTCCCGCGCTTTTCAAAAAAACGCGTAGTGAACGCTATTTCCATCGGCAAAAAGCCCTGCTTCTGGTAAAAAGGAACCCCTCTCGCCTTGAGCTTCAGCCTTATCAACGCCCCTTTCAGCACCTTCAAAGCCCGCATCATAATCCAACATTCCTTAAAGCCAAATAATAAGGCAAGCGCCATTATTTATTTTTTCGGTTCAGGGGATGGCCTAAGGCTAAGAAGCCGAAGGGCTTTTTTGTGCAATGAAGGCGTTGGCTTTCATCAGCAGGGCCCTGGTGTTCTGGAAAGAAAGCCTTTTCAGGGCTTTTTCGAAAGGCAGCCATTCGAATTCGGAATGCTCGAAGGAAAGCCTTATGTCACGCGATTCGGATTCCGCAAGGAAAAAGACAGCGGTCTTTGCAATCGTGTTCTTGTTTTCCCTAAAAAAATACTTGAGTTCATGCCTGAATCCAGGCACAAGCCTTGCGTCCAAAATGCCTGTTTCTTCCTCGAGCTCGCGCAAAAGCGTTTCGCGCTCTGTTTCCTTTCCCTCGACATGGCCTTTCGGGAACTCCCAGTGGCCTTTCCCGTAATGCAAAAGCAAAAATTCGATTCCGGCTTCGCCTTTGTAGAAAACTATTGCGCCCGCGCTTTTCTCTTTCTTCACCCTGGCGGCCATTGAAATCCCTGCACTCCGGTCATTCCTCTTCAATGAAGGACTTGTACTCAAAATGGTTGAATTTGTATAAAAGCTTTCTGATTTTGTGCCCGTTAAAAGAATACTTTTTCAGCACTTCCCCTGTTTTGCCTGAAAATTCATCGAACCCGTGCTCCTGCGTCGAATCCAAAAAATACGCGTTTTCATCATATTCGAGCACGACAAAGCCGTGCGTTGTCAGGTCATCCATTTCCGCTATCACAACGCTCGCGCTTTCATCGCCCAAAGCATACAGGAGCGAGCACAAAAAAATCGCCTTGTCCTCGTCATCCGCGATTTTTTCAGTCATTATCTCCAAAGGCGACATGAAAAAATCGATATCCAAATCGGATTTCACATACGTGATTTCTTTTTTTGCGAACTCGAACGCCTTTTTCGCGGCATCCAGATAATCCTTTTCGAATTCATAGGAATCGTTCTTGAATTCGGAAACAATGCTTTGGATTGTAAGGTCTGAGCCTTCAA
>JAZDDY010000071.1:0-2307 GCA_043809265.1 Candidatus Iainarchaeum sp.
ATCTATTCCTTCGGTTGTTTCAATGCACCTGCCTTCAAGCGGCCCTTTCACTGCATATTATTCGCTTGCGGATTCTGCCGGGCAAGTGTTTCCGTTAGCGTTTTTTGATGGTTTAAGTTCGCTGGCTGAATGGAAGGGTTCAGGGAGTGCGGTGAAGGATTCTTTCTCTGAACAAATGCCTTCCGGCTTGAAGTGCGAGGGCTGGAATGAAAAAAGCCCTTCCGGAAAGCTCGGCCTTTCCCCGAAGGCGCAGGATTCATTGTCTTATCATTCTGTGGTGTTTTTGCCTGAAAGCGCTTCCTTTGAAGCGCAATGCGTTTCAGGCAATGCATTGTTTGAACTGCGCTCATATGGCGGCAGCGAAGACGGCTTTTATTATGGCACCAAAAGTGCTTCTGTTGCTCCGGGAAAGCTTTTGGCTGCAACACTCACGCCTGAACCATTCGAAACTGAATTTTCATTGAAGGGCGCCTTGGATGAAGTGAAAAAAGGCCGCATGTCTGTCTTAAGCGACCCATCCAAGGGCGTTTTCGCGCTTGCCTGGAACGCCAAGGCGTTCAGGGAAATGGTTGTAGTGGAAGAAGAGGAAGGCGATGGAACCGACTTTATCAATGCCGAGTACAGTATTCCTGAAGCAGAGTTCTGCAAGCTCACGCCTGGCGACGTGAAATCAATGACAGGCAATGCTTTCTCAGAGCCTAAGGCAAGGCTTTACAATTGCATGGGCGCACAGGAATGTGAAGCCAGCGGCGGCAGGCATTTCCTTGGCAAAACCTATGACCCGTGCAGTGCGCAGGACCAGTTCTGCTGCTACAAGCCCCAAACCGAAGAACAGAAGGACTCAATAGCAGAATGCGCCGCAAACGAGAATTTTAATATTTACCTTGAAGGCGAGCCTGCCAGCGCTGAATTCATTGAAAAAATACTGGCATCGTTCCCTTCGAGATCTTCGCCTGCGCTTGAAGAAAACACCTGGGGCTATTGCCCTGAAGGCGATGGCTACAAGTGCTCGATAGGGGAAGCGTTCGTTTATTTCTCGACACAGCCTTGGAGCATCCCATTAGAGGACGGCTCGACTTTCACTAAATCATTGCAATTCGACCCGTTGGTTCCACTTGCGTTTTTTTCATATGAATCAGGCATGGGCACCATAGGCACATCTGCAGCCCAGAGAAGGTCCATCGGCAACATAAGGGTGAGCAACGACCAGAAGCAGTTGGGGCTTTGCGTTGACAGGGGCCAGGGAGAATTCTGCGGATACAATTTCTGGTGGCAGTCAGTAATGCACTGGAACTGGCTTATCGAGGAAAACTATATCGGGCAGGGCCAGGAATCTTTGAGCGACATACTGTACAAGTATGCGCCACCGAGCGAGAACGACACTGAAGAATACATTGCCACAGTGAAAGAGCGCGTGTGCGAATGGAGGGAAATGTTTAGGGAATACGAAGCGAAATCAGAAACAAGGATTATGGCTGCCTTGTCACTTCCGGCGGTGGTAAGCAAATATATAAAGCCCCCGAAATGGTTTGTGGCGATGATTCCAAGCATCAGCAATTTTGTGCAGACCAAGCTCATGTTCTGGAAGAAAGATACGGACAAGGACGGCATTCCGGATTCGAGGGACAAGTGCCCGACGCAAAAGGAAAACTTCAACGGTTTCGAGGATTCTGACGGTTGCCTGGACAAAGCGTCGGCTTCGCCCAAAACAGCAGTGCCCGGCAAAGCCAGCCGCCAACAAATAATCAATTCTTCGCCTGCATCAATAAAAGGCAAAAGGGTGGTTTTGTTTGTGCCAGCGGATTTCACTGAATCCAAAAGCGCTGATTTTAAGGCAAAAGCAGGAGGATTTTTCAATGCATTTATTGAGGCCGGGGGCCTTGAAAGCGAGGTTTCAAGCGGGAAAATCGTTCTTGTGGCAGGCGATGTTTCGGAATACGCTACTGTTGCCGGCTGCCCGCAATTGAAATCAGACAACCCGTTCAGCCAGGCTACAAGGAAATCGATAGATTCGCTCGGCTCCTTCTCGATTAATATCCAGTCTTGCGGTGAAAACTTTTTAAGGAAAAAATATAATTTGGTGCCATCGGAAAGCGATTATCGCGTTGTAACATTGTTGAATACCGACCTTGTGTTTTTTTATTCTACTGCCTTTGATTACAGTTCCGGAAGCGGAATCAGCTGGTATACCGACAGTAAAGTTAGGAACAGAGTCTTGGTCATAAACGATGAGCATGACCTATTGCACGAATTGGGCCACACTTTTGGCTTCGCAGACCAATATCTCTCTTCCACCTATATTGAGGA
>JAZDDY010000072.1:0-10792 GCA_043809265.1 Candidatus Iainarchaeum sp.
TCATTGTGCATCGGCTTGCCTTTGACTTTCTCTATCCTCACGTCCTTTATTGCAAGCGCGCTCACCGAGTGGATTGAAATCCTGCCTGCATCAAAGGGTATTCTCGCCCTGCCTTCCTTTGCATCCAGTGAATCTGCAATCCTCACACACCCTGCCTCAATTGTGAGCGGATGGAACTCCTTGTGGTGGCAGATTATTGCGTGCAATATTTCGCTCTTGATTATTACCGCTTCCTTCGGATTATATATTCCTTTCAAGAGCCCGTCCAAAAGGCGGTCGGCGATCGGCAAAGAAAATTCATAATGCTTGTCGCGGTGGATGCTGTGGCCCACATCGTGCAACAATGACGCCAGCACCACTACAACCTCGGCGTCCTCGTTTTTCATCTTGTAATCCCTGACAATGCCCGGGATTTTTTTGTCTTCGATAAGCATCCTGAAAAGCCTTAACGCGATATTTGAAACTATCGCCACATGCACCCTGCCGTGGTCGTTGAATTTGAGCCTGTCCACCGCCACAATGTTCGAGCAGTCCCAGTACTGCTGCAATTCCGCGCTGGAATTCACCCTTTTCACTATTTTTTCCAGTTTCCTGTTTCCCTTCGAGGGGATGTTCAAGACCATAAAACCACTAAGATAAATACTTGCCAGAGGTATTTAACGCTTTCCCTTAAGGGAAAAATTTAACTATTTCTCTCATTTTAATCCTTTATATGCCTAATAAGCCAGAGGCCAATGACCCAGGCGACTATTCCTTTGACAAGGGTGTCGTGGAACCACATATTTTGAAGCCGGAGGCGGCGGCCCAGCCAAAATCCGAGAGAAGGAAATCTTTGGGAAAACAGGCAAAAAAAATAATAGCGCGGAGGAAAAGCATCGACTCTTTTTTGCTTGAAAACCTTTCCAATCACGCACAAGTGGCACAGTTCTACGAATTGTTTATAGAGGATATAAGGGAACGGAATGTCGGCGGGCGCCCGCTCACAAGGGAAGAGAGGAAGCTTGCAAAACTGGTCGCAAACGGTTTGGTCGGAAAGGTTGACGAGCCAGGCAAGCTAGAGATAATAAGGCAGCTGGAAGATGCCCGGTTTATGGCCAGCGGGCTGCTGGGCAAACTTAAAGACACCCTTGTGCCCGGAACAGACCGGGGCGTTTTTGTCGCAACGGTCAAGCAAAGGAGGGGGCTGAAGGTTGTTGATGTGCCAATCGGGTACATGGCTTACTGGATGGCTCCAAGCGGGGTCAAAATCAATTATGACAGGATATTTGTAAGGCAGTCGCACCGCGGAAGGGGATACGGTTCAAGGATTGCCATGAGAAGCCTTGGAAGGGCATTCCTCAGGCACCCGGAAATAATAACTGCCACATACCACCAGGCCATTCCCCCTGAAGACACAATATATGTGATGAAAGAGCTTCTCGGGAGGAAATTCATAAGGAGATATGAACGGGAAAACAGGGACTACGTGCTCTATCTTGACCTGAAAGAACTGCAAAAAGAAGCGGATTTGATTACCTCCTATGAAAAGCTGAAAAGAATGGCTTGGGTCAGGAGAAACATTTCCAGAGAAGGGCGCAGGACCAGGAAAGCCCTTAAGGAAAGGAGAACCGAATACAGGAAACAGTGGGGGGAGCGAGCCCCACAGGCCAGCAGAAGGCGCTAAAACATTCGCTTTTTTATTGCTTTTCCCTGAAGAAATTATAGTTCCGGGCGTGTAGCTTAGTCTGGTGGAGCACTCGGCTGATATAACCAGGGTTTTCAGCAACCGAGCGGTCGACGGTCCGAATCCGTCCACGCCCATTCATTTATGCAGGCTGAAAGGTTCTGGGAAATAGATTCGGTGCGCGGCATCGCCCTGGTTCTAATGGCAATATTCCACCTCCTATTCGACTTAAACTATTTCAAATTCGTTTCCTTCGGAAATCCGGCCTGGCAATGGCAGCTTTGCTCAGCATTCATCGCATTCCTTTTCCTTTCGGTGGCAGGCATTTCGCTTTCCATAAGCCATGCAAAAAATCCCTCGCCGAAAAAATTCCTTTTGCGCGGACTCAAGATATTTTCCCTTGGCCTGCTAATCACAGCAATTACCTGGATTTATCCGCACGAAGGCTTCATCCAGTTCGGCATCCTCCACCTGATAGGATTGAGCATAATCCTTTCGATTCCGTTCCTGAAATTCAAAAAAGCAAACCTCGCGGCAGGGCTCGCCTTCCTTGCGGCAGGCTTTTTCCTCAAAACCCAGCATTTCAATTTTCCCTGGCTTTTATGGCTTGGCTTTATCCCGCACGGCTTTTACACCCTTGACTATTATCCGCTGCTGCCATGGTTCGGCCTCATACTGTTCGGCATCTTCCTCGGG
This sequence comes from Candidatus Iainarchaeum sp., assembly GCA_043809265.1. Lineage (GTDB taxonomy): Archaea > Iainarchaeota > Iainarchaeia > Iainarchaeales > DTGL01 > JAPLVS01. Next base: position 2,360 of record JAZDDY010000072.1, read on the forward strand.
AAGGAAATCTACCCGAACGGAAAAAGGTGTTTCAGGGAAACAACAGAACCGAAGAGCCTGCGCTTCCTTTCCTTCCTCGGCAGGCACTCGCTTGCATTTTACCTGTTGCACCAGCCAGTAATAATTGCGGCACTTTTTTTGGTATTCTGAGTCCCAAGCTAAATTAGCGGGGGTTCCTTAGCGCGATGAGACAGCAGACCTGTTCCTGCAGAACCGGATCGGTCACGCATTCGCAGCCTGAAGCCCATTCGGTTTTGATGTCCTCAAATACGGCGCCTTCGCCTATCTCAGAAAGCATTTCTTCGCCCGGCAAGCATAAAACCGAAAACTTCGCAATCTTTGAATCGCCGCCCTTGTATGTTATTGTTTGTGCAGTGCCCTCAAAATCAGCATCACCAGTGAAATCACCAAGGCTAAGGCACAACTGGCCTTCGCTAATCCCAACATCAGCCTTGGTTAATATCCAAGCCCTTGTAACCGAGTAGTCCTTGTAGAAGGTCACATTATGCGAACTTTGGGCAAGATAGTACATCGCGGAAACAGCCTCCTCCAATGTATCCGCTGGCTCATTAACTGGCTTGAAGGGCGTACCGGGAAATAGGATAAACACCAGCAACAAAAAGAACAGCATAATACCAATCGCAATCAAAACCCAATGATTGCTCTTTTTATTCGGCTGCAATTCCATGCACCAATATTGTTTGTCCTTTTATTTAATCCTTCGCCTTCCCTATCGCCGCCACACAGCAGGTTTTGGATGGTTCTTTGAGGCACGAGCAGTTTGAAAAATAAGATGGCTTGAAGGAAGCGCTTGAGTATTCCCTTGCTTTTTCCATAATGCTGCCTGCAGGATAGCATAAGACAGAAAACTGGTACGGCCCGAAAACGCCTGAGGGATAGCCGATTATGCTTTCGCTTCCGTTTTCTGCGCCGCCTCCGAAGCCGGCCTGCCCGCCTGCTTCGCCCAATGCAAGGCAGAACTGCCCCTGGCCGATGGAAAATTCCTGCCCCCTGAAAATCATTGCCGAGGTGATGTTGTCAGGGCCTGAAAAATTGAAATCCTTTGTTTTTATCAGCTTGCCTGGGCTTGCAAGCGCGAACTGGAGCGCACCGCCAAGCATCGAGGGCTTGAACTCGTTTTCAACAGAATAGTTCTGGCTGTTCGCGTCGGTCATAATCCAGTACAAAATCAAAAGGCTTGCAGCGAACAATGCGAGCAGCCCGAATTCCATTATGTGCCATTTTGTGAAACGCATGCAATAAAATAGCACTCAAAACTTTAAATTACTTTTCAGGGGGGATTCCTTCCCAGACTTCGACAAACGAGTCGACCAATTCGTCAAAAAAGGATTTCCTGTAGGTTGTGAGAAGCCTTTTGGCTTCTTTAGGATTCACCAAATGGAAATAGGTTTTTTTCGGCGTTCTCTTTTTTTCCACAAGCCCGCTCTTCAAAAGTTTCTGCATGTGGAAGGAAACAGTGCTCGGCGCGAGTTCGAGAAACATTGAAAGCTGCCGGTTCGTGGCGCGCTTTTTTTCGATCAGCAGCAGGATGATTTTCCTCACGCTTTCCTCGCGGAGCAATCCAAGGGTGAGCTTTTCGCTTTCTGTGTGCTCCCCAACCAAAGGGAAATAGCGGATGAACTTGCCTCTTTTCTGCAATCTCACCAAGTGCACCTTGTCCAGCACATCAAGATGGTACTGGAGTTCGCCTATTGCAAGGCCTGTCCTTCTTTTGAGTTCGCGGAAATGGATGCCCGGGGACCTGTTTATTTCGTCGTAAAGCCTTTTCCTTGTCGGAAGTTCTAATGCCTTGTCCCTGTCTATCATTTTTTACCTCTTGAACAGTGCCAGGAACAGGCACAAGAAGATAAGCAATTCCACGAGCGTGCCGCCTGCCCAGCCGAAAAACCTTCCCGGGCTGAGATAAAGGTCAAGCAGCGCCAGGAACCATTTTATGAAAAAGAAAACGAATGCGAGCGCCACGAAAAGGAACCGTTTCTCCTTTTTCCTTGTCCAAGCGGAAACAGAGAGCGCCATGAGCAGTGCCGCAAGGATAAATACAACCCAGGTTGTCGCCAAATTAAGGGATTCCGCCATGCTATTCAACGGCCTCAAAAAATCCCAGGGCGCGCCCTCGGCAAAAACAAAAGAAAAATCCATCAAAAGCATCAAAGCGAAAACCAATACAAGAGCCTTATCCAATCGCACCACCGTCCAAAGCCTTCAAATACAACCTAACCATTGAAATAAGAAAAAAATAAAAAACCGTCAAACTGCCATCCGGCGCCCTAAAAGCAGGGAAAATAAAAATAAAGGGTGCGAGAGGTGAAACAAAACCGCAGCACCAAAAAGATGATTAGTCCGTCACAATAACCTTCGCTTCCGCTTTATAAAGGAAATATGGTACATCCGCGAAAAAAATGATACAAGAATCGAATTCTGGGCTTTTTGGGGGGAAAAGCGCAACCTGCAAATTAAAATCTTAATCCGCCCCTATTTTTGCATGGAAATAGGGAAAACACTTCATGTCACCGAAAGGAAGGCATGGCGTGCCTGGCTTGCCGAGCACCACGGCACAGAAAAGGAAATCTGGCTTGTCTATTGCAAGAAGCACACCGGAAAGCAGCGCCTCCCTTACAATGATGCCGTAGAGGAAGCCCTGTGCTACGGCTGGATCGACAGCACTATAAAAAAGATCGATGAAGAAAGGACAGCCCAGCGTTTCAGCCCGCGGAGGGAAAAAAGCCCTCTTTCGGAAATGAACAGGGAGCGCGCAAGAAGGCTGATTAAGGCGGGAAAAATGACAGAGGCCGGCCTGGCAAAAATAAGGCACTGGCTCAAAGAAAAATTCGTCGCCCCGAAAGATATTCTCGAAGAGCTGGAAAAAGACGCCGTTGTTTGGAAAAACTTCAAAAAATTCCCGGCACCCTACAGGAGAATCAGGCTCGGTTTTATCGAGGGGGCAAGGGATAGGCCTGCGGAATTCAGGAAACGCCTCAACTATTTCATCAAAAACACAAGGCAGAACAAGAAGTTTGGAATGGTGCAATAAAGCGGTTACGGATAGTACCTGTTCATTGTCCTTGGGAACGGAATTACATCCCTTATATGGCCTGTTTTTGCAATCCACGAGGTCAGCCTGTCAAGGCCTAAGCCGAAGCCTGCATGTGGAACAGAACCGTATTTCCTCAAATCAATATACCACTTATAGGGCTTCAAGTCAAGGCCCTGCTCTTTCATCCTCGAGGTCAGCTCCTCTTCTTTCCAGGTCCTTTCCCCTGAACCGATGATTTCGCCGTAGCCTTCAGGGGCAAGCATGTCATTGCAGAGCACATATGCAGGGTTTTCAGGGTCAGGGCGGTGATAGAATGGCTTGATGGAAGCAGGATAATGCGTCACAATAAGCGGAGTGTCCATTTTCCTTGTTATTTCCCTCTCTTCCTTTTCGCCGAAATCAGCCCCGCTCTTCAGGTGCGGGAACTTCTTTTTCGCGATTTCAAGCACTTCATCATAGCGCATCCTCTGGAATTTTTTCTCGATTGTCGGCGCCAGTTCTTCAATATTCCTTCCGAGCGCCTTCAGTTCCTTTTCCCTTTTTTCCACGGTTGTTTTCACGATGTGCTTTACCATTGCTTCCTCGAAATCAACGATTTCCTTCAATCCGACCCACGGCAGTTCCACTTCGGCGTGCCAGAATTCTGTCAGATGCCTTGTGGTCTTGCTTTTTTCAGCCCTGAACGAGGGCGCGATTGTGTAAACGTTCCCAAGCGAATACATCATCACTTCAAGGTAAAACTGCGAGCTTTGTGTTAGGAAAACGGTTTTGTCGAAATAAGGCACCTTGAACAAGGTCATCGAGCCTTCAACCATTCCGCCCACAAACATCGGGCCCTGCACTTCTGTGCAGTCCTGTTCTGCCATGAATTCCCTGAATGCATCAAAAACAGTGGCGCGGACCTTGAAGGCATCGCGCATTTTCGCGCTCCTCACCCACAAATGCCTCACGTCAAGCAAATATTCTGTCGAAAAATCCTTTTGGATTGGAAAGTCTTCCGCAAGCCCGACAATTTCAATCGATGAAATCCTCAGTTCAACGCCGCCTGGCGCCCTTTCATCCGCGTGCAATTCGCCCCTGAGGTAAATGCTTGATTCTATTGTAGCCTTAAGGCAGTCTCCAGAAATCTTTTTGTCAAGCGTTTCAAGGTCTGCGACGCATTGCACTTCCCCTGTCTCATCCCTCAAAAGGAAGAACAGTTTTCCTTTCATGTCGCGCTTTCTCTTAATCCAGCCGCGCGTATAAAATTCGCCCTTTTTCTGGGAAAACGCTTTCTCGATTTTCGCCAAATCCATCAGAACCACTTTTATTGAATATTCAACAGAAACGCTTTTAACGGTCATGGGGAGTGAACGCCTGGCACTTTCGGGAAAGAAGCCGCCTGCCAGACAGCTTCAAGCCCGCACAGGTATCGTATAAACCTTTCAATGCCCAAACCGAAGCCTGCCGAAGGCGGCACACCGGCTTCAAGCATTTCAAAATACCAATCGAAATGCGCTGGCTCCAGGCCTGTCTCCAGCATCCGTTCCTTTACCTTTTCAGGCACAAATTCCCTTTCGCTGCCGGAAATCGCTTCCCCGAAGCCATCGGGATACATCAAATCGAAGTCCACCAGAAAATCGCCTTCACCGCGCCTGTCATAAAACCCGCGCGATTTCGGCGGATAATCGTAAATCCAGAAAAAGCCGCCGAGTTTTTCCGAAAGCAGTTTCTCTGATTCCCAGCTCACTTCCTTTAATGAATCGCCCTTTATCCCGCCTTCCTCTGCCGTCAGCAATGCCTCGGAATAGGAAATTCTCCTGAAAGGCATTTTCGGCACCTTAAGTTTCCTGCCCAACTTGCCAAGCTCTGGACCGCATTCTTTTTTCACTGCCGCAATTGCCCCTGAAATCATCTCTTCAGCCAGCGCCGTAATCTCAGCTCGCGAGGTGAACGCTGATTCCAAATCAAGCTGGGTGAATTCGGCGAGATGCCTTCCTGTCTGCGCAGCCTCGACAGGCTCCAATCTTATGTTCGGCGAAAATGAAAACACTTTTTCCAGAGCGGTCATTGCCATCTGCTTGTGTAAAATCATCGAAGTCGTGACCCTATACGGTTTGCCGTAGAAATCAATGGTCGCACAGCCGGCGCCCCTTGTGCCAGGATCTGTGAGCGTTGAAAGAATCGGCGGCCTGATTTCCAGAAAGCCTTTTTCGCGCAAAAATTTGCCTAACTGAAAGGAAGCACAGGAATGAATCCGCATTATCGGTTCTGTCAGCCCGTGCCTGAAGGAGAGGTGCCTTTTCCTGACCCTTTCCATCGAGCCGAAAGGCAATCCCTGAATTGTTTTACAGCATTCAATAAACACCACCCCTTAACCGTGAATAACAAATAGCATTGCAGGAACTATAAAAGCCTCGTTCCACTAAAATTGCAAAAATTACAAAAAATGGCAATATTTTTAAATTAAATGGAACAATTGTTCCATCATGGATTCAAAGGATGAGCTTATTTTGCAAGCCCTCAGGAGGGATGCCTCGGCCTCGAAGCGCGATATTGCGAAGAGGACAGGCATCCCTCTCACTACTGTTTTCCACAGGATTCGGGGAATGGAAAAGGACGGGACAATAAAAAAGTACACCGTCGATTTGGACTTCGGCAGGATGGGTTACAGCCTCCAAGCCTTCGTTTTTGCCTCGGTGAAGCAGAATCCTGCCGAAGCCTCCAAAATTTCCCAGCAGGACATCGCAAAAGAAATCATCAAAAAATTCCCAACCGTGGAATCGGTCTCGATTGTCACAGGGGAACTTGACCTGATAATCAAGGCGCGCTTCAAGTCGGTCGCCGCGCTGAACAAATTCATTACAGGCGAGCTCAGGAACATGAAAGGCATCGACAAGACTGTAACATCGATTGTGCTGGACGAGATTTCACAACCCTAAAATCCCAAGCACTTCCCTGTGCCTTTTCCCGTTTGTGGCGATAAGAGATTTTCCCATGAATTTCCATGGAAGGCCTTTTTCGTCTGTGGCTGTGCCGCCGGCTTCCTGCACAAGGAGCGCCCCTGCAGCGCCGTCCCATGGAAACATGTTGAAGTTCACGAAAACCTCGAGCCTTCCAGCGGCAAGATAGCATAAGTCGAGTTCGCTTGCGCCGAGCATGCGCATGGCGCGCACATTCGGATAAAAATTGAGGAACCGCTCCTGCCTTTTTGCAGGCGGCTCGCCTTCAAGGCCAGCGCGAACTGAAGTAATGCACATGAAATCCCGCAAATCGCTTTTATCTGAAACGAGGATTTTCCTGCCATTAAGAAAAGCACCTTTGCCTTTCTCAGCGTAAAACAATTCTTTCCTTGTCGGGTCGAACACAACGCCGCAAACCACTTCATCGCCTTTTGCAAGTGCTATTGCAGTGCAGAAGTAAGGAATGCCTGAAATGAAATTATGGGTTCCGTCCAAAGGGTCTATAATCCAGGTGAAATCGCCTTGCTCATGCGTTTTCCCGGATTCCTCTGCAAGGAAGCCGTAATTTGGGAAGTTTTTTGAAAGCATTGAGATAATTTCTTTTTCCGCGGCAACATCCGTTTTTGTTACGAGGTCAAAGGGGGATGATTTTTGCCTGGTTTCCTGCTTTTTCCCAAAGGAAGCCATTATGATTTTTCCGGCTTTTTTGGCTGCAGCAATCGCAGCCTTGGTTTCCGCCAGCATTCTCACACCTTTACTTCCATCAGGTCTTTTGCAAGCACCACTTCGCCCTTGAAGTTTTTCCTCACTTCTTTCAGGATATCGGTGCCTTCAACCATTGGGTAAAAATGGCTCAATAGGAGTTTTTTAGGGTTTGCCTTTGCCGCAATCAAACCGCATTCTTCAGGAGTGAGATGGCTTGAACCCTTCAGTTCGTTCGGCATGGAGCACTCCAGTACAAGCAGGTCCGCGCCTTCCGCAATGCTTGAAATCGCATCGCAGTAAGAGGTGTCCCCTGAAAACACAACGCTTTTCCCGTCCGCTTCAAACCTATAAGCGAGGGTGTCGACCACATGCCTTACAGGCCTGCTTTTCACAGTGAAAACGAAATGCTCGAACCTTGAAACATCAAGTTCTGTGGCCTTCACCCCGAAATCAAGGCTTGCAATCATAGGAAATGCCTTCTGGCAGTTTTTGAAGAATTCCTTTGTGCCTTTCGGCCCGAACAGGTTGAACTGGCTTTTATCGGGGCCCTGCTTAAAGAATTTTAAGTGTTTTTTGTAGGCAAGCAGTGAAATCAAATCCAGGGCATGGTCGGAGTGCGCGTGGGTAAGGAAAAGCGAGAAAATCTTGTTCGGGTCCTGCACTTTCTTCAATTGGCTTAAGGCACTGTTTCCGAAATCCACAAGCACTTTCGCGTCCGCGTGCTCGAGCAGGTAGGCAGCGGAATTCCTTTCTTTGGATAGAATCGTTCCGGAGCCTAAAACAGTCAGTTTCATAAGAATCAAGGGCTTAGCCTTTCAGGGTCGCGCGGCAATAAAATGCACTCGCGGATATTCGGCAGGCCCAGCAAACATTCGGTTATCCTGTCAAGGCCCAGCCCTGTGCCGCCGTGCGGCGGGCACCCGTACCTGAAAATTTCCGCATACGGCGCCATCTGCTTGTCAAGGTCAATTCCTTTGTCTGCCGCCTGCTGTTTCAATACTGCGTGCCTGTGCTCCCTTTGCGCGCCAGTCGCGATTTCGACACCGTTCCATATCAGGTCAAAGCTTTTCGAAATATCAGGCCTGCCTTCGGGTTTCATGTGATAAAACGGCCTAACCGCAAAAGGGTATTCGTAAACGAAGAAAAACTCGGATTTGAATTTTTCCTTGACAAGGTTTGCCAAAACTTCCTGCTCTTCCGCGCCAAGGTCATCGTCAGGCCCCAAAACATAGCCTTTCGCCGCAAGCATTTTCTTTGCCTCTTCCATTTTGATGCGCGGCATTGCCACAGGCACTTCAATGTTTCTTTTCAGGACCCCGAGCTCTTCCCCGCATTCGTCCTTGACGCTTTTGATAGCATACCTCATCATTCCTTCAACCGTGTCCATTATGTCCTGTTCGGATTCGATGAAGCCCTGCTCGAAATCGACCCCGATGAATTCGGTTAAGTGCTGCGCAGTGTGCGATTTTTCCGCGCGGTAAACAGGCGCAATCTCGTAAACTTTTTCGAACGCCGCAGGGCCGAACATCTGCTTGTAAACCTGCGGAGATTGAGCAAGATATGCCTTGCGGTCGAAATATTTTACCTCGAACAATTCCGCCCCGGTCTCAACCCCGATGGTTGTGAGTTTCGGCGTGTTGATGTTCATAAAGCCGTTTTCATCGAAATATTCCACTATTGCCTTGAACAATTTTGACCTGATTGTGAAAATCGCGGTGCTCCTTCTGTTCC
>JAZDDY010000073.1:0-3703 GCA_043809265.1 Candidatus Iainarchaeum sp.
AGCCTGTCCCCAATTATGCGCTTTCTGTTCAGCCTCGGCCTTCAATACATGGTTCCAAACACATTCTTGCGGCAGTTTTTTGGGGTCCTTGCATTTTTCGCAGTATTTTGCAGTGATTTCAACCGAGTCCAGCGGCGCACTGTTCTTCAGTTCGACTGTGTCCTTCCAGTTTGTGTCCGCGCTGAGGAGCGCTTCGTACCTGTTCAGCGCGAACCAGTCGCCTGTTTCAGGTTCAACAAGAAGGTCGATTGTGCGCACGTTGCGGAAAGAAGTGTTTGAAAGCCTTGCCTTCACCGGAATTCCGTACAGGCCCGGGATATCTTCCCTGTAAACTGTAATGGTTTGTTTCGGGCTTGATTTTGGCAGGGAAAATTCCATCGGCGTGACCCTTATGCCGCCTTCGCTTGTCCCGCCCTTGCAGTAAGGGTCGCCTGTGCAGAGCTGCACCATGACATCGGCCTTGCAGGCAGTGGCGTCAAGATTGAATGTTATTTCTTCCTTGTCCGCGGCAAGCACGACTTTTTCGCCTGCGCCTGGCATTGAAATGCAGTCCTCGAGGTTGAGCGCGAGAATGCTTGCGTCGATTTTCACTTTGCCGTTGTTGATTTTCTGCATTCCCTTGTCGGTTGCTGTTTCCGCATCGAATAAAATCTTGAATTTTGAGGTTTCATTTATATAGCCTGTTTTCGGCGTGAAGGTGAGAATTGCATGGAACGACCCGAATGCATCCTTTCCCATTTCAGGCCAGAAAGTCACCCATTCGCCTGCCTTCAATACTTCTGTCACAGAAGCGCCGTCCGCATTGAAAATCGTGAGTTCGATTATGCCTGCCTTTTTGGAAGCGCCGTCCCATTCAAGCATTGCCTGCAGGTTCTTTACATCTATTTTCTGCCCGTTTTTGGTGCACACGTTGTAAATGTCGAATTCTGTCGAGGCGCGGTTGTTTGCGGTTGTTGCCTCCCAGTCCGGAACATCGATGCCTTCGATGTTCACGCACGGCGTGTTGTCAGGCAGTCCGCCGAGAGCAACGTTCACTTGCACCGGAATCGATATCGCGTATTCAGCCAAAAACTTCTGGCTCCAGATGACCGCTTCGAGCGACCCTTTCAGGGTTTCACTGCCTTGCATGTAGTCTTCGGCATTGATTGAAAGCACTGTTTTCAAAAGAGGCATTTCCTGCGAGGAATTCGGCCCTATCTTTGCGTTTTTCCAAGAGTCGAGATAGGAGGCGATTGCCGCCTCGTTCAGGATGCCCTTGAAGTTGCCTTTAAATTTTGCGCTTTTTATCGTGAATTCAGTGCCGCTCTTGTTGGTGAAAGTTACATTCAATGTTTCCTCGCTTTTGCCTGTTGTCTGGAGCGCCGAGGAAAGCGTTTTAGGCGCAAACCCTATCGTGTCCTTGCCTATTATGATTTCGATTTTCTTCGGGGCAAAGCCTGTTTTTTCGCCCTCGATTTTTATTTTTGTGAGCGGTACGGAGGCCGGAACCTTGAATGTCGCCTCGCCGGCATTATCGGTGAGTTTTGAGAAAACCTGGTATAATCCGTCAGGGGCTTCGCGCGTTAATTTCACAAGCGCGCCCTTTATTGCGGCTCCGCCGTCCTTTGCTTTGGCCTTGACCTTAAGGCTTGCCTCGGCAAAAGGCGCGATTTCAGCCGGTGCCGCCTCAAGCGCCATTTCATTTTTTGCGATAATCCTGAAACTGATTTTTTCCTCGAACACAATCTGCTTGTCGCCGATTAACTGCAACAAAAACTGCGTGTCAGCAATGTTTCTCGGCGAAACCGCAATATTGAAGTTCACGTCTTTCGAGTATGTAAATTGCCCTAGATTTGCAAGTGAAAAAGTAAAATCCTCGACAGTTTGTGCAAAATAAGCCTTATTGGCATCATAAAAAATGAATGATTTTACCTTGAGATCCTGTTTTTCTTCATCTCCATTGACGTTTTTTAGCACAAATCTTAGCTCATTATAGTTTTCCTTGGAGTTGTTCACAAGCGTGAAAATATAGTTGTAATCGCCTAAAACCAGCAGGGAATACGGCTTTTGCCTGAAAATGTCCTCCTGTTTGTCATAGAGCCATTCGCCCATTACACAGAATTTCTTGTCGCAGAAAGGCTTTGAGCCTTCAAAGAAAATCTGCGAGAATGTTTTGGCATACAGGCTGTCCTTTGCTGGAACGCTTGAATTCCCGCCGAGCACAGCATCATATGGCGTTCTCGTGATGTTGCCGTCTTTCACGCTCCACGCGCGGTAATAGAATGCGAGTTTTGAATTAGGATATGTTGCCTCCTTTACCCTCACTTCGACCGAAACATTGTATACGCCGCTTGCAGGCTTGAGCCATTCCGCATTCGCCCATTTCGCAATGTCTGCCGCAGGTGCTTCCGCGGCCTCGCCTTTCGGCGGAGTGTAGGTGCGCCCTAATACAACAGAGTTGTTGTTCGGCGCGTTCACTTTCGTGATGTATATCTGCTCTTCTTCAAGCGACTGCTTTTCGCCTGCCCTGAAATGGAATCCGGCGCTGGACAGTTCGCTGTTGTTCGGGAAAGTGAGCGTGAATTTCAGTTCGTATGTTTTGCCTGCGCGCAGGCTCTCGGCCTTTACGCCGTTCTCGAATGCGCCCTTGAATTCGGCCAGTGGCTGCAGTATTTCGCCGTTCCTGCGCATGATTGCCGTTATGGGGAAGGTTTCTTCAGGCCATAACTGGATTGATTCTGTCTGGAAATCAAGATAGCCGTCTTTTGAAAAGACGAGATATGCTTTTTTGTCGGCTTTTATCGAATATGTGAGCTCCCCGCTTGTGATCGGCACTTTTCCGCCTGTGACTGAAACATTGTCCTGGTCGAACGCCTCAAAGAAAGTTTCAGGCAGGATTGCGCCGCCCGAATCCATTGTTTTCAGCGCAAGGCTGCTGTTCCCTATAATGATTTTGACGTCGAATTCGTTCAATTCCAGCGGGTCGATTTTTTTCGCGTCGGCCGCGATTCCGCCCTGCGCAGGGTATTTCAACGCGTAGGCAAATATGTCTTTTTCAATCGGCCCGAGATAGAATTCTGCGTTGCCGTCCGTGTCTGTAAGCACATAATCTTTTTCCCCTGACAAGGGAACTATCGCGCCTGTCGCCTTGTAGCGGAACATCGCCTTTGCGTCCCTTACAGGCAGGCCTTCCTCGTCTTTGACCCTCACGATTGCCCGGCCCAAAAGTTCGGGTGTTATTTTCTGCAGGCTGAGGGTGATTGAGACATTGAGGTCGTTGACGTCGGCTGATGCAGGGAAATACCCTTCGTTTACATTGCCGTCCTTTTTTGCGGTGACAGTGTAGGCGCCCTTTTCATAAAGCCCGAACACAACATTTGCGGCGCTTTCGCCTGTGTTCTTTTCGTCTATTGTTTTTCCGGCCATGTCCGAAAGGATGACTGTTGCATTCGCAATCGCCTGCCCGCTGGCCTTGTCCTGCACTTTTACTGTAATGGTGCCCTTGATTGTTTTTGAAACAGTGATTGTTTTTTCAAGGCTGGCGCCTTTTTCAATTATAATGTTTTGGAGTTCGGCAAGGTTCACAGGGACATATTCGCCTGTGCTGTCAATGAAGGCGGCATTGTATGTGCCTGTTGGCAGTTCTGGAAAGCTGATTATGCTGTAGCCCTGGCTTGAGGCCGGAATTTTGTCGCCGTCCTTTTCAAGCACAACCATAAAATCC
>JAZDDY010000074.1:0-10387 GCA_043809265.1 Candidatus Iainarchaeum sp.
AGGCGGAAAAAAAGAAGAAATAAAATTGAGGGTGCGGGCAAGGGAAAACAGGGCTTAAAACCGCGCAGCCGATTATTTCCTTGCATCGACCAGTTTTTTGAATTCCTTCAGTTTGGGGGACTCCTCATACACCTTCAAAAACCAAGGGTGCTTTGCTATGCCCCTGGCCAAGGAGATTACCCCCTGTTCATATTCGGCATTAAGGGCGCCGGAGCCTATGCGCCTTAATTCCGCAAGGATATTTGCGCCTTTTTCCACACTCGCCCTGTCAATCAGGTTTTCAACCGCTTTCACGATTTTCTGCTCCGGAATCGCCTTTTCATCCATATAATAAACTGCTTTCCAATTGCCTTTGGTTTCCCAATTGTGTGTTGGGTTTTTTCCAGTCTTGAAGAAACCGATTAGGTTTTGGAACGCATCCGGTGCGATTATAACGCAGTTCTTTCCGGCCCGCAAATAAGGATAATCGGACAAAACGCCCTTGCGGTGGTATTTGTAGTTTTTCCCGCTCGATTTGTGCACTGCCTGCGTATATCCGTAAAGCGCCCTGAAAAGCTTTTGGTAGGAATAAGAAGAATGGCTTGTGGATTCAGGCAGGATAAAATTTATACTGGATGAAATAGCCGTCAACAGGCAAACAGACCCCCCTCACTTCCGATATTAACAACAACTAACAACAAAACTTTTCTTATGTATATATAAACTACATAAATTTAAAACGTTGATTGAAATAAAAAATAGCCAAGACAGCTGCTGCTTGGCCTCCTAATTTGATTTTAATTAATTATTGCTTTTTTGCTTTTGCAGTTTTATCTTTGCACTTCGCCCTTTGTGGATATCAGAATGATGTTTTTGGCGGAAATTACCTTGCTGTACGGAATGCTTTTTTCGCTGATTATTTTCTTCGCTTCCGCTTTCGAGGTTGCCTTTAAAGGCTCGGTGGTGATGGTTTCGATTCTTCCCTTTTCAAGGTTTATTACCAGGTCGAAAACCTTTCCTTTCCTCTCCGCATCGGTCGTGTAAATATCCATTCCAAACAGCTCTGAAAGCCTCAATGTCATGGAACTACCTCCTGCACAGTTAATGCCTTGCAAATTTAACTATTATTAACGATGTTCTACTATTTAAATTTATTGTATAAAGTGAACAATCGCCGCCCGCCTTTTTTTGGATTTTTTTCCGGTTTTTTTGCCCAAAATAAAACTTAAACATAATCGCTTGCAGGCCGGCGGCATCAAAACGCCGCAGGCAATACCGGAAGAAGGGGGGCTCCCTTTGCCGGAATTAAACGCACCAGCCTCGCGGAAATGTCATTTAAGCGAGTCAAGCGGGCTTTTTACTTTTTTCAATTCCTCTGTTGAGACCTTTGTGTAAATCTGCGTTGTGGAAAGGCTGGAATGGCCGAGCAGTTCCTGTATTTTCCTGATGTTCTCGCCTGCCTCCAAAAGATGCGTTGCAAAGCTGTGCCTGAAAGAATGCGGGGTTATGTTTTTTTCAATTTTAGCCCGCTTCCTGCATTTTCTTACAAGCCTTTGCACAGTGTCGACGCTGATCGGTTTGCAGTTTTTTTTGCAGAAGGCAAATTCGCTTTGGGCCTTCCTTTTTGAAACAAACTCGCTGAATTCTTTTATCCAGGATTCGGAAAGAATCACAATCCTGTCCTTGTTGCCTTTTCCCCCGCGCACGGTAGCTGTTTTTTCCTTGAGGTCAAGGCTCGCTGTTTTGAGGTTCACAACCTCGCTGACTCTCAGCCCGCTCGAATAAAGCAATTCAAGGACAAGGCGGTTCTGCGTGCCTGAAGCGGCTTTGATAATAGCCCTGACTTCATCTTTGGTCATGACAGCCGGCAGCTTTTTCGCCTTTTTCGGGCGCTTGATGTCCTCCATGATTTTGTGCTTGAGGTGCGCATGGAAAAAGAATTTAAGGGCAGCATAAACGAGCGCCATTGTGGTGCCTTTCACGTTTTCGGCGCTCTTTTTTGCAAGAAAAGCCATCACATCGTCGCGCGTAATGGTTTCTGGGGTTTTTTTTGAGAACTCCAGCATGTCATCTACATAACCGAGATACATTTCCACTGTCCTCGCGGAATAGCCTGCCACTGCTAGTTCATCCCTTAATCTTGCCAGGGCGGCGTCCTTGCCGTATCCTGCCGCCAAGTCAGAAGCCATGTTTTAATAACGGAGCCAGGAAATTTAATGTTTTCGGTGTTTTGCCGGTTTGATTGGGCAAAGCAATAAGCTTTTATATAACTGGCGCAGTATATATTGTAGAGTCTATTTTTTTGATTCGGTTTTTGGATTTGTATTAAGGGGGTTTTAGTATGGAGTTTCCTTTCAAAGCAACAGAAGAGTTTAGGCTCAAATTGCTCGAGGAAGAGCGCAAAATGAGGGCAAAACAGCCTGAGCCTTGGACAAAAACAAAATATAGAAAATACGCAAACTTTGGCAGGGCAAAAGCCAAAGCGAAAGCAGGGGAAGCAAAATAAGCCTGCTTTTTTATTTCTTTCCAAACAACTTCTTTCAATGCAGAAAGTTTTGCTTGACAACGGTCTGGTCCTGGCAATAGAGCGTTTTCCCGGCGGGACGACCGGCCTGGATTTTTCAATCGGCTACGGGCCGGTATTTGAGAAAAAAAGTGAGGCAGGGATAGCCCACTTTCTCGAACACGTTTTCCTGTCGGGATCGAGGAAATTTGGCAGGAAAAAGCCGTTCGACCTGATTGAAGGCAAAGGCGGCGAACTGAATGCATTCACGTCGATGGAAGAAACGCATTTTTATTGCAGAATATTGAGCAGGGATTTTTCGCTTCCGGCGGCTGTTTTTGGGGAATGCTTCGACGATTTTTCCTTCGGCGAAAAGCACGTCGAAACAGAAAAAAAAATAATCCTGAACGAAATACGCGAAGTAAAAGACCACCCTGTGAAAAGGCTTTTCGACGAATTCACGGAAATAGCGCTCGAACCGCCCTTCAACAGGAACATTATCGGCGCTGAAAAAACAGTAAGCAAGATAACCGCCTCAAAACTGGAAAAATGCCTGCGGAAAAACTACCTGTCAAAAAACAGCGTGTTCGGGATTGCCACCTCCCTGTCTGCCGGCGAGGTTGCAGGCAAAATTGAAGATTCCTTTTCTTTCAGGCGCGGAAAAATGAAAACCCGCAGGCCGATAAAACCAAAACCCAAAGCCGCCGAGCGCGAATCAAGGGCAAAAACAGAGCAGGCACACTGCTGCCTTGGGTTTCCGGTGATGCCTGCCGGGCACGAAGACTACTTTGCGATGGAATTGATCGAATGCTATCTCGGCGGAGGCATAAGCTCAAGGCTCATGCAGGAAATAAGGGAAAAAAGAGGATTGAGCTACCAGGTGAGCGCATACCTTGACGTTGAAAAAACCCACGGCACATTTGCAGTTTACTTTTCAACAAAGCCGGAAAAAATAAAAGAAGCAAAAGGGCTGGTGCTGGCAGAATTTGAAAAACTCCGGAAAAAGGAGCTTTCAGCAGCCGTGCTTGGCAGGGTAAAAAGCCAGGTTATCGGCTCAAAAACGCTCGAGTTAGAGAATTCCTTCAACAAGGCAAGGATTGCCGCAGAATGCCTGCGCTACGGCTGGCACTCGCCTGAACAATTCCTTGAAAAAATCAAGGCGGTCAGCGCAGCAGACATCAGGCGCATTTCAATGCAATACCTGCAGACAGAAGAATATGCTTTTGCCAAGCTGCTGCCGCTGGAAAAATAAGGCCGAACCGGATATCACTTCCCGGCGCTGCTAAAATAACACGCAATCTTGGACAGCAAAATCCGCGCGCCCCTCGCAATAATTTTATTTTTAAACTCCGGCGCCCTATCTCTATTTATGGTCCACAAGAAAGCACCAATGCCCTCTAGTCACCCAGAGCCACCGGAGCGCAAGCTTTTTCGGCTTGAAGGAAAAGGGGTCCATTCAAAGCCAAATTTGGTGGAGGGCGGCGCTTTTTCCGGGAAAGTCCTGAAAGGTGCAGGCAGGCAGTTTTCCAGAAAAGAAGTGTTTTCCACAAAGAGGGCTTGCGAACTTTACCAGAAAGCGCTCATCGATGCCGGCATCCCGATTTTACCGGCAAAAGTCAAAGTGGCCGGTAGCGGCAACAGATGGCGGCTTTATTTTATCCAAGACTACGTGCCGCAGAACCAAATTCTTTCAAATGTTTTTGCCGGGGCACGCCCTGAGAAATGCCTGCGCCTCACAAGTGAACTCCTTTCCAATGCAAAAAAAGCCTTTGATTCCAGAAAGAAAAGCAATGTCTTGTTTGGAATGGATGTGAATTTCCACAATTGGGTTTTGTCAGGCAACCAACTAGTTTTTCTTGATTTTTATGTGCCCCCAATAAAGGAAAAAGGCTCTTTTGACAGGGCTCTTTTTACAGGAGTGGACTCGCGCCTTGTGAAAGCCGGATTGCTTGCGCTCTACCCAAGACAGCAAAGGCGTAGATACGACCCAAAAAGGATTGTTTTGGCGGTATTGGGCACGGCAATCCAATACAGGCCTGAACTTGAAAGGGAAATACTTGAATTAGGCCGCCGCTTTGTGGCTGAAAATTTTTCAGGCAGGGAACGCGCTTTCCTCTTTGGCAGGATGAAAAGCGCACAAGCCTTGGTGCAGCCAACCTTGCTTGGAAAAGCGGCAATGGCTTTAGAGAGAAGAAAGAAAAGAAAAATTGCAAGCCAAAAACAAGCAAATTAATAGAGGGCGCATAATTCACCGGAACTCCACTCTCCCATTTTGTTTAAATGCCTTTAATCGCTTTTTTTATTGGTTGGTTGAATTGGTTGAATCTGCGGAAACTGAAAGGAAAGAGAGGCGGCCCTCGGATGACTATATTATGGGCCTTGTCGAGGGCGAAGGGTGCTTCTCTTGCGGCATTGGAAAATACATCGACCACCGGCTCAGGCCAAGTGGCCGCAAAAACCATAGAAAACACCACGCATTTCCGTTTCATCTTGTTCCCTCCTTCCGGATAGGATTAGTAAAGAAGGATGCCCCAGTTCTGAAGTTGGTCAAGAGGGTGCTTGGCTGCGGTGAAATCTATACTGTGGAAAGATCGAAACAGTACAAAAACCAGCGGGACGTTTGCCAATACTATGTTCAGACGCACTCTGACCTTTACAAGTTAGCGGAATATTTCAAAAAACAAAAGTTTTACACAACCAAAGGCAATGATTTCCAGCTCTGGGCGCAAATCCTCGCGATAATCAAAGAAAACAGGCATAATACGAAAGAAGGTTTTCTGGAAATTTGCCGGCTTCGCGACAAGATGAATCAGATGAAAGGGAAAGTCCGCAAGCGAAGTACAAGAAAAATCAAAAGCATTCTGGAAAACCCGTCGGAGCACATCGCTGCCCACCTAAAGCCAGACAACTTTATACATAACAAACACACAGGGCTCTCAAAAGTGCCTTGAACGGTCTTAGCGGGTTTTTACAGATAGAAATCCTTTAAAGTGCGGTCTAACTTCTATTATACTGCAAAGCCTGAAAATGCAGAATTCAGCACTCCCACCTGCCCCAAAGTGCAGAAAACGCTGTTTTTTAGGCTTGTTTTTTGGGGTTTGTGGAAATGGCCCAAAACGCCTGCTTATGTATAAAACCATAAAAATGGGCCTATTTGTTATGTAGCTAATTTTATCCGGGGTGGCTTTGAAATGCCTTTTCCGGAACGGCTTGAAATTCCGGGGCGGCTTGAAATCCTAGGCGCGCGGAGCACAGGAAATTACGGCTGCCTGGCATTGAAATTATTGGAATTTTACCTGTGCTGTGCACTGGAATCGCTGTCGGATTGCAAAAATCCACCCAAGGGCGGCAGGGCCAAAAAAGAGGGCCAAAAAGTCCATGGCAAAACCGGAAAAGCTGGTTTTTTGGCATTCTGGAAGGGGAATCTGAAGCCCTAAAAAATTGGCCCGTGGATAGTTTTGTCCAAGATTATGTGTAAACGGTCGGGCGCATGTGCCGCGGTATTTGGTGTTGCCTCTCTTTTTTGCCGGCGCCTGGCGCGAAACGTATATTATGTATAATTAAGATACATAACCGGCTGTTTTTGCAGCCGGCCAAAAAGAAGGTTTATTCGTCCACTTTCAGCGTGATTGTGTTTTCGTATTGCTTGTCTGTGAACTGATAGTTTGCGTAGTGTTCCTGCACCCTTACTTCGACCGGCTCGTCGCCTGGGTCTGTGCTGGCTTTTGGGAATATCTGGAAGTACAGGGTTTTTTCCTCGTTCGGTTTTATGGAATCAATCCTCATGAGTTCGCTGTTCTTGAACCCGCCTTTTGTGAATGAAAGGCGCGGTGAAAGCGTCACCCTGACTGTCAGTTTTGTTTCCTTGTCGTTTTCATTCCGTATGTAAAGGGTAAGCTGTACCGGCTCCCTTCTTGATAAGACCATGCGCAATGGCGTAAACCTGCTGTTTACAAATACCGCCATTTTCTCCCCTCCTGTTGGGCTGTGATTCTTTTTTATGCTTGATTTTAACCGTATAACAGCAAACAGATTAAAAACAATGATTAAAAAAAGCATAGAATATTATATTTCCAGTGGAAAAACTCTTTGGTGGGCGTTTTGAGGCATCCTGAATCAGACCTTGTGAGAAAAACTTTTACGTTCAGGAGAATGGACCTTCCTCCGCAGGTTCTTCTCACCAAGAAATCCCTTCTCCGCTGGGTTGCGCTTTCCATGGGCCTTATGAGCGAAAACGAGTCCCGTTCCACTGTAATTGAAATCATTGATTCGTTTTTTTTTCTTTGTTTTTTCCAAGAAAGAGAATCCCTCCTCGCAGCAGATCAAGGCTTTTCTTGAGAAGAACCGCGGCATTTTGATTTCGGAAAAGCTCGTGCGCTACCACCTTAATCGCCTCTGTGCGCTCGGCTTTGTGGCGCACGAAAAAGGCTTTTATTCCTTGAATCCCGCGCCTGATGCCGAGCGCGACGACCTTGCAGCGGCGTTCAGGCACTGGTATTGCAGGGAGCTCGAAGAATCCGTTTCAATGATGGAAAAAGCGCTCGGGAAAGTGCAGGCGGCATACGAGAAGTAAAAAGTTAAGGATTCTGCCATCTGAATTATTTGGCACAATGCTGGGTTAAAGTTGAACCTAAAAGCCCTGCTCCTGCAAAACTGCACCCGTCAATATATTCCTTGCACTCCTGGCACTCCCCCTCATAGGTCCCTATTATTGCCGCATATTCTTTTCCATTATAAAGGTAAGAGGAAATGGTCGGGGATTTCGGCAGCCCCCAATCTGTCGTGGTTACTGTTTTCCACGCCGATGTGCATTCAGCCAGAGTCTTGCACATGCATGGAAGTATTGCAACGCATTCCCTGTTTCTAGTTAAAATTGCACATTCCGTTGTCCGCGGCGTCCCGCCGTCGCAATCGGTTTGCTGTTCAGGTGGTTCAACCGGTTCAGGTTTTGCTTGCGGCGGACTGCCGCATGAGCCGATTGTAGGCAGAATGCATTTGCTTGTTGCCGATGGGGCCGAGCCTCCGCATTCACAGAACTTCTTCAAATCCTCGGCCTGCTTTTGCCCTTCGACATAAAGCGTTTCCTTTCCGTTGTATGTGCCTGTCAGGAGCGGTCTTGCCCCGATTTTAGGGCCCCACAAGGCCATGCATTGGGAAATGTCTGTTTCCTGCCCGCAGTCGCATGGCAGCCATATTTTGCACTCCTGCGTGTCCCCCTGGCATGCCAGTGCAGTGCAGGCCGGCGGTGCGGCTGTGCAGTCCCCTGCGCAGTCCATTGTTTTTCCATCGCACCAGGCAGGGACAGCAGCTGCCTTGTATTCAAGGGTTATCTCTTCTGTTTCCTCATTCTGGCTTTGGATTGGAAGGTTTTCCGCTATTGGAATGTCCAGTTTTTCCCTCCAATAGGCTTCACATTCAATGAGTGTTTTGCATTTGCAGGGCAGCAGGTAATCGCATTTCTGTTTTTCCTGCGCCGGCATTTCCTGTTCGATGCATTCTTCTGTTGTAACTTCCCCGGCCGCCGTCACTTCAAGCGTTTGCGTTTCATAGTTTGTTTCGTCTGTTTTTTCAACCGCTGTCACTTCAATCTCATAATCGCCGTTTTCCGTTATTTCTATTTCAAGCTCTCCTTTCTGCTTTGCCCCGCTCTCAAGCGGGAATTCTGTTGAGAATTCTTTTTTGAAGATTTTTTCCATCGTGCCGTCGCTGCCTTCGAGTTTTTTGAAAACCCTTGCCTTTACTTCCATTGCGACCATGTCCTGTTTGCCTGTGTTTTCTATTTCAAAAGCGGCTTTTAGGGTGTTTGATTCCGCAAGGTCCAGCACTGTTGTGTCCAGCCCCAGGCTGCCTATTTTTACCTGTGCCGGCTCTTCGCCGAGGTATACCTTGCAAATATAGAGCTTTTCGTACCTGCATCTAGTTGAAACAGGCACGGTCTTTTCCTGGCTGAAGGAAAAAAACCGCTTTATGCCTGTGTTGTCCCAACGTATCGTTTTTCCACAATCTTCCCCTTTTTCGCAGCAGAACAGGCTGCTGTTGCAGTTGAACACCACCGACCTGTCGGATGTTTCGAAGCCTTCGGCTTTTACTGTGTAGCCTGCACTGAAGCTTCCGTCCTGTGCAGTGTAGACGCCCAACTGGGTTTCGGCCCTGTCCAGGTTTTTTTTGACGACTTCCACCAACGGTTCTTTCCAGAGGTACTGCGGCGCAAACTGGAAGAAAAAGAGGTAAGCCAGCACCGCCGCCACAATGAAGTATACTGCGAGTTTGAAAGTGCTCTGCTCCATGGATTAGAATACGCTGTTCCCCATTATTATTTCTTTTGCTTTATTTATCTGAACGATGGAAACCATTGCCGTGTCCAAGGGGAATATGGCGGTGCGAAGGCGTTTGGAATGAAAACCATTGTTGTGTCCAAAGAAGACATCGGCGGAATGAACATTCACTCGCGCCTTTCGGAAAATTTCGATTTCACAGAAACAGGCCAATCGTATAAAGGCAATCCTTTTTTTGAATCCAAAAAATCCGCCCTTCGCCTTGTTTTGATTGATTCCCTGCACATTTTTTCCGAAGACCTTGATGCGCTCGGGGCGGAATTCATTATTTTCGCTTCCCGTCATTCCTCAAAGTCCGGCACTCCGACCCTTAGCGTTCACCCTGTCGGGAATTGGGGAAAAGCAGAATTGGGCGGTCAAGACCGCATGCTCGGCGAATCCTCAGCCTCTCTGATGAAAAATTACCTTTTAGGCCTTAAAGAAAAAAAAGAGGTTATGGGTCTAGAATTTGAGGTTTCCTATGAGGCCACCCACCACGGCCCATTCCTTCAAACCCCGTGCTGTTTTATCGAAATCGGGAGCGCTGATGCGCAGTGGCGCGACGAAAAGGCAGGCCTTGCCGTGGCCGAAACAATAATGGAGCGCACTTCTTTCCCTTCCTGCAAACCGGCAATAGGAATCGGCGGCCTCCATTACAATCCGCATTTCACTGAAATAGCCCTCTCAACCGAATATGCTTTTTCCCACATGTGCCCGAAATACGCCTTGCCGAATTTCAGCCTTGAAATGCTCGAAAAAGCGGTCTCCGCCTCGGTGGAAAAGCCTGAAGCCATTGTGATTGAATACAAGGGATTGGGGGGAGAAAAGCAGCGCATTCTCTCCCTGTTGGAAAAATCGCCTGTTCCGGTGAAAAGGACGAACGAGATAAAGAATGCCAAAGAATAAGCCTGTTATGTATACTTCTATTTTTTCTTTTTCTTCAAATCTTCTATTGTACGTGCGTTCAGCAGGAACATCCCGATTCTGATTTCCTGAATGATTCTTTCCAGGTATTTTTCCGCGCCTTTTTCGCCGCCTTCTGCCTGTGCTTTGAGCACCGGCAGGGCAATTCCGCCCAAATCCGCGCCGAGGATTATGCCTTTGATTATGTCTAATCCTGAGCGGATGCCTCCGCTTGCTATGATTTTGCCTCTGAATTCCTGCCTGCATTCGAAAATGCTTACCGCGGTTGGAATCCCAAAATCCCAAAAGGTTTCCCCTAATTCACGGTTTCCCCTTAAAGAGTCAATTCCAATCCAGGAAGTGCCGCCTGCACCCTGCACGTCAATCGCCTTGATGTTTGTTTTAGCCAGTTTCCTTGCCACAGTCCACCCGATGCCGTGCCCGACTTCTTTTACATAAACCGGTTTCTTAAGTCTCTTGGATATTTCAGCAATCTTCTCGAATGCCCCCCTGAAGTCCGGGGTTCCATCAGGCTGCATTGCTTCTTGGGCTGCATTCAAATGTATTGCGAGCGCGTCGGCGCCCACATCCGAAAGCGCTTTTTCTATCCTTTCAACCGAGTATTCCTTGAGTTGTGCCGCCCCGATGTTTCCTGCCAGAAAAATATCCGGCGCCACATCGCGCACAT